>NZ_CAMYFI010000052.1 GCF_947255005.1 uncultured Tessaracoccus sp. | reverse complement strand
GGGTAGATCTCTTGGGGTGGGGGCGGCGTCAGCGTGGAGTGCCATCGCTGCACCGCCGGTCAGCGCTAGTGTCAAAGACACTAGCGAAGCCACGGTTCTCCTCATTGCATCGTCTCCGTCGGCAGGTTGTGTACTTGTACGAAAAGTTGCATGGACATGGGTCCACTGGCGGAACTCTAGCGTGCGCCGAGATCGTTGCGGTAGGCGTTTCAGAGCGCAACGTTCACGGCACGCGATACACGTCTGTACGCGGTGGAGCGAGACGTGCCGCGAGCTGTGGTGCACGCCCGCGCGACGACGGCTACTACCCACTAGGCTGGCGGCATGAGCTTGCCCAATGTCCTCGCCAATCGATACGCGTCTGACGCCATGTGCGCCATCTGGGCGCCGGAAGCGAAGGTGGTGGCGGAACGACGACTGTGGCTCGCCGTGCTTCGCGCCCAGCGTGACCTGGGCGTCGACTTCGGGGGAGACAACCCCGACGACGTCATCGCCGCCTACGAATCCGTCATCGACGAGGTGCATCTCGACGCGATCGCCGGGCGCGAACGCATCACCCGCCACGACGTGAAGGCTCGCATCGAAGAGTTCAACGCCCTCGCCGGGTTCGAGCACGTGCATAAGGGAATGACGTCGCGCGATCTCACCGAGAACATCGAGCAGCTACAAATCTTGGAGTCGCTGCGCCTTGTTCGCTCGCGCACCATCGCCACGCTGGCGCAGCTCACCAGGCTGGCAGTGCAGTACCGCGACCAGGCGTTGACGGGGCGCTCGCACAACGTCGCGGCCCAGATCACCACGCTCGGCAAGCGCTTCGCGACCGCCGCCGACGAACTGCTCACCGCGCTGCAGCGCCTCGACGAACTGATTGCCCGCTATCCGGCGCGCGGCATCAAGGGGCCCATGGGCACGGCGCAGGACATGCTTGACCTGCTGGGCGGCGATGTCGACAAACTCGACGCGCTGGAACGTCAGGTCGCCGAAGGGCTCGGTTTCCAGCGCGTGCTCACCTCTACGGGGCAGGTGTACCCGCGCAGTCTGGATTATGACGTCGTCACCGCCCTCGCGCAGATCGCCGCCGCGCCCAGCAACGTCGCGACGACAGTGCGGCTCATGGCGGGGCTCGAGCTCGTCACCGAGGGGTTCAAGGAGGGCCAGGTTGGCTCGTCGGCCATGCCGCACAAGATGAACACCCGCTCCTGCGAGCGCGTGAACGGGATGGCCGTGATCCTGCGCGGCTACGTCTCGATGGTGGGGGAGCTCGCCGGCGACCAATGGAACGAAGGCGACGTGTCCTGTTCCGTCGTGCGCCGCGTCGCGCTACCCGACGCCTTCTTTGCACTGGACGGGATGTTCGAGACCTTCCTCACCGTGCTGCAAGATTTCGGCGCTTTCCCCGCCGTGATTGAGGCGGAGCTCCAGCGCTACCTGCCGTTCCTCACCACGACGAAGGTGCTCATGGCCGCGGTGCGCAAGGGCGTGGGGCGCGAGGCAGCGCACGAGGCCATCAAGGAGCACGCCGTCGCCGTGGCACTCGAGATGCGCGAGGGCCTGCAGGTCAACGACCTGCTCGACCGCCTCGCCGCCGACGAGCGCCTTGGCCTCACCCGCGACGAACTGGGTGCCCTTGTCACTCAGCCGTTGAAGCTCGCCGGCACGGCGGGCCGCCAGGTGGATGCGGTGGCGCAGCAGGTGGAGGCTATCGTCGCGGCGAATCCCGAAGCCGCCGCCTACCAGCCAGGCGCGGTGCTCTGAGCGTTCTTTCTCGCGCAGCGACGTGGGGTGCATGCCGAGAAAATTTCAAAATCCGTCCCCAGATTCACCTACCCCTCTGTTTTTTGGGGGTTCGAGGAATCTGGGGACGGATTTTGAAGTGACAGCCCGGCTACTTGTCGAGCAGCGCATCCTTCCACTTGACAGGCTTACCGGTGCGCAGGAGCGCGTTGTCGTAGATCCGTGCTGCCAGCGCGATGATCAGCGCAGTGAAGGCGATCAGCAGCACCAGCGAAAGCACCGGCTCCCACACCGCGCCTTGCTCCTGGAAGATCCGCATGGGTACGGCCACCGGAGCGGTGAACGGGATGTAGCTCATGACGGTCAGTGCCGTCGGGTTATCGCTGAACAGGAGGATCGCTATGTACGGCAGCATCACGAGCCACATGATCGGCTGCTGTACGTTGGCGAGGTCTTCCGTCCTTGACACCAGCGATGCCGCTGCGGCGTAGAGCGAAGCGACCATCACGAAGCCCACGAGGAACAGGACGATGAACCAGCCGATCGGTGCGGCGAGGTTCTGCACCGGCAGGGCCGTGCCGTTGATGGCCATGCCCAGGAATGCGACGCCCGCCATAAGTAGAATCTGCACCAGTGCGGCCGCAGAGTTACCGAGAATCTTGCCCGTGAGCAGGGCCTTCGACGTGACGGACGCGAGCAGGATCTCGACGATGCGGGTCTGCTTTTCTTCCACCACCGAGTTCGCGATGCTCATGCCGAAGGTGATGGCGGCCATCATCCACACGATGCCGAAGCCGAGGGCCAGGAAGTAGGTGACCATCGGGTTGGGCCCGTTGGCGGGGCTGCCGTCGGCAGCAACCTTCTGCACCACCTCGATTTCTGGGTAGAGGGACACCGCACTCATGACGCTTTCAGGCGGGCTGTCCAGCGTGAACACTTTCACGCCGGTGGGCGACGACTGGCTCGCGACGATGGCCGCATCCGCGCTCTCGGTCTGTACCGCCTCGCGGGCGGCGGCCTCGTCGGGCACTTCCTTCACCTCAAGGTCGGGTACGCCGTCGAGTTTTGAGGCAACGTCCTTGGTGGCGACGACGCGGGGTGCGTCTCCCTCCACCAAGTCGCCGAGCATGGGGGCGAACACGAAAGCGGCCAGCATGATGGCCAAGGTGACCACCGTCGAGATGATGAACGACTTGGAGAGCACCCGCGTCATGATTTCGCGCTTGGCCACCACGCCAACGATGGACGTGAACGATGGGGGAGGTGTGAGCTTAGGGGTCTGCTGGGGGGTCTGCGTGGTGGTCACTGTGCCAACTCCTTGTAGATCTCGTGCAGGGTGCGCTGGACGGGGCCGAAGCGCTGCACACGGCCGCGCTGGAGCGCTTCGGCGAGCACCCGATTGGCCTGCGTCTCGTCGGCGCAGTGGAACTTGACGTAGTTGCCGTCGAACTCGAGGACGTTCACGCCGGCGTCGCGCACCCAGCCGGTGTCGCCGTCAGTGACGAGTTCCCATTCGTCGCGCTGGTCGGCGGCGAGGATGTCGGCCCTCGTACCGTTCGCGCGGATCTCGCCGTTAGCGATGATGACGAGTTCGTCGCACAGCCGCTCCACCACGTCGAGCTGATGCGACGAGAACAGCACCGGCGCGCCGGTGGCGGCAACGTCGCGCAGCACCACGAGGGTTTGGTCGACAGCACCCGGGTCGAGGCCGGAGAACGGCTCGTCGAGGATGAGCGCGGCCGGCTCGTGCACCAAGGCGGCGGCGATCTGGGCGCGCTGCTGGTTGCCGAGCGAGAGCGACTCGAGGGTGTCCTTCGGGTCGCCATTGAGCTGGAGCTGTTCGAGGAGTTCCAGCCCGCGGCGCTTTGCGTCGGCGGCTGATTTGCCGTGCAGCTGGCCGAGGTAGACGAGCTGGTCGATGACCTTCATCTTCGGGTAGAGCCCGCGCTCTTCGGGCATGTAGCCGATGTTGGAGCGGAACTCGCGTGTGGTGGGTTTGCCGTCGACGAGCACCTCACCCTCGGTGGCTGCCAGGACGCCCAGGATGATACGCATCGTGGTGGTTTTGCCGGCGCCGTTACCGCCGACGAAACCCGTCATGAGGCCAGGCTTGATGTCGAACGAGACATCCTTCAGGACATGTTTCTCACCGAAGAATCGGTGCACATTTCTTACGCTGATCATGACACTTACGCTACCGACGGGGAAGATCGTCGCACTTCCCCCTCAGGAGGGGTTTTCGCAGTTCCCCCGAGTGGGGGATCAGCTGCTTGAGGGGGAGACGAGCCCGTGCTCGTAGGCCCAGATCACCGCCGCGATGCGGTCGCGCAGCCCAAGCTTCATGAGGATATTCGACACGTGCGTCTTCACCGTCTCTGAGCTTACGAAGAGCTCGTCGGCGATCTCCGCATTCGATAATCCACGTGCGAGTAATAGGAGGGTATCGCGTTCTCTCGACGTGAGCGCGTCCACCTGGGGGGCGCTCGTCGGGGCAGGCCGTGTGCTGGCGAAACGGGCAATCACCCGACGTGTCACCTGCGGGCTGAGCAGCCCATCGCCGGCACCCAGGACGTGAATGGCGTCGATCAGCTGCTCGGCTTCAGAGGTCTTCAGCAGGAAGCCGGAGGCGCCCGCCTGCAACGTCTCGAAGAGGAAATCGTCGCGATCGAACGTGGTGAGGATGAGTACCGACGACGGGCACCCCGCCGCGGTGAGCTTGCGGGTGGCTTCGATGCCGTCCATCACCGGCATTTGCACGTCCATGCAGATCACGTCGGGCTCCAACTCGAGCGCGAGCTGCACGCCTTCCTCGCCGTTGCTCGCCTGGCCCACCACCTCGATGTCGGGCTCTGTATTCAAGATGGTGGCGAACCCCGAGCGGATGAGGGCCTGGTCATCTACGAGTAGAACAGTGGTCATCGTGCAGCTCCTGCAGGAATGGTGGCGCGGATGCGGAACCCGCCACGAGGTTTCGGGCCTGCTTCCAGCGTGCCACCGACGGCGGCGATCCGCTCGCGCATCCCCGTGAGCCCAGTGCCGGTGCCCGGCAGAGAGATTGCAGTGCCGCGCCCATCGTCGGCGACTTCCAGCTCGACGGCATCCGGCAGCCCGCGCAGCCGCACGTGCACCGTCGCATGGGGGCCGGCATGTTTGGCGGCGTTGGTGAGGCCTTCCTGGGCGGCGCGGTAGAGCGCGAGTTCGGCGGCGGGGGTGAGCTCAGGAAGGGTACCGATCTCCTCGTAGGTGGCGCGTTGGCCCTTGTTGCGGGCAGTTGCGACGAGCGGAGCGAGATCCGCGAGCGTTGGTTCCGGAGCGGGCGCATCGTCGGTGTCGCGCAACGTGAGCACCATGCTGCGGAGATCTCTCACTGCGGCACGGGCGCTCGATTCCACCTCTATGAGCGACGCGGTCGCGGCGCCGGGGTCGTGTTCTAGGAGCCGACGTGCCGCCGCGGCCTGTACCGACATGGCGGTGACGTGGTGGGCCACGACGTCGTGCAGCTCGCGGGCGATGCGCAGGCGTTCTTCCTCGATGGCAGCCGCCACCAGCTGGGCTTGCAACTGCTTGATGTTGGCGTCGGCGTTGTCGAGTTCGGCCCGCTCCATCGCCTGATCCCACGCCTGGTCACCGAAAGTCCAGGCACCGGTGAAGAACGCGACGTTCACGATGCTGTTGATCACGATGAACGCCGCCAGTTGGGTGGCGCTGATAGCCTCCGCCTGCGTGACCTTCCCCAGATTCGCAAACGACGCCACCACGAAGCTCACCCCCATGAGCAGGCAGATCAAGATGCGCACCAACAGCGCCTGGCCGCGCTTCGACGACCACGCGCCGATCGAGTAGAACCCCAGGAACAGCACCACCTGCGAGGTGTAGATGTCAATCCCGGTAAAAGAGTTCGCCATGGTGTACAGCACGGCCTGCGCCATACCCGCGACGAGGGGGAACCGCCGACGCCACACCAACGGTAGCGAGGCGATGACGGTGCCCAGGCACTGCATCCCCCACGACTGGGAGAAGATCGACAGGTTGGCGGCGATGACGAGCCACGATAGGCCACAGCCCAGCGCGGCGAGCGCGAGCGCCACGAGCGCGTCGGTGCGCAACCAGTGCGGGGGCAATGGGCGGGTCTGCATAGTTGCTGATGCTAGCTGGCGGTGGGCATGCGCAGATCCCTCGAGCGGGTGAGATTGCTGGCACTTGGTGGTTGAATGTGGGCGATGAGAAGCAAAGAGAGTCTGCCGCCAAGCGTCTGGGTGCTCCTGGCCGCGGCATTCTCTATTGCGATGGGGTTCGGGCTCATCGCCCCTGTGCTGCCGCAATTCGCCAACTCGATGGCGAAAGAGGTGTTCCCCGACGCGGCTGTCACCGCGACGAGCGTCGTCGTGAGTGCCTTCGCCGTGTTCCGACTGCTGTGGGCGACGCCGGCCGGCTCGCTCGTATCAAAGTTCGGCGAAAAGGCCATCTACATCGTCGGGGTGTTCACCGTCGCAGCGTCCTCGGCGCTCACCGCCTTTGCGCAGAACTATTGGCAGCTGCTGATCTTCCGCTCGCTGGGGGGCGTCGGATCCGTGATGTTCACCGTCTCCGCGATGGGGCTGCTGATTCGCATCGCGCCGCCGCACATGCGTGGGCGGGTGTCGGCGCTGTATGGCGCCATGTTCATGATCGGCAACATGGTAGGGCCCGTGTTTGGCGGCACGCTGGCCGAGTTCGGGGTGGCGGTGCCGTTCCTGCTGTACGCGGGTGCGCTCATGATCGCCGGCATCATCATGTGGGCGAAGATGCCGTCGACATCACCCACGAGGACGAGGGGCGGCGTCCCGGCCGCCGCACCCATGACCCTGGCCGAGGCGCTTCGGGATAGGGCATTCCTGGCGAACATTCCGGGCCTGTTCGGGCACGGCTGGGCGAACTTCGGCGTTCGCACAGCACTGGTGCCGCTGTTCATCGCTGCCGTGGTGTCGGACAAAGCGTGGGTGGCGGGCGCGGCGCTCGCACTCTTCGCGATCGGCACGGCCCTCGCGCTGCCGTTTGCGTCGACCTTCGCCGACCGGCACGGCCGCAAACCCATGATCATGGGCGGGCTGGCAGCTGCGGGCGTCTTCACGATCATGCTGGGGTTCACCGCGTCGATGTGGCTCACCCTTCCCCTGTGCTTGCTCGCAGGCTTTGGAGCGGGCATGTTCAACCCCGCGTCGCAGGCGGTGACTGCGGACGTCATCGGTAGTGATCGCTCAGCAGGCAAAGTCGTAGCCAGCACGCAGATGATGACCGACATCGGCTCCATCATCGGGCCGCTCGTGGCAGGCGCCATAGCCGACGCCGTGGGCTACGGCTGGGCGTTCGGCATCACTGGCGCAATTCTGCTACTCGGCGCGTTGGCGTGGCTCGGTACCCCGGATACACTGCGGCGCATCTACTCTTGATCGGAATTCCGCGACGGCGCCCGCGCGAGGTGAAGCGGGGGACTAGGCGGCGATACAATGACGCCCATGTCCGACATCTTGAACGCCGTCGCTTGGCCGTACGCCAACGGCCCGCGCCACATTGGTCACGTCTCCGGTTTTGGAGTTCCTTCCGACGTGTTCTCGAGGTTCATGCGAATGCGCGGGCACAACGTGCTCATGGTGTCTGGCTCCGACGAACACGGCACCGCAATTCAGGTGAAGGCCGATCAGGAGGGGCTCACCGCTCGCGAGACTGCAGACAAATACCACGCCCAGATCGTGCAAGACCTGCAGGGCCTCGGGCTCAGCTATGACCTCTACACCCGCACCACGACGCCGAATCACGCCGCCGTCGTACAAGACGTGTTCCTCGCGTTGCTCGACAACGGCTACCTCACCAAGCAGTCGCAGATGGGCGCGATCTCCCCGTCGACCGGACGCACGCTACCCGACCGCTTCATCGAGGGCACCTGCCCGCTGTGTGGCTACGACGGTGCTCGCGGCGACCAGTGCGACAACTGCGGCAAGCAGCTCGACCCGGCTGACCTCATCAACCCTCGCTCCCGCACCAACGGCGAGACCCCGAAATTCGTCGAAACCGAGCACTACTTCCTCGACCTGCCGAAGCTCGCCACCAAACTAGGCGAATGGCTCGACACCCGCCAAGAATGGCGGCCCAACGTCCTCAAGTTCTCCCATAACCTGTTGGAAGACCTCCACCCGCGCGCCATCACGCGCGACCTCGACTGGGGCATCCAGGTGCCTGTCGAAGGCTGGGAAGACAACCCGATGAAGTCGATCTACGTCTGGTTCGACGCCGTGATCGGGTATCTGTCCGCGACGAAGGAATGGGCCAAGCGCTCCGGCAACGAGGAAGCCTGGCGCACCTTCTGGAACGAGCCCGACACGAAGTCGTACTACTTCATGGGCAAAGACAACATCGTGTTCCACTCCGTGATTTGGCCGGCTATCCTGCTCGGTTGCAACGGCGAGGGAGACGCGGGTGGCCAGGTGCGCCCGTCGATCGGGAAGCTCCAGCTGCCCACCGAGGTGGTGAGCTCCGAGTTCATGACGATGAAGGGTTCGAAGGTGTCCAGCTCGCGCGGCGCCAGCATCTTCGTGAAAGATTTCCTCGCCGAGTTCGGCCCCGACGCGCTGCGCTACTTCATTGCCGTGGCGGGGCCGGAAAACAACGACACCGACTTCACCTGGGACGAGTTCGTTCGCCGCACCAACTACGAGCTCGCCAACGAGTGGGGCAACCTCGTGAACCGCTCCATCTCGATGGCACACAAGAACGTCGGTGCGGTGCCCGAGCACGGTGAGTTCACCGACGACGACCGCGCCCTGCTGGCAGAGTGCGAGCGGGCGTTCGCCACCGTCGGGGAGCACATTGAAGCGCGGCGCTTCAAGGCCGGAATCACCGAGGTGATGCGCGTCGTCGGACTGGCCAACAAGTACATCTCGGACCAGGAACCCTGGAAGAAGAAGGACGACCTCGCGCGTCGAGACACCATCCTCTACGTCGCGCTCCAGGCCGTGACCGACTGCAACACGCTGCTCACGCCGTACCTGCCACACTCAGCGCAGAAGGTGTTCGAGGCGCTCGGCGGCGACGGTATTTGGGCCGCGCAGCCAGAGATCGTCGAGGTCACCGACGGTGACATGACGTACCTCACGCTGCAGGGCGATTACGCATCGCAGTTGGCTGTTTGGGAGCACCGCGACATCGTGCCGGGGACGCCGTTGGAGAAACCCAGCCCGCTGTTCCAAAAGCTCGACGAGAAGCTCGGCCAGACAGGCCCCAGTTGGGCCCCGATTGGCGAGTGAGCGGGTTCCTTAGCTGAGGCAGTAATGTTCAGCAAGCGGGGAAGAGCTCATGTTGGAGCGCGACGAGCAACCCACGTTCAGGAGGTGGAGGCTCATCGGGCGGCGGGGGTTCAGATGGATGCGCGTCCCATGGCTCGGGAGGAGGCTCGGCTGGGACTCGCCTGGGTGGTGAAGTGATGTGGTGCACACCGAGATCGTCGACGATGAACTCCCACCCATGCGGCGTGCGCCAGTGGAACGCGCCCGGTGCGGGCTGACGAAGGACGAAACCGCCGAACGTCTTGGCGCGATGCACCCGTCGTGACAAGGGGGCTAGGTTGCTGGGCCTCGTTTGGCCGGGCGTGTCATCGTCGCGGTAGGGCTCGACGTGGTCGAGATCGCAGGACCGCGACGGCCGAGTGCCATAAGGGAACACCTCTACCGGGTGGCGCTGTTGGATCGCGAAGCGCAGCGGCAGCGAGGGGTCGTGCTGGTGTTCAGGTGCGAGGCGACGGATATCCACGACGGGGCGAACCGTCACCTTGGAACCAACGAGGAAGCGGGGGAGATCCTCGCTGAGTAGCGAGCCCCAGCCTTCGACCCACGCTGAGCCGGTGCCGTCGTCGTCGGGATCCAGTGCCGGAGCTGTGGTGTCCAGGTGGACGACGAGCGTGTGCGTGGGCAGCGGATCTTGCCCGAGCGCAGCACGGGCAAGCTCGCCTACGGCGGCAGCTCGGCGGATCTGGCGCTTCTCGTCTGCTGTCAACACCGCGTGCGGATCGTCGGGGTCGGGAAGGCGCTTGGCGAGTTCAGAGATGGCGCCCTCGAAATCGACGGCATCGCGCGCATCGAGTAGGCCGTCGATGTGAACGCTGCCGTGCTCAAATTTACCCACCCGCACGTGCCTACGTGCGGCCTGGCGCTGCTGTTGGCGTTGTGCCTCTTCGGGGCATGCCAGCGCAATGTAGTGCGGCATCCGCTGAACGACCGCCGACCAAGAGAGCGTGCGACGCGCGACGTCGACCAACTCGTCGACGCGGCGGGCGGCCTCCAGCGTGAGGCTGCTGCACAAATCTTCGACCTCCGCCGCCTCGTACCACCAGATTTCGCCGGCGAGGAAGCGTTGCCACATGATGGGGTGGCGATGCTTGACCGACAGAATGCTATGGAGCTTCATGAACATCGCGCCGGGGCTGACGCCCAGCACCGCGGCGGCCTCGAGCGCGAAGAATTCACCCACAGCAGGAGCACCGAGACGCCCCGTGATGGCGGCTTCCTGGGCGATCTGCTCGACGGCTTCCTGCACGTCGGAGCGCGTCACATGGTACTCCTCTGCCGCCTGCGCGAGGCCAACGACCTCCGCGATTTGCGCCAGCTTGCGCTGCTGGCGCGCGTCTGCCGCGAGCTGTAATGCGTCGATTCCGGTTGCCGTCAACATGCCTTGTTCACCTCCTTTCCCAGGTACGTACAACACTGTAGACGGCACCTCTGACAATTTTGGATGGCCTTGTCAGAGGGGGTTTACGGGGCTATCCACCCGATGGTTGAGGAGACCGCGCGTTACCCCTAGCCCGATCGTTGAGGAGACCGCGCGTTACCCCTAACCCGATCGTTGAGGAGACCGCGAAGCGGTCGTCTCGAAACGATCTCAAGGAGGTCTACCTCACCACGAGCCGGCGCTACCACCACCGAAGCCACCGCCGCCGCTGAACCCGGAACCGCCAGACGAGCTCACGCTCGCGTGGGCCGCGGAGGCGGCGTTCACAGATTCAGAGAACGAGCTGGCAAAGCTGTTGGCCATCGAGCTGTAGAACCACACGTCGTAGGGAGCATCACCGGCAATCCAACTCCGATCAGCGCGGTAGCGGCCTTCGCGCTCAAGCTGCTCGAACGTTGTTGCCCAGCGGTCCGCCGTCCCGAAGACCATGGCGAAGGGAAGGTACCGGCTGAAGACGTCGATGCCTTCCTCGAACTTGATCTGATCGGCCTCGGCGGTGCGCAGGTACAACTCGAAGCCGCGCGCTTGCTGCAGCATCGCCGAGCCGCGTGCAGTGCGGCGCTTACTGGTCATTCCCACGAACACCAAGCCGATGCCCAGCACAACTAGCGGCAGCCCGAGCAGTGCCAAGGAACGCTCAAACAGTAACCATCCGAGCCCTGCCCCGGCGAGCGCGATGACGCCACCGAGTGAAGCCTTCTTCGCGCCGCTCGTTCGCGGATCCTGCACGAACCACTTGTTCGCTGTCATCGCGTTGTACAGGCCGGCGCGTGCTTGGGCCACGACGTCGTGGAAGCGCTCGTCGCGTAAATCCTGCGTGGAGCGCGTCGGCTGGCCTCGGAAAATAGTGCCGAGCAGGGAGCGTTCGAAGGGGCGCAGCCCCTTGGTGCTCTTGCCCAGTGCACGCAGCGTGAACTCCTTGCCGCTCGGGCTGGGGATGATCTGGATATAGCCGCGCACGGCGAGATCGATGATGGTGGCGGACACGTCGATGCTGTCCGCTGTCGCGTCGATGAGTGTGCCGATCTCGCCAGGCGTGGCGTCCGCCGGCGGCTGGAATTGCACCGCGACAGGAATCTTGCTCGTGTTTCTGAGCCCGACAGGAGCGTCCTCGCCCTCCGCCGGCGCTAGGCCGGGGGTGAGCCCGAGGTACACGAGGTCACGCTTCGCGCGCCGTCCCATCACCCAGGTGCCGATGGCCGCGACGGCGGCGAGGCCACCGGCTGTCGCACCTGGGACGACACCGGGAGTAAGGTTGGATCCGAGGGTGGGTATCCGTCGTTTACTAGGGGTTGCGCCATTGAAGGTGCCCTTCGGGAAGCCTGCCACGAGCTGTATGCCCTGGCCGACGGGGACACTGTCGACGTGGACGTGAGCCTTGCCAGAATCTATGCGTGCAGCGCACTTGGTCCGGTTGCCGACGCCAGTGAAACAGGCTGCTTTTTCTACTGCCACCGGGCCGGACAGCGTCGTATCAAAGTTGGTGAACCGTGAGTCGAGATCGGAAAATATCTGCCAGCTGAACTCCGCGAGCCCGGATTCCGGGTGGTCGTCCCAGGCGATGCCCTTCACCGTGAACTCCAGTTTGTACTGTTGGGGCTCGCGGTAGCGCACATCCTTGCTGCCGATCCGCCACACCACCGCGTGCATTCCGCGCTCCTCATCTAGGTCCGTTCGAGCGCCGGTGGGGGAAGAGACCCTCGGCTTGGAGAAGTCGAACACGTATTCTTCGTCTGGGTTCTTGCCGTCCTTCTGTGTAGTGAAAAACTGCAGGGCGGGGCCTCGCCCCGGCCGCCGGTCGAACTCCATGGTGAATTCCATGGCCACGTGGGCGGTGCCTTGTTCGTCGAGCCGCACGTCAACATGAATGTCGCGATACGGGGTGCTGCCTTCCGCATGGGCGGCAGGCGCCGCCATGAAGAACACCAGGAGCCCGGCCAACAACGCGAAGATCCGCCGTTTCGTCATGGGCCAATCTTACCGAGGCGCTGCGTCAGGGTATGTAGCGCTGACGTCGACTGAGCGCACACCAGATGCGAGTTTGGGCCCTGGTAGGGCGATTATTGCCATCTGGTGTGCGCTCAGTCGAGCAACCGGGAGATCACTCCTCGATGCCCAGGGCCTCCGCCATCTCCTCGCGCAGGCGCCTGAGCAGGTCGGTGGCTGCTTCACGGGAGCGGCTTACGTCGTCGGCGGGCTCCATGCGCGCCTCGAGGTAGCACTTCAGCTTGGGCTCCGTCCCGCTCGGGCGGGCGACGACGTGCACGCGCTCGCCGGTGAGCTCGATCGCGTCGGTCGGCGGCAGCTCAGGCGATCCTGGCAGCAAATCCACGACGGTGACGGGCTCGTCGAGCAGCGTCGTGGGCGGGTTGCTGCGCAGCTTCGCCATGGCTTGGGCGATGATCGACAGATCAGCCACTCGAACCGCGAGCTGGGAGGTGGCGTAGACGCCGTAGTGGCGCGCGATGTCGTCGAGCCGGTTCTGGATGGTCTTGCCCTCCGCCTTGAGCTCGGCGGTGATGCGCAGCACAGTCATGGCTGCGGAGATGCCGTCCTTGTCAGGCACTGCCTTCGGGTCGCAGCAGTAGCCGATGGCCTCCTCGTATCCGAACGCGAGGTTCGGTACGCGTCCTATCCACTTGAATCCGGTGAGGGTGGTCTGGTGTTCGCGTCCGGCATCGCGTGCCATGGTTCGCAGCAGCGTAGAGCTCACGACGGAGTTCGCTAGCGTTCCGGGAACGTCGCGGCGGATGGCGTCGTCGCCGAGTAGCGTGCCCAGCTCATCGCCGGTGAGCATCCGCCAATCGCCGTCCATTTTCGTCGCTACGGCGCAGCGGTCGGCGTCGGGGTCGTTGGCGATGACGACGTCCGCCTCGGCGTGGCGGGCGAGGGCGAGCGCCAGATCGATCGCACCTGGTTCCTCGGGGTTTGGGAATGAGACGGTGGGGAAATCGGGGTCGGGTTTGGACTGCTCGGATACCTCGATGGGCTTCGGAAACCCGAGGGTGCGCGCGGCTTGTCGGATGATGCGGGCGCCGACACCATGCATCGAGGTGTGCACCCAGCGGACGTCCGTCGGGGCGTCTGCGCCGACGAATTCCCGCAGGCGGGCGACGTAGGCGTCACGGAGATCGTCGCCGATGATGGTTCGTTCGTCGCTGCGGGGGAGTGCGGCGAGGTCTTCCGTCGCAACCTCTGCGATGCGAGCGGCAATGTGGCCGTCGACGGGTGGCACGATCTGCGAGCCGTCGCCCAGGTACACCTTATAACCGTTGTCCTGCGGCGGGTTGTGTGAGGCCGTGACGACGATGCCGGCCACACAGCCGTAGTGCTGGATACCGTAGGCGATGAGTGGGGTGGGGGTGGGCTCGTCGGTGAGGAGCACATCGAAGCCTGCTCCGGCGAAGATTTGCGCGGTGTCGAGGGCGAAGTCGGCTGACTTGTGCCGGGCGTCGTATCCGACGATGACCCTCCCGGACGTGATGCCCTCACCTTGGAGCCAGCGGGCGAAGCCGGCGGCCGCCCGCGTCACGACGACGCGGTTCATGCGAGCGGGGCCGGGGCCGAGCCGGCCCCTGAGCCCGGCGGTGCCGAACTGGAGCGTGCCGCCAAAGGCGCTCTCGATGGCTTCCAGCGCGGGGCGCGCGGTGTCGGAGTCGCGGGACTCGCTTCTGGTGATCAGATCGGCGAGCTCGGTTCGTGTGTCGGGATCGAAGTCGGCGTCGCGCCAGGCGATGGCGTCATCGATAATGGACATGGTTCCTCCTAGAGCGCGGCGACGATGCCGCTGAGTAGCGATGCCAGGCGGGGGCCCGCGTCCTTGCCGGCCTGCAGCACTTCGGCGTGGTTGAGGTTGTCGCCGCTCATCCCGGCTGCGGCATTAGTGACTAGCGACAGCCCGAGCACCTCGAGCCCCGCCTCACGTGCGGCGAGGGTTTCGAGCGCCGTCGACATGCCGACGAGGTCGCCTCCCAAGATGCCTGCCATCTTCACCTCCGCGGGGGTTTCGTACTGGGGGCCACGGAACTGCACGTACACGCCCTCGGGCAGGGATGCGTCGACGCTGTGGGCCACGTCGCGCAGGCGCTGGGAGTAGGCCTCGGTCATGTCGACGAAAGTGGCGCCGATGAGCGGGGTGTCGCCGGTGAGATTGATGTGGTCCCTAATGAGTACGACGGTGCCCGGCGCCCAGTCGGGGTTGAGGCCGCCGCATCCGTTGGTGAGCACGATCTGCTTGGCGCCCCAGCTCGCGGCGGTGCGCACGCCGTGCACGACGGGGGCGACGCCGCGGCCTTCGTAGTAGTGGGTGCGGCCGGTGAACACTGCGGCGGTCTTGTCGCCAGCCGTGCGCACAATGCGCAGCGCGCCACCGTGGCCGCTGACAACGGGTTTTGCGAAACCGGGCACCGTCGCCAGTTCCACTTCGGCGATGGTTTCGCCCAGCTGGTCGGCGCCGCTCGACCAGCCCGACCCCAGCACCAGGGCGAGGTCGATCGTCGGGACGAGGGTGCTGAGGTGTTGCGCTGCTGCGCGGGCAAGTTCTTCCGGGGTTTGCGTCATGTCAGCCAGTCTACGAGCCACCGAGGAGGTCCGCACCCGCGCGCTCTTGTAGCCGCCGTCGGCCGCCCGACGCTGACCCCGTCCGGCAGGCGTACCCCCCCGCCGGGCAGACGTAACCTGTGCGGCTCTGTTCCGGAACAGGTGTCACCTGCCTAGCTGCGACGAGGCGCCTTCGGGAAGCAGGTGACACTTGATCCGCTCAGTTGCCGCACAGGTCGCACCTGCCCAGGCAGGGCGGGGCGGGGGGGCGGTGCAGCGACGGGCAAGGGCGTCAGCACGACGCAGGCGCGGGGCACTCGTTTCGCTGCCGACAGGCGCTGGGTATGCAAGGATGGGGGCGTGACCAAGGTTGTGATCATCGGCGGCGGACCAGGCGGATATGAAGCGGCGCTCGTGGGGCGCCAGCTGGGGGGAGAGGTAACGCTCGTGGAGCGCACGGGCCTCGGCGGAGCAGCGGTGCTCACCGACTGCGTCCCCTCCAAAACCCTCATCGCAACCGCCGAAGTGCTCTTCCGCATCGAGAACGCCAAGGAACTTGGGCTACGCATCGACGGCGGCTCCGACGCGGTGAACGTCGACTTCGCCGAAGTGAACCGTCGCATTCTGGCGCTCGCTCGGGCGCAGTCGTACGACATCCGCGCCCGGCTGGAAGCCGAGGGCATCACCATCGTCGACGGCACCGGGCGCCTCGACGGAGCCGAGCGCGTGATCGTCAACTCCGACACCGGCGAAACGGCGCTCGACGCCGACGTCGTGCTCCTCGCCACCGGCACCACTCCACGCGAGCTCCCCG
>NZ_CAMYFI010000051.1 GCF_947255005.1 uncultured Tessaracoccus sp. | reverse complement strand
GCGCGGTTCGTCGCCCACGTGCGCGGCGTCGTCGCCGACGTGCGGGGTGGGAAGCAGTGAGTGCTCAGCGCCCGAGCGCTGCCGCACCCGCGTCGTAAGCCGACGACGCCTTGATGGGCCGGGCGCTCTCGTACACGATGCCCGCCACCTGCGTCTCCAGCGCACCCAGCAACGCCCTCGCCTCGGCCAAGTCGCTTCGACGATCACGGTCCTCCGCGACGACGAGCAGCACCGCGTCGCAGCGGCTGGCCACCACGGCACCATCGGAGGCGAGCGCCAGAGGAGCGCAGTTGACGAGCGTGACCCCGTCGTGGCGAAGCGACGCCATGACGGCGTCCCAGTCGGCACCGGCGAGCAATTCCATGGCGTTCGGAGGCCGCTGCCCAGCCATCAGCACGCCGTCGCGGGGACTGGGCTCGCCCCCGAGCAGCACATCCACGAAACCCTCCGGGCCGACGCCTAGCGGTGTGCCGCGCAGGTCCGCGTCCACCACCAACGTGTCGGTTTCCTGCCGACGCAGCGCGTCGGCGAGCCCCTGGCTGAGCGCGGCCGAGCGGTGCGCGTCGGTGAGGGCCGCGACTGCGATCACCGGCTGCGCCACATTGCGAGGGATGAGGAAACGCATGGAGCCCGCCAAGCGGTCGGCCTGCCTGGGGGTCGGCTCCGGGTCCATGAAGGCCACGATGGAGTCGTCCGTGATGTCTGCGATTTGCCGGTGCGAGCGCACCTTGCCGTCGAGCGCGACGCACGAAATGAGATACGCCAGGCCGACGAGCACGCCCGCTAATGCTGCGGAGCTGACGCGTCGTGCCGGGCCTGCCTGAGCGCTGGCGTCGGGCTCCACCTCGTAATCCACCGAGCGCCATTGGAGGCTCACCTGGCCGTCGGAGGAGCGCAGCGGCACGGCCTCGAGCTCCTCGCGAAACTGCTCGGCGATGGCACGCACCGTCGCCTCCGCCTCCGACGTGCTCGTTGCGCTCGTCTGCAGCACCATCACGAGGCTCGTGGGCGGGGCGTTGAGCTCAACGCGGTTGGTGAGCGCTGCGGCGTTCAGCGGAGGATCGAGTTTCGCTCCTGCGGGCCCCATCACTCGCGGAGACTGGAGCAGCGTCTGCGCTGTGCTGATGAGCTCGGTGGTGGACGCCAGGTCAGGCCTCGTGTCGCCGGATGCGGTGCCGACGAGCTGAGTCTGGATCGTCGCCGACCCCTTCCACGCTGGCGGGAACAGCACGAATCCCGCGAGGAGCGCCACGACCATCGCACCCACCGCGACGAGCACGGCCCTCAGGGCAAATCGCCGCGCGGTGACGAGATGGGTGTGCAACATCGGTCTCCTGACTGTTCAGACTGTGTGCCACAGGCTACTCGTTCTTCCTGGTTGACGGCGCATCGAGCAGCGTCGACAGCACCAACGAGTAGACTGCTCGACCGTGACCGAACGCGGCCTCGACGTAGCTATCCGATGGGTGCTGCTGTGCATGCCGCTGGCAGCCGCTCTGGGCAGCTTCATCACCGTGGCCGGAATCGCGCCTGCCCGGCCCGTCAGCGTCCTGCTCATCACGCTCGCGCTGCTGCGCCTTCGCGGCAACCCCTCCCGACAGGGTGTACTTACCTTGGTGCTTGCCCTGGCTTGGGTGGGCTGGGGATTCTTCCAGCCCTACAATCTCGCCGGCATCTCCGAACTCATGAGCATCGGGCTCGGCCTCCTGACCGTGGCGGCGCTCTCCGTGGAACCCGCAACACTCCGCACCTTTCGCGCGTTCGCCGCAGGATGGGGGCTGGCATGGGTGGTCGCCTGCGCGCCCGCCGTCGTCGAGATCCTCACCGGAACTCACCTGCCGAACTATCTCGAGAGGTCGCCGGAGCATATCCGGCTCGCGTCGCAGGACATCGCGTCGTTTTTCGTCAACCCGAACCTATTCGCCTACTTCATCACGCTGGCTTCGTTCCAGCTCGTCGCGTTGGCCGGGGTCGCCGAACGCCGCGTCGTCCGCATGCTCATGCTGCTGCCCGCCGTGATTACGCCTGTGTTCGTGCTGTATTCGGGAAGCCGCCTGGCGTTGCTGGTGAGCCCTGCTGTGCTGGCGTGGGCGGTGTGGGCATGGTGGCCGAAGGCTCGACGCGCGCTGGTGGCCGTAGCGTCGGTAGCGATTGCCGCAGGGGGGCTCGTCGTGCTGTACTCACCGCGGTTCAGGGCACGGATGGAGATGGAGAGCCAAGGCTCGACTCAGGGCCGGCTCAACCTGTATCGCAGTGGCGTGTATCTGTGGACCGACTCGTTCGGCTTCGGTGTGGGGGCTGGTCGCTTCGAGACCGAGATCGCCCGCGGCGCCGCCCCCTACGACACCCAGGGCGCCATCAACCCCCACGCGGGCTTCTTCGAGCTGCTCTCGCAGTACGGGCTGCTGCCCGCGGCGGTAGCAATCGCGTGCCTCATCGTGGTGGTGTGGCCTCGGCTGAAGGCTTTCGCGGGCGACGCTACCCGGCCGACGAGCGTGGTGGTTGCCGAGCAATCGGTGTGCGTGTCCGTTGGGTTGATGCTCGTGCTGTCCTTCGCGAATTCGACGTTCCTCGATTCTCCGATCGCCTGGCTGCACGTCGCATCGCTCAGCATGACGTCGGTGGCGCTGAGTGCAGGCACGCTCGCGACGAAGGTGCCGCCTGAGAGAGCCTTGGAACTGTGGGCCGTGAGGCCCCAGCTGCGGGCCTACGCGGCCTCGCTCGCCTCGCGGTCGTAGGAGCGAGCGACGAGCAACGCCAGCCCCGTGAGCACCGCCAGCAGCGCGGCCTGACCAAGGCTCATGAGCTGCACGGTGCGCATGAGATCGCCGTGGCGCCCGAACCAGATGATGCCGAGCGGCGTCGCGGCGTACACGAGCGCGAACACCAGCATCAACCCCTGCCGGCCAGCAACCACGAACAGGTTCGACAACGGGGCGGTGGAGAAGTTCATGTACAGCCAGGGCGTCAGCGCAGCGGCGAACAGGCCCACCTCAGCCCAATCTGAGCCGAGCACCCACGGCAGCACGGGCGGGGCGAGGAAGTAGATGAGCAGGAACGGAACGGCTGCCACCAGCAGCGTGGTGCGCAGTGTCCGACGCACGAGCGCCGACATCTGTCCGCGCGGGGTGACGCTCAGTCGCTGGAAGAACACCTGCGTCAGTGCTGAGGCGATCAGGGCCGTCGGGGCTTGCACCAGCATCCAGGCCAGACCGAACTGACCAACGACCGCCGCGCCCGCGGTGGCGCCGATCAGCAACGTGATGCCCTGCAAGCGCACCGCGTCGATGAGCGCGTTGGGTGCATTGAGTAGCGGCATCCTGCGGTGCTCGCGCAGGATGCGACGCGTGTGCTCCTTCGACATCTCGACACGCTTCGGTACTCCGCCGCCACGCCAGAGGTTGCACAGCGCCGCCACCTGGCCGAGCAGCGTGCCCAGCACGAGTCCCAGCGTGCCCGCCTGCAAGGGGCCGAGCCCCACCTGGGCGACGGCCACCGTCGTGGATTGGAATACCTTGTTGCGGCTCACCAACTCGAACCGCTTGCAGCGAATCAGCCACTGGGTATAGATCGCCATCTGCCCGAACGCCCACGTGAGCAGCCCGACGGCGTACAGCCACGCAGCCGCGCCTTCCGGCATGCCGTCGAACAGCGCCGCGATCCGGGGCGCGAACAGCACCATCACCGTGGTGATCAGGAGAGCCATCGCAAGGTTGATGCGTGATGCGATCTGCACCAGCCTGCGGGCATCCGATTCGTCTTCGGGGAGCATGATCGCCAGGTCGTAGCGCCATGCCGCGACGGGGATGACGAAGCCCGCGACGGCGATCACCACGACCCAAGCCCCGACTGCCTCCTGCGAGTACACCCTGGTGATGATCGGCATGGTGAGGATAGGCAGGAGCTGCGCCACACCCGTGCCCGTCATGAGGGTGAGGACGTGCCCCACGAACTCGTGGGAGTGCAGGAACTCCTTGAATCGACGGATCATCGCGCCCGACGAGCCGCCCGTGCGGTGACCTCGAGCAGCGTCGGCACCTCAGCCTCGAAGTTGAACTCTTCCTCGATGGCCGCCCGGCCCCGCCTGCCCATCTCGGCGGCGCGCTCCGGGTTCGCCACCAGTTCCGCGATGGCCTCGGCGGGCGCGTCGGCGGTGGAGGTGTCGACGAACACGCAGCAGTCGTGGCTGCCCAGGATGCGGCGCAGCCACGCGAAGTCGCTCACCACGGCGGGGATTCCTGCGGCCATGTACTCGAACAGTTTCGTCGGCAACGAATCGACGTAGTTGCCCAGCGGTTTCAAGAACACCAGCCCGATCGAGCCGGAAGCGACGATCTCGGGAACCTCCGTTGAGGGGAGCATGCCTAGGTAGTCGATGCGCGGATCGTCGGAGGCGAGCAGCGGGGCGATGTCGGCGTCGGCTTTGCCCGCGACGAGCAGCGTGGCGCCTGGCACCTTCCGCACCGCGTCGATCATCACGTCCACCTGCCGGCCCTGCGAGAGCATCCCGACGTAGACCACGCGGCCCGGCACGTGCTCTGCGGTGGAGGCAGGGTAGTCCTTCAGGTAGGGGTAGTTGTAGACGACCGCCTTGTTGGGGTGGTCATAGAGGGAGGCGATGTGCTGGGTGGCGGTGACGATGCCGTCGAAGCCCTTGTCGGCCAGCTTCACGAGGCCCTTGGCGAGCAGCATCGCCAGCGGATGCAGCAGCTTCGGGATGTACGGCTTGTCGTCCATTTGCCCGACGAGGTCCTCGTGGGCGTCGTAGATGGCGGCCTTGCGTCGCAGCGTCTTCCACAGCCACACCATGGGGATCAGCTCGGGATCGTGCACGTGCACCAGCTGCGGACGCACGCGGTTGAGGGCGCGGAACGCACGCCACTGCGCTCTCAACCGGCCGGCGACCCCACTCGCGGTGCCCAGCCCGACGATGTGCACGCCGTCGACCACCTCGTCGCGCTCCTGCGCTCCCAAAAACCACGTGTCCACCCCTGCGGCGGCCAGCGAGCAGCACTCCTTGTTGAAGATCCGGTTATCCCGCGGGGGGTGCAGCGTCGACAGATGCGCCACCCGACCGTCGATGGAAGCGGTCATCTACGTGACCCGTCGCCGATACGGAATAGGCGCACGCCCTCCCACTTCGCGCGGTCCAGCATGCCGCGCCCGTCAACGACGACCTGCACACCGGGCAGATCGGCGGGCGTGAACTCCTTGTACTCCGGGTGGTCGGCCTGCACGACGGCGACGTCGACCGGCTCACCCGCGTGGTAGGCGTCGAAACCGTAACGGGCGAGCTCGTCGTCGGAAAACATTGGGTCGTGCACCAGCACACGCGCCCCTCGGGCCTGCAAGGCCTGCACCGTCGGGAACACGCCGGAGAAGGCGGTCTCCTTCACCCGGCCCCGGTAGGAGGCACCGAGCACGACGACGGTGCGGCCCTCGAGCGAGCCAAGAGCCCCCTCTGCGAGGCCGACCGCGTACTCCGGCATCGTCATGTTGGCCTCGCGGGCGGTGCGGACGATCGTCGCCTCCGGGTCGGTGTACAGGTACAGGCGCGGATAGACGGGGATGCAGTGGCCGCCGACGGCGATGCCGGGGCGGTGGATGTGGCTGTAGGGCTGCGAGTTGGAGGCGTCGATGACCTTGTGCACATCAATGCCGTGGGCGGCGGCGAACTTGCCGAACTGGTTGGCCAGCCCGATGTTGACGTCGCGGTAGGTGGTCTCGGCGAGCTTCGCCATCTCAGCGGCCTCGGCGGTTCCCATGTCCCACACGCCGTTGCCCTGCGGCAGGTCGGGGCGCTCGTCGAAGGTGAGCACCTGCTCGTAGAACTCGATGCCGCGACGCGTGCCTTCTGGGCTGAGCCCGCCGACGAGCTTCGGGTATTTGCGCAGATCCTCGAAGACGCGCCCGGTCAGCACGCGCTCGGGGGAGAACACGAGGTGGAAGTCCTCGCCCTCGGTGAGGCCCGAGATCTCTTCGATCATCGGCTTCCAACGCCCGCGCGTGGTGCCGACGGGCAGCGTCGTTTCGTAGGAGACGAGCGTGCCAGGGGAGAGGTGCTCGGCGAAGCTGCGCGTGGCGGATTCCATCCAGCCGAAGTCAGGCTGCCAGGTGTCGTCGTCGACGAACAACGGCACGACGATCACGATGGACTCGGCGCCGGGGATCGCGTCGGCATAGCTGGTAGTGGCGCGCAGCTTGCCCGCTGGGACGAGCTCGTGCAGCTTCTCCTGCAGGTGCGCTTCACCGGGGAACGGCTCGCGCCCGGCATTGACCTGATCCACCACGGACTGCTGCACGTCCACGCCGACGACGTCGTGGCCTAACGAGGCGAACTGGACGGCCAGAGGTAGGCCGATCTTGCCGAGAGCAATCACCGCGATCTTCACACTCGTTCCTTCCTGCAAGCCAACACCAAGCTACTGGGAAGCATATCCGGCCACGCCGAGGAGGCTGCGAGTGCGTTCGACGCTTAGGGCATCTGCTTTTCGATGTCCTCGTTGTAGGCCGCGATCACGTCGAGCATCTCGCCGTCCATGTGGAGCCCCCCACCGCGCAGGTACAGCCCGCGCGTGCAGAAGCGTTTCAAATCGGCCTCCGAGTGTGACACCAGGAACAGCGTCTTGCCGGTGCTGAGCAAGTCTTCCATGCGCCGGTAACACTTCTCGCGGAACGCCTTGTCGCCCACGGCGAGCACTTCGTCGACGAGCACGATGGGCTGGTCGAGCTGTGTGATGACGGAGAACCCCAGGCGCACCTTCATACCCGAAGAGAAGTGCCTAAACGGCACGTCGAGGCCATCTTTTACTTGCGGGCCGGCGAAGTCGACGATGTCGTCGAACTTCTCGTCGATCTCCTCCTTGCTGAGCCCGTGCAGCCCAGCCGTGAGGTAGATGTTCTCGCGCGCCGCGAGGTCGCCCACGAACCCGCCGGTGAGCTCGATCATAGGGGCGACGCCGCCGTGCACTTCGACGGTGCCCTCGTCGGGCAGGAGCACCCCGGCGATCATCTTCAACAGCGTCGACTTGCCTTCGCCATTCGCGCCGACGAGGCCGACTGCCTCGCCAGCGGTAATGTCGAAGCTCACGTTGCGCAGCGGCCAGAACGTCGAACGGTCACCCGTCGCCTTGCGCTTGAACACGAGCTCACGCCAGGAGAGCTGCCGCTTCCTGGAACGCAGAAACTCGATGCCGGCGTTTCTCGCGGAGATCACCACGTCGGACATCAAATCTCCTTCAACACGGTTCGTTCCAGACGCTTGAACGTCCACACCCCGATGCCCAAGAGCAGGAAGGTGCCGAGCACGGAGACGCCCACGACGTTCCACCGCACCGGATTCGGGAAGAAGCCCGCCCGGAACAGTTCGAGGATGCCCGCCAGCGGGTTGATTTGGAACACCCACTGCCAACCGTGGAGCTTGTCGAGCTTTTCGAGGTTGAAGATGATCGGCGTCATGTAGAAGTAGACGCGCAGGAAGATGCGCACCGTCGGCTGAATGTCGAACATCATCACCGTCAGCGGGGCCAAGAAGAGACCAAAGCCAGTGATGAGCAGGAATAACAGTGCGATCCCGACGGGGAACAGCAACAGCCCCCAGTCGAGGTGTGTCTCTCCTCGGATCATGTACACGATGGTGAACAGCACCAGAACGGGCAGCGAGAAGATGAACTCCAGGCCCTTGGACGCCACGACGCGCACCACCCAAATCTCGCGGGGGAGCTGCGTTGACTTCACGAGCTGTTGTTCAGCGATGAGCGCACGCATCGATTCATTCACCGCGCCGTTGAACCACTGCCACGGCAGCAACCCGGCGAGCAGGAACAAGAAATACGGCGTGTGCCCGGCATCCCTGCGCTCGAAGATGACCACGAAGATCATGAAGTAGATGAGCGCTGTAGCTAACGGATCGAGCACCGTCCAGAGGTAGCCGATCACACTCTGCGAATAGCGCACGCGAAGGTCGCGCTTCACGAGGAGCCGCAACACCTTGCGTTCCTCCCAGAGACGTTTCACAGTCGACAAAGCTGGCCTCTTCCAACACATATCCGGTGGGCTCAGCGCCCGAAACCTTGCGCTAGCCTACGCCCAAGTCCGTCCGGAGTGACGCTCGGCGCGGCGTATTGCCCCAGCAACGACTGCTGATCCGGCGCCATTTCGTAGTCGAGCCGGCTGAGTTCCGGGGTCCCAACCCGCAGCGCCGGGACGCCGTGCACCGCAGCCACGTTGAGCATCGCCGTCGATGAAGCTCCGACGATGGCCCTCGCGCCCAGCACCAACGGATTGTATTCGGCGAGGGTGCTCGTCGGTGTTGCACCGTAGCGAGCGTAGCGCCCGGCGGGTTCCCCCGGGTGGGGCACGACGACGAACTCCAGCCCGGCGGTTGCCACGGCGCGGGCCACGTCGTCGACGTGCGCCGCGTAGTGCTCCTCAGAGATAACCCCCACCTCGGGCCACGGCTGGGTGAGGAAGACGACGCGCTCGCTCGAGCGGTCCGGGGCAGGCGCGGTGCGACGAAACTCGTCGGCCACCGGCTTGTTGAGCCCCCAGCGCCCCGAACCGGTTTGGACGTGCAGCGGCCAGCGGATGTGGGTGAGGAGCGCCGTCGCGCATTCCACGGCGGTGGTGCGCAGGGCGGCCTTGGGATCCCTGCCCCCTTGGCGCAGCGTGGCGTCGTGGCGAGATTTCCAGTTGCCGTAGGTGCCGAGGCCCTCGTCGGTGACCACTACGGTGAGGCGCTTGAAGGGATGTGTGGCGGTGAGGCGGAGCCACGGTTTGATGCCCACCGCTCCGGTGCTGATCAGCCAATGGCGTGAGCTGCGGGGGGTCTTGGTGCCGTCCCAGAGGTCGACCGTGAGCCGGGGGTCGTCGAGCTCTGCGGCGACGAGGCTCGTCGAAATCTCTTCGGAGGTGTGGAAGGAGCGGGCAGGGAACATGTGCACCGCCACCTCGCCTGGTTCGCGACGCAGCAGCTCGCGCAGCCAGGCGACGCCGTAGGTGATGTGGCTGCGGCTCATCACCCCAGCCCACCAGACGTCGTGGCTCACCACAGCGGGGGCCTTCCCAGTTTCGTCATCCGCCACACCGTTTTCCAGCGGATGGGTTCGCGCTGCACCGGCAGCGGCGTCTTCCAGCCGTCCTTGAATCCCTTGACGACGTTGCGTAGCCGCTCGCCGCTGCGGGCGCGCAGCGCCGTGGCCGTCGTCCACAGCGCGAGGTAGAAGGGGAGGATCGGCAAGGGGAGGTTTCGTTTGGCTACCCACACCCGGTTGCGCATGGTGGACCAGAAGTGGTGGGGATGGCGGGCGGCCGAGGTGGCGGGGTGGTTCACCTCGATGTCGGGAGCGTAGACGATGCGCCAGCCGCGGTCGATGAGGCGCATGGCCATGTCTGTGCCTTCGTGGCCGAAGAAGAGTTCGCCGAACCAGCCGCCGACTTCGTCGAACGCGCTCCTGCGGAACAGCGCCATGGCCTCCCAGAACACGGCGACGTCTCCACCGGTCAGTTCTGCGGACTTCCTTAGGCGTGGCACCCAGCGGCGTGGGGAAGCCACGCCGCTGGGGTCGACGCCGCGGGCTTGCACCACTGCAACGCCGGGGGTGCATCGTCGGACCATCCGGGCGAGGGTGTCGGGTTCGGGGAGGAGGCCGTCGTCGTCGTAGAAGAACAGGAACTCGCCGTTAACGAGGGAGGCGGCGAGGTTGCGCCCAGCCGGGCAGCCGAGGTTCTCTTCCGAGTAGTGGGTGCGAACCCAGCTCGGCACCCCTTCAGGGCGCCAGCCGTTGCCCACGAGCATGACGTCGAGCTCTACGCCCTCCTGCCGGCCGAGCGCATCGAGTGCGGCGGCCAGCTCCTTCGGGCGGTTGCCCATGCTGAGCAACGCGACGCCCACGGTGGGGAGGGGATGGCTCGTCATGCGGTCTCCTTTCGGTGCCACCCACCCTACCGGGGGGCTCCCGCACCGGGCTCGGCACCACGCAGAGCAGATGTGGAGGGGGGTGCTCGGGAAGCTAACCCGATATCCACATTCGTTTGCTCGGATCGTCGATTTTGTGCCTTTTCGGCAAACGCGTGTGGATATTGGGTTAGCTCGCGCGGAGACCCCCTTAGCTCAGCAGTCCCTCGGCGGCTTCTGCGAAACGCTCAGCTCCTGCCTGAGCCAGCGCTGTCAGCCGGACTTAGCTTTCCGGACGCTTGCTGTGTCGGGTCTTGCGTAATGCGGTTCGGTAGTCAGCTGCTGGTGCGTCGAGCAAGCCATCGGATTGGGCTTCCGCAGTGAGCTGGCCCAGCGTCGCTTTTCGGGCGGGGCGCATGTCTTGCTGATAGCGGAGAACATCCTTGAGAAGCACACGCCGATGACGGCTACCCGGCAACTTGGTGAACGGGAGCTGGCCTGATTCGAGGAGTTGAACCAACGTTGGGCGGCTGATCCCGAGATGGTCCGCCGCTTGCTGTGTGGTGAGCTGTTGCTCTTGCGGGGCGATGGTGATGGCCTGGCCTTGGCGCATTGCTGTGACTACGTCTAACAGAATGCGATACGCCTCCATCGGTAACGGGACCTGTTGTCCGTCCGGGCCGAGCAGCGCTGCTGGTTGAGGGGATTGTTCGAGGAATAACGAGAGATCATCCAGCTGGCCGAGATCGTCGGGTGGAAAGACCGTGTGCGGGGCAGTGTCGGTGGTCATGCACCCAGCGTACATTATTCGAAATAAACGAAAACGGGTGTGGTCACTGGCGCGAGGTAACCCGATATCCACATTCGTTTGCTCAGATCGCCGATTGTGGCCCGTTTTGGTAAACGCGTGTGGATATCGGGTTAGCTCGTCCGTCCGAGGCAGGCGAGCGCGCCGTCCAGCTCGACGTATTCGACGCTGATGCCCGCCTGCGCTGGGGCGCCGAGCTCACCGCGCCCGAGCAGGGTGAGCACGGGCGTGTCGAGGAGCTTCGCCACCACCTCGAGCCTCGTCCAGGCGCGCCAAAAGTCCTCGCCGGAGGGAAGGCGCCGCGCCAGGGCCGCGGGTGGGTTGGCGGTCAGCTCAACATCGACGGCATACCTCACCCCAGGTTCGGGGCGGGCTGGGCGCCAGCACCAGCGGCGCCCGTCTGTGGTGTAGGAGTGGATATGCAGACAGCCGCCAGGGCAGGTGGTGCCCCGACGGCTGGTGATGAGCGTGGAATCAGATGGAGCCGCCGCCATCGACCACCAGCGTCTGGCCGTTGATGTTGGTGTCTTCGAACAGGAGCATGTCGAGCAGCGGCACGACGTTCTCCGGCTCCACGAGGCGGCCGGTGGGGGTGCGGCGGGTGATGGTGTCGAGCTGGGTTTGGCCCAGCACCGAGCTCATCTCGGAGGCGAAGAAGCCCGGAGCGATGGAGTTCGCCAGTACGCGCCCATGCATTTCGCGCGCGATGGTGCGCATCGCCGAGTCGAGGCCGCCCTTCGTCGCGGAGTATGCGACGAGCCCCGCATAGCCGCGCTGCGCGCAGATGGAGGTGACGAACACGACCCGGCCAGTGCCGCGCCCCGCCATGATGCGGCGCAGCACCGTGCGGGTGAGGATGAGCGGTGCAGTGAGGTTGGTGCTGACGATCTGCTCGATGCGCTCGGGCGAGGTGTGTACGTGCAGCGAGTCCTGTCCGACGGCGGCGTTGTTCACGAGCGCGTCGACCGGCCCGAGCTTCTTCTCGGCATCCTTCACGAAGGCGTTGAGGGCCTTGTGGTCGGTGGCGTCGACGGAGGCGATGTGCACGCGATCCGGGTACCGTTCAGCCAGCTGTTCGAGCTCTGGCGTGATGGTGCGGGCGAAGGTTGCCACCTTCGCGCCCCGGTCGAGGATGGCGTTCACCATGGCGAGGCCAAGCCCGCGTGAGCCGCCGGAGACGACGACGCAGGACGCTGGTTCGATGGGTGGGTTAGACATCGGACTTCAAGCTCTCTTTCAGGGGGATTTCGTCAAGAATGCGCACGCGACGGGGCACCTCGGTCTCGGCGAGGCGCTCGGTGCAGTAGCGGATGATGTCGTCTTGGGTGAGCGACGGGTCGTCGAGCACGACGGAGGCCTGCACCATGTGCCCGACGATGGGGGCCTTGCGTGCTTTGATGGCGGCCCAGGCGATGCCGGGGTGCTCCAGCAGCACGCCGCGCACCTTGCCGGCGGACACTTTGGTGCCGCCGACGTTGATCTCGTCGGAGCCGAGCCGGCCGGTGATGTGGACGCGGCCGTCGCGGATTTCGACGCGGTCGCCGGTGCGCAGGGTTTCGGCGACGCCGTCGCCGCGGTGGGGGGAGGCGATGAGCAGTTCGTCACCGTCGACGCTGAGCGCCGGGCGGCCTTCCTTGTGGTTGCTGAGCCAGGCCTCGGGGAAGCCGGCCTTGCCGTCGTGGACAGCGATGGAAGCGCCGGCCTCCGACGAGGCGTAGATCCAGGAGACGCGCGCGTTCGGGAAGGCGTCTTTGAGGAGGTCGATCACGGCTTGGTCGACGGGTTCGCCGCCCAGCGTGATCTGTTTGAAGTGGACATCGCGCAGCTCGTCGCGTTGGGTTAGGAGCGCCTGGCGCCAGAACGTCGGCGTGCCAGAGGCGGCGTCGACGCCGTACTTGGCTGCCTGCTCCGCCCAGGGGTGCCCGCCGTCGACGCACACCATCGATGTGCCCGGGTGCGCGAGCGCCAGCGTGGTGACCTGCCACCACGCGTAGGCGCCAGGCGTGTACGGGTTGAGCCACGTGCGGGCGGGCTGCTTGCCGCGCACGGTGAGGAGCGTGTCGAGGGTGTGGCCCACCTGCTTCGGGCGCCCGGTGGAGCCCGAAGTGAGCAGCCAGACGCGCCCGCGACGGGGGCGGCGCTGCTCGGCAGGTTCCGCGACGACGGCACCGTCGGCGACGATGTTCAGCCCGAGGTCGAGCAGATCTTGTTCGAGGCCGGGCTCGCGTCGCGATTCTGCCGCGACGAGCAACTCCCGCTGGTGCTGTTGTTGATGCCACACAGCGCGCAACGCCTCGAGGTCGTCGCGCACGAACACGGCGGCGCACTCGGGCAGTTCGAGGGGATCGAGGTCAGCCCAGGTGCCGTCGAACTCTCCGGCGACGATGCGATTCGCTGCGGTGAGTGGTGGCTGGGGAGCGTCGGGGTGGTCGTTGGTCATGCCTGTTGCTGCAGCTCGTCGATGAAGTCGAGTACGTCGGCGACGGTGCGGATGGAGCGCAGACCGGGAGCGTCGAAGTTGAGCTCCTCGTCGAGTTCGTCCTCCACACGCAATGCGAGCTCCGAGAAGTCGAGGGAGCGGAACCCGATCTCGTCGAGCGCGGCGTCTTCAGACTCCGGCATCGTCTTGTCTTGACGACGGAGCACCTCGGCCATCATTTCTTTGAGCTGGTCGCGGCTGAGTTGGGCCATCACTTCTCCTTGGGGGCGATTGAGTCGTAAGCCAGCTTACCGCGCGCCGGCGAGGAAGATAGTGTTGCGGGTGTTGCGCAGCGAAGCAATGCACCCACGCTGCACGAAGGGGCTCGTTCAGCAGCCAGCCCGACACCAGAAGAACTTAGGTCCGTACCTCGGACGCAGGTACTGCAGCGATGGCTCCCGCCTGCTGTGCTGCTTACTCGCCACCCAGATTGTTTCCGCCACCTCCAGGGCCGCGGCCACAGCTTCACCCCAACAAAATCCCTCGATGGGACGGGAAGTCAGGGATACAGAGGCAAGCTCACGGTATACACATGGGAAAGTTGGAGCGAAGAAATTGGTCGAGACGCTGCAGAGAGGCTGACTGTTGGGAGCTATCAATGATCACGAGAAGAGGATGCTGGTCAGCCGCTACCAAGCGCTCCCCTCTGGCTCTCGTATTGCCTACATCGACGAGTCATACCAACCTCGAGAGGGACGCCACGCGGGGCATCAGCCGTTCTATTTGATGGCAGCAGTCATCCTGCAAGACAAAGACCTAACCGACACGCGAGAGGATCTCATAGACATCGCAGGTGGCAATTGGTGGCACTCCACTGAGTTTGCAATGACCACAGGTGGTCGTACCAAGATTCGTAATCTTGTGAATTACCTCGCGAAGTATCGTGATCCATGCATCATCGCAGCCGTGCGTATTGGTACCACCGCCGATACGACAGATTCCGAAGAGATGAGTTCCGTGAAGAACATGCGCAGCGATTGCCTCAAAGAACTAGCCACAGCGATCGCCGGCCCAGCCTCACCGCTCGACCAGCTTACTCCCGACCTGCTTGTCTTCGAGAAACAGAATCACTCCCAGGACACGGACCGTGACAATTGGGTGCTGAAACAGCTCCGCAAGGAGGGAGCAATCCCCCGAACCTTGTCGGCAGTGCACGTCTCACCGTCCGTGGAGCCGCTGCTCTGGTTGCCAGACGTCGTTGCGCACGTCTACCGCAGGCACGCCACCCACAGCCAACGAGACGTGCTGGAATTAACACAGCAAACAGTCACCGTGATAAAAAGCAACCCCCCGGGTGCCGTAGCAGTAATCCGAGGGGTAAGCCCGCTGTTCCCATAGGAAGGGCGAGGTCTTTGCTTAACTCCCATTATGCTCATTTCAAATCTAAATGCAAGCAGCGCTCTGGTCTGCCGGGGGTATGTGTCATCGCCATGCTCACTTGCTTGGACCAGGGACACGCTGTGGCGCCTCCGTCGCGCTGTGTGCTCGGGTCAGGTGACGTCATCCGAGGGGTTCTCGCTGTAGCCTGTTCGCTGATGGGCCTTCGCTCATCTCCCAGTAGGATGGGCCCTCCACGTCGAAAGGAAACACCATGCTTCGTGATGCCACGGACGCCGACCTCGACGCGATGCGTCGCTGGCGCAACCACGACGAGGTGCGCCGCGTTTCCCTCACCCAACACGAGATCGGTGCCGACGAGCACGCCGCGTGGTGGGAGAAGACGAAGCAGGACCCAACCCGTCGGGTACTCATCTACGAGCGCGACGGGGTGCCCTCCGGCGTGGTGACATTCTTCGATATCGACGGTGACAAGGCCTGGTGGGGCTACTACCTCGACAACGACGGGCTGAGCGAGCGCGGAGCCATGTTCCCGGCATGGATCTCCATCCAGCGTGAGGCTGTGAAATTCGCGCGAAATGAGATGGGTCTGGCGCAGCTCGACGGCGAGACGCTCGTCGCGAATGAGTCGGCCGTCGACTTCAACACGCGCCAGGGTTTCACCGAGGTGGAGCGGTACGCTCGTGAGGTGGGTGGCGAGACCGTCGAGGTCATCCACTCGCGCAAGATCTTTGAAGGGAAGTAGTCATGGCCGAGCCCATTCAGATTGGCGGGGTGCCCGTCGGGCCTGAGTCGGATCCGTTCATCATCGCTGAGATGAGTGGCAACCACAACGGCGATCTCCAGCGCGCGCTGGACATCGTCACCATGGCGGCCGAGGCCGGGGCGCACGCCATCAAGCTGCAGACCTACACGGCTGACACCATCACCATCGACGCTGACACGCCCAGTTTCCGTCTCTCCGACGAGCACGAGCTGTGGGGCGGACGGCGTCTTTACGACCTCTACGACGAGGCCCACACGCCGTGGGAATGGCACGAGAAGATCTTCGCGCACGCGGCTGACAAGGGCATCCTTGCGTTTTCGTCGCCGTTCGACCCGACGGCGGTGGATTTCCTCGAGGGCCTGGGCGCCCCGGCCTACAAGGTGGCGAGCTCCGAGATCGTCGATCTGCCGCTGATCCGCGCGATGGCGGAGACGGGCAAGCCTGTCATCATCTCTACAGGCATGGCGTCGATCGCCGAGATCGATGCTGCGGTGAAAGCCGCGCGCTCCACCGGCAACGAGCAGATCGTCGTGCTGTCGTGCACTGCCGACTACCCGGCGGACCCAGCGTCGGCCAATCTTCGCTCGATTCCGGTGATGGCGAACGCGTTCGACGTGCTCGTGGGGCTCTCCGACCACACCATGGGCATCGGCGTTCCCGTCGCGTCCATCGCGTTCGGCGCGGTGCTCGTCGAGAAGCACGTCACGCTCGCCCGCGATGACGGGGGTGTCGACTCCGCGTTCTCGCTTGAGCCCGATGAGCTTGCCGCGATGGTGCGCGAGACGGCCATCGCCCGCAAAGCGCT
>NZ_CAMYFI010000050.1 GCF_947255005.1 uncultured Tessaracoccus sp. | reverse complement strand
CGCACCACCAACGCCAACGGCGGCTACTCCATCCCCCTCACCTACGGCCAACACAACCCCGGCCGCACCACCTGGCGCGTCGCCGTCCAGACTGGTTCCACCGTCGCACGCAGCGCGACGTTCGATTTCCAGCGCGTGGTTACGGTGAGCAGCGCGTCGGCGGGTACCGCTGGCGTCGGAACCACCACCTACGTGTGGGGCACCGCTCGGGGCGCAAGCAACGCGCGAGTGTGGACGGAGGTGAAGCTGCCCAACGGCACCTGGGCCAAGTCGCAAGAACGCACCACCAACGCCAACGGCGGCTACTCCATCCCCCTCACCTACGGCCAACACAACCCCGGCCGCACCACCTGGCGCGTCGGTGTGCAAGTAGGAAACACCATCACCTACGGCACCCAATTCGACTACGTGCGCGGCTGACCCCACCCCTGAAATCTGGGGCCAGTACTGTCAAGGTACTGGCCCCAGTGCCTATTGGAAGGACCTCCCATGCGCCGTGTGCTGAGTCTCCTCGCCGCGCTGCTGTTTTGCACCGCGCCGCTAGCCGTCGCCGACGATGCGCCACCCGTCGGGCAACCGTCGAAGCAAGGCAGCAACGCGGTCGGCGCTTGTTTGGATGCGGGGCAGGTGTGGCTGTATGTCGCCGACGTGGACGGAACCGTCGTCGCGAACCAGTGCGTGGGCACGCCCGACACCGGTGAGGCTGCGCTCAGGGCAGCCAATGTGACGATCGAGCATGACAAGAGCGGCCTGATCTGCTCGCTCGGCGGGCGCCCCGACCCGTGCCCCAAGAAGTTCGACGGCTCGTTTTGGAACTACTGGCACGCGTCGGTCGACGAGATGTGGGTGTTCTCCTCCAAGGGCGCCAAGGAGTGGAAGCCCAAGCCGGGCACCATCGAGGGCTGGTGTCGTAACCACAAGGACACGAAAGGTTGCACTCCTTCGCCGCTGCGCGTGGAGATCGACGGAGAGCTGCGTCTGCCGTCGGGGGTGTCCGAAGCTGATCTGACGGACCCGGAGGTAGTCACGCCGGAGGCAGTGCCGGAGGCAGGATTCCCCACCGGCACCGTCGTGGCTGTGGGGGTGATCGTCGTGCTCGGCGCGGCTGCCGTGGTGATCGTCAGGCAGCGCCGCGGGCCGAGCGGGGCGTAGGCGGCTGCCCCGTTAGCTCGCGGGGCGGTCTTCGCGCGGCAGCCACATGGCGTAGGTGGGCGACGTGCCAGGAGCAGGGACCTCGCCCATCTCCACGAACCCGAACTTCTTGTAGTACTCGACGTTCGCGCGGCTGGATGCTTCCAGGTAGGCGCCCACGCCGTCGCGTCGGGCCTGGTCGACGCCGTATTGCACCAACGCGGTGCCCACTCCACGGCCGCGCGCTGCGGGCGGCGTGCCCAGGTAGGCCAGGTACCAGTGCGGCACGCGCGGCTGGTGACGGCGCTCCGAGAGCGTGCTGCGCAAAGCGTCGGGGAAGCGGCGGTGCAGCCGCCGCACGTAGAGCGGGAGGTTGCGCAGCACGGCGGCCCACGGCGTCGATGCGCCCGGCGACTGCCACAGCGCCGCGCCGAGCGTCGCCTCCCCATCGACGGCGACCACCGCCCCCGGCCCGGCCGCCAGCATCTCGCTCACCTGCGCCAGCATGAGCGAACGCAGGCGCTCACGCGTGGAGCCCGCGGGCAGCATGGCAACGATGTGGTCGTCGGTCATGAACGCGTCCGCGAGTGCGCGTGCGGCGTCGCCGCGATTCTCTTTCGTCACCGGAACGACAGAAAACTCAGCCATGTGAGATCACCTCTACTTCGCACAACGCGACTGAGCGCACACCAGATCATGATTTTGGCCTCCCAGGGGGCCATTTTCGCCATCTGGAGTGCGCTCAGTCGACTTCTTGACAATAGCCAACCGCCCGGACGGTCTCGCTAAACTCACGCTGCACGTCGAGGTTCTCCCGGTAGGTGATGAGGCTCACGGCCCACGCCACCAGCAGGCTTCCGAGGAAGCCGGGGAGGATTTCGTACAGGTCGAAGATGCCGCCGGAGATGTTGCCCCAGATGCCCACGATCACCGCACCGGTCACCATGCCCGCCAGCGCACCCATCGCCGAGAGCTTGCGCCAGAACAGGGCGAGGATCACCGTCGGGCCAAACGAAGCGCCAAACCCGGCCCACGCGAAGGCGACCAGGGCGAGGATGGTGTCGTTTTGGGTCCAGGCCATTGCGGCAGCGACGAAGGCGACGGCAAGCACCGCCAGGCGGCTGAGCAGCACGTAGTGATTATCGGTGCGGGGATGCTTGTGGAACGCCTTGATGATGTCTTCGATGAGCGCCGATGCGGTGACGAGCAGCTGGCTTGAGATGGTCGACATGATCGCGGCCAGCACTGCCGCCAGCAGGAAGCCCGCGATGAGGGGGTGGAATAGGATCTGCCCCATATCGATAAACACGGTTTCGGGGTCGGCGAGCGTGCTGCCTGCGCGCTGATGCCAGGCCACGCCGACGAGCGCCGTCGCCACCGCACCCGCGACAGCGAACAGCATCCAACCGATGCCAATCCGGCGGCCAGCACGTGCCTCGGCGGTGGAGCGCAGCGCCATGAACCGCACGATGATGTGCGGCTGCCCGAAATAGCCGAGCCCCCAAGCCAGCGCGGAAATGATGCCGATTGCCGCCACCGGCGTCATGGGGCTGGGCAGCATGGTGAGCCGGTTGAGGCCCTCCGCCGCATCGGCTTGCGACACCAAGCTTCCCACCGCGCCCGGGCCACCGAGGACGATCATGCCCACCACTGGCACGAGAATTAGGCCGACCGCCATCATGAGGCCCTGCACGAAATCGGTGTAGCTCACGGCCAGGAACCCGCCGAAGAGCGTGTACGTGATCGTGACGCCGGCGGCGATGAGCATGCCGACGCGATAGTCGAGGCCAAAGCTGGACTGCATGAACACACCACCAGCCACCATGCCGGAACTCACGTAGAACGTGAAGAACACCAAGATGATGAAGCCCGACGCGATCCGCAACAGACGAGATCGGTCGCGCAAGCGGTTTTCGAGGAAGCTGGGGATGGTGATGGAATCGTTCGCCACCTGCGTGTATGCGCGCAGCCTCGGCGCGACGAGCTTCCAGTTGCACCAGGCGCCGACGGTGAGCCCCACCGCAATCCACGCCTCGACGAGCCCGCCGACGTAGATGGCACCCGGCAGCCCCATGAGCAGCCATCCGGACATGTCGGCGGCGCCTGCTGAGAGCGCTGCGACGGCGGGGTGGAGGTCGCGCCCGCCGAGCATGTAGTCGCCGAGGTCGTTCGTCTTCTTGTACGAGTACCACCCGATCAGCAGCATGGCCACCAGGTAGGCGATCATCGCGATGAGTTGGAACGCGGATGCTCCCACGGTTGTCCCCTTTCACAAACCCTCGCCACGCTACCGCGTCGCCCACCTCATGCCCATCTCGCACCCGACGAACGCCATCGTGTGAGATCTGTTGCGGCTTCCCGCAACAGATCTCACGCTTTCAGGGGTGTGGGCGCGGCAGACGCCTTCGGCGAGAGCCGCCGTCGAAACACCCACAGTCGCGATAGCAAATAGATGTAGATGCCCTCCGCGAACGCGGCAAGTATGCGCGCCAGCTCCGGGGGTACGCCGAGCGCGTTCAGCATCCACGAAAAACCGAGGATCCAGAGCGCGTAGTTCGTCACCAGCACCAGTACGTAGCGCCCGGATTGCCGCCCAGTCTCGCCGTGGGCACGGAAGTTGAGCACCTTGTTGAGCACGAACGCGACACTCGCTGCCACCGCGAAACTCACCGACACCGCGACGGGGTACGGCCACCTGAGCTGACGCGTGCTGAGCGACAAAAGCACCAGGTCGAGGAGGAACGTCGAGGAGTTGATGAGTGCGAACCCGATGAAGGTGGGCGGCAGGAAGCGCCGGATCTGGCGGGGAATCAGGGCGTGCAGCCAGCCGGTGAAGGCGTTGAAGGCCTCCGCCGCTGCTCTCCTCGTCGCTTCTGCCACAGGGAAAGTATGACGCACGACGGGCACTACGCGACGCGGTCATCAAAGCCTGAGAGGCCGAGGAGCTGTATGGACCATGGGTCGACGTCGTCACCAAGCAGGCCCAAGGGTGAACCCCGAATTCGTCCGCCACCTCGGCTGCCCCTGAGCGCCTCAATCACGTTCAAGCCAAGACACTCGCAAGTCCAATCAGCAGCGGAAGCAGCAGTAGCCCCAGCACGACGGACACGAACAGCCGGTGGTCTCGCAACACGGCCAGGTATTCGCGGATCGTCGCCGCCGGCCAGTAGTAGCGCGCGGTCCGGTAGCCGAGGGCATAGCCCGGCACCTTAGCCCGACGCATCATCGTCGCGGCACGAAACGCGTGATAATCATTCGTCGCAACCACCACAGGCCCATGAATTCCCTTGTCGCGCAGCAGTTCTGCGGTGAAGGCGAGGTTTTCTGCCGTCGTCGTCGAACGCTCTTCCAGCCAGATTCTCTCCGACGGCACCCCTCGGCCCCGCGCGTACTCAGCCATGGCCGACGCCTCGGAGACCTCCTCGTCGGCGCCTTGTCCACCGGACATGATGATAGGAATCTGGCGCCCGCCGTTCCACTGCCTGCGGGCGAGTTCCAGCCCCTTGTCGATCCGACGCCCGAGCAACGGCGACACCGTCCGCCCACGCAACGCACCGCCCAGCACGACGACCGCACTCACCTGCCCGCCGAACCGGCCAAACCACCAGGTGTAGAAGTTGGAGTAGATGAGGAAGCTCACGAACCCGACGGCCACCGCCAGCAGGGGTAGCCCGAGCGCGCCAAGGAGGAAGGCCTGCCAATCCCACTGCAGCAGATAGGCGACGACGAATGTCGTCACGTAGGTGAGCGTCCCGGCTCCGACAAGGCCGGAAAGCATTGTGGCGCGGGTTCGTCCTTCCTTGCGCAGCATCAGCACGAAGTTGGCGATGAGGAATACCCCGACGATCACCGGCGAGCCCAGCAACACCATGGCGAGCACGACGAGTACCAACCCGAACGGCAGCCCCACCACCGGCAGTGTGGAGGCCACGCCCAACCACAGCACCACCTCCGCCACGAGCGCGGCGAGTCCGAAGGTCAGCAGAAATCCCGGCCACACCACGCGCGGCTCGACGGCGAACCACACCGCAAACGCGAGAAGACACACCAAGGCAACGACAAGCATGAACCAATTACACCGCAGCTGCGCTCGCACGTCAGTAATGCCAGCTCCACTCTCGACGGTGGCCCGGCCTCTACGCACTGGGCGGCGCGGGCGTCGTCGGGGCATTCTTCGTCTGCGCGGCCCAGGGCCGTCGCACAGTCGATGGGTGCCAGAGTGTGAGATCCGTTGCGGAAAACCGCAACGGATCTCACGAATTGAGGGGTGTCAGCCGGGGCGCCGGGTGAGTTTCAGCATCACGGGCCCACGCGCGGTGCTCATGCCCGAGGCGCCACAGCCGGCAGACCCGTCGGCCTTGCCGCTAGGGCAGGCGCCGCAGCCACCTTCGGGGCAACCAGAGGAAAGCTGCTCCGAGACGAGGAATCCCGTGCGTTCGAGGTGGGCCAGGGCGGCGTCGACGACATCGGGCGCGAGGCCCGTCGCGCGTGCGATGCCAGCACGGGTGCCGACGCCGTCGCCGATCGCGCGGGCCACCTGGGTGAGCGGCCCGCTCACGCGAACAGGCTCCCGATCTGGAATACTGCGACGGCCAGCAGCCAGGCCCCGGCGAGCTGCGTGCCCAGCCCGAAGAGCGTCCACTTCCAGCCGATCTCTCTCAGCTGCGCAGCCAGCACCGCCATGCACGGCGTGTACGTCAGCAGGAACACCAGAAACGCCCACACGGCGGGAATCTTGTGCCCACCAGACGACTCTTCGAAGGCCTGGTTGATCTTCGCCGTGAGCGCCGCGTCGTCGCCGCTTTCCTCGGGGTCGTCGACGGCGTAGGTCTGCGCCCACGTGGAGATGACGGCCTCCTTCGCGATGAAGCCCGTCACCAGCGCGCCGGTGGTCTCCCAGGTGCCGAAGCCTGCGGGTTGAAAGACCGGCGCGACGGTCTTCGCCACGGCCGCGTAGGCGGAGTCCTCGGGTTCGAGGTCGCCGAACGAGCCCTCCCCCGTCACCGGGATGGACTGCAGCACGAACACCGCGGCAACCGTGATGACGATGATGCCGGTGGCGGTCTCCAGGAAGCCCTTGAGGCGGGTCCAAGTCACCGACGCGGTGAGGCGCGCCGTCGGGAATTGGTAGGGCGGCAGGTCCATAATGAGCGGCTCGCTGCCCATGGTGCGCCACAGCGTGTTCTTCATGAACAGCCCGGCGAGCACGATGAGCACGATCGAGAGCAGGTACATCACGAACACGACGCTGCCCGCGTGCCGGGGGAAGAACGCGCTTGCCACCAGCATGTACACGGTGAGGCGCGCCGAGCACGACGTGAACGGCACGAGCAACGCGGTCATGATGCGGTGGCGGCGTTGCGAGAGCACTCGCGTGGCGGAGATGGCCGGCACGTTGCAGCCGTAGCCCACGATGAGCGGCAGGAAGGCCTTGCCGGGCAGGCCGATCCAGCGCATGGTGCGGTCGGCGACGACGGCGGCGCGCGCCATGTAGCCGGAGTCTTCCAGGATGGCCAACAGCATGAACATGAGCGTCATCAGCGGGATGAACGGCATGAGCGCACCGACGCCGGCGATGATCCCGTCGACGATGAGGCTCGTCACAATGTTCGGCAGGTGGATGGCCTCCAACCCGGCTCGCGCCCAGTCAGTGATGGGGCCGGTGACAAAGCCTTCCAGCCCGTCTTGCAGCGGCGCCGCCACCGTCGTCGTGATCTGGAACACCAGCCACATCGTCGCCAGGAACAGCAGCGGGCCGGCGACGGGGTGCAGTGCGATCTTGTCGAAGCGCTCCGTGTTGGTACGTTTCGGCTGCGCGGGCTGCGTCGTGGCGGAGGCGACGGCGGCGTCGATCCAGGCGAAGCGGTCGTCGGCGAGTGTGAACTCGTCCGCGTCGGCGGGCAGCGTGCGAGGAGGCGCGCAGCATCCGTCGAGGGCGTCCATCACGGCCTCTTCCAGCTCGACGAGGCCCGTGCGCGTGCGCGGATTCACGGCGATGACGGGTACACCGACGGCAGCGCTCAGCGCCTGCTGGTCGACATCGATGCCCTGCTGACTAGCGAGGTCGTCCATCGTCATGGCCACGACGATGCGGAAGCGGTGCTCACGCACCTGCGAAAGCAGATACATCGAGCGGCTGAGGTGGGCCGCGTCGACGATCACCACGACAACGTCGGGGCGCTCGTCCTCCGGCGCCAGGAGCAGGAGCGCGTGGGTGAGTTCCTCGTCGGGTGACATCGCGTCGAGCGAATACGCGCCGGGTAGGTCGAGCAGGTCGCACGTGCGGCGGCCTTTCCATGCGCCGCGCCCCACCTCGACGGAGGTGCCGGGCCAGTTGCCCATGGTGCGTCGGGCGCCGGTCAGGGCATTGAACAGCGTCGACTTCCCGACGTTGGGTGAACCGATGAGCGCGACGATGGGCGAACCCTTGGGCGCGACGGCCCCCGCGTCGTTGCAATGGCAGCTGACGACGGGTTTTACGGGCTCTATGCGGAGGGTGTTCGTCATGCCGGACGCACCTCGAGCATGTGCAGCGTGGCGCGATCGAGGGCCAGGCGGGCGCCGGCGACACCTACGACGCGCCCCCCGCCGGGCGTGCGCTGCCCGGCCGTGATCTGCGCGCCCGGGCGGATGCCGAGTTCGGCGAGGCGGCGAACGACGAAGTGGTTGCCTGGCGTACGCACAACGTTGGTGACGACGGCGCCAGTGCCCGCTCGGAGTTCACCTAGCTCGGCGCGTTCCTGTGACTGTTTCGCGTTCATGCCCGGGATACTACACGGCGCAATAAGGATAGCCTAACCTGGGTTCGATTTACGATTAATCTACGTTGCGGTAATCTTTCCCTGGCTTGCCAGCGCTGTTTTCGATACACAGCGACGGACCCCGTCGCGTTTTCTGGGCATAAGGCGCAGGAGCGGCCACGCGATGGGGCCGCTCCTGCTTCAACGGGCGAGATTGAGAGAAGGAGAGAGGTGAAAATCTCGCCACCTCTAACCAACCATGCGTAGGGTGCACTTTGGGCCGAAAACCGCCAAGAACCTTCAGATCACCACCAACTGGCTCCCCTTCGACGTGGCCCGTCGCCGTCAGCGGGCCGAGTGGGTACATTGGCTGACGTGAGCATCCAAGTTCGTCCCGTGTCCGCATCCCGCGTGCTCGAGTTCATCGCACAGCGGGGGTCGGCGTCGTTCCTGCAAACACCAGCCTGGGCCAAGGTGAAGTCCGACTGGCGAGGTGAGACCGTCGGATTCTTCGACGGCGACGAGCTCACCGGCACCGCGCTCATCTTGTATCGCAAGCTGCCGAAGCTTCGTCGCTACCTGGCCTACCTCCCCGAAGGGCCCGTGCTCGACTGGGATCGCACCGACTTCGCCGAACACCTCGACGCCCTCGTCGCCTACGCCAAGCGCAACCGCGCATTCGCGGTGCGCATCGGCCCGGCTGTGGTGCACCGCCGCTGGAGCGCCCCCACCATCAAGAGCGCCATTGCCGACGACGCCATCACCAAGCTGTCGCAGGCCACCCCCGATGAGACGACGCTCGAAGGCACCCGGGCGCTGCGTGCCCTGCAGCAGCGCCGGTGGATCACCGACGAGTCCGGCGAGGGATTCGCGGCCGGCCAGCCGCAGTTCAACTTCCAGCTGCCGCTTCGCCACACCGACGGCACGCAAAAAACCGAAGATGAGCTCCTCAAGGGCATGAACCAGCTCTGGCGCCGCAATATCAAGAAGGCCGCCAAGATGGGCGTCGAGGTGCGGCTCGGCACCCGCGACGACCTGGCGCGCTTCCACGAGCTCTACCTCGAAACCGCCGAACGCGACGGGTTCACCGGGCGCCCGCTGGCGTACTTCGAGCAGATGTGGGACGCCCTCAACGCCGAACAAGACGGACGCATGAAACTGTACCTGTCTGAGCACGAGGGCGACCTCGTCGCCGCGACGACCTTCGTCACCGTCGGCGAACACGCCTGGTATTCGTATGGGGCGTCCTCGACGCACAAGCGAGAGGTACGCGGCTCCAACGCGGTGCAGTGGCAGATGATCCGCGACGCGAATGCCGCCGGCTGCGCCGTCTACGACCTGCGAGGCATCGTCGAGGGAGTAGGCGCCGACGATCCGGAGCTCGGCCTGATCCAGTTCAAGGTGGGCACGGGCGGCGAAGCAGTCGCCTACCTTGGCGAGTGGGATTTCCCCATCAACAAGGTGCTCTACAAGGCTTTCGACATCTACATGAAGCGACGCTGACATGCTGAAACTCCACATCGACACCGAATTGTGGCGCGCCCATCAGCGCGACGTTGTTGCGCAGTGTCCGGGCATTGTGCCCGTCGCGAAGGGGTGCGGGTACGGCTTCGGCAACGGGGTGCTGGCGGGTGAGGTCGAGCGCCTCGGCCTGGACACCGTCGCGGTCGGCACCGCGCACGAGGTGGCCGAGCTGCGCGAGGCCGGCTGGGCGGGCGACATCGTCGTGCTGAACCCGTGGCGGCCGTTCGACGCCCTCGCGACGCAATACCTCGCCGACCGGCACGTCATTACCACCGTGTCGCGCGTCGAGGACGTGCAGGCACTCACGCGCGAGCACCCGGGTACGGCTGTGCTCGTGGAGGTGGAGACGTCGATGCACCGCCACGGCATCGCCCCCGACGAGCTCCCTCGCGCCGATCTCTCCGCACTCGATGTGCGTGGCTGGACGGTGCACCTGCCCGCATCCGGCTCCCTCGACGAGGCCCGCGCGCTCACCGCCGCCATCGCCCGGCACCCGCAGGCCGACAAGGGAATATGGTTCTCGCACCTCTCCTTCGACGACTACCGCGTCCTCGCCGCGGAGCTCGACGTGCCGCTGCGCATGCGGGTTGGCACCCGCTTGTGGCTGGGCAACCCGAATGCCTACCGCGCCACCGGCACCGTGCTCGACGTGCACCAGCTGCCGAAGGGCACACCCGTCGGCTACCACGGTGAGAAGACTCCGTCGCAGGGCTGCCTTGTGGTGATCTCCGGCGGCACGGCGCACGGCGTCGCGCTCGCCGCCCCCGCCACCGCGCACTCGTTCAAGCAGCGACTCATCCCGTTCGCGGAGGCCTTCGACGAGTTCCGTGGCCAGGTAACAAGCCCATTCACCATCGACGGCCGCAAGCGTCCGTTCGCCGAGCCGCCGCATATGCACGCCTCGCTGGTGTTCGTCGGCGGCCCGGGCCGTCCGGTCACCGTCGGCGACGAGGTGCCCGTCACCGTCCGGATGACCACCACCACCTTCGACGAGTGCGTTTTCGAGTAGGACTCAACAGCGTTGCTCGACTGAGCGCACGCCAGAGGGCGATTTCGGCCTAATCTCGGCTGTTTTCGGCTTCTGGTGTGCGCTCAGTCGCACGGAGCGCCGCTGACCCGCGACGCCGCACGCCGTGCATGGTCTCAAGCAGCAGGGCCAGCTCGAAGCCTGCACGCAACACCACGACGAGGTGATATAGCAACCACGGCCCGCCCTTGCCCGGCTCGAGATGCCCGGCGAGCCGCCCCCATACCGCCGCAGTGTGCAACAGCTGCACCAGCGAATACCCCCACAACACACCGCCAGCCGGCCGCACCAAGAACAACGCAAACAGCACCCACAATGCCATCTGCGGCGGATAGGCCGGTGCTAGCAGCACCCAGATCAGCGCCATCGTGGCCGCCAGTTCACCCAGGCTCGGTATGCGCCGCGACGTGTACAGCCACGCCAACCACACCCCGATCACGAGCAACGACACCACGAAGGTCAGCGACCCGAACTCCCTGAGCGGCACCCCCATGTCGCGCAGCAGATACCACACCGACCCGTAACTGATCTGCCCATTGGCCGCACCCTGGTAGAACCGCACCACCGACGAGAAACTCGCCACCGCCTGCGGCACATGCACCAACACCACCGTGACGCTGAACGCAGCCGCGAACAACCCGCACCGCCGCCACTTCGCTCGCAGCACACACCACGCGCACATCGCCACGATGAACAGCAGCGCCATCGTCGACGTTGACGCGGCCAGGCCGGCCACCAAAGCGGCCTCAAACGTGCGCTCGGCGCTGAACGCCAGTACCGCGAGGGCGGTGAGCGCCAGGCCGAAGAGGTCCCACCCGATGAGGCCCGCAGCGAGCACGATAGGGGACGCGGCGATCACCATGACATCCCAGGCTCGGCCCGCACGGCGCGCGATATGCGCGCTCACCACCACCAGCAGCAAGAATGCCGCGAAGAGCATGATCGCCGTCGCGCCGAAAAACTCGGACAGCCCCACGTACCCGTTGCTGGTGGGCTGCGACGTGAACCGCCAACCAAGCAGTCGCCCAAACCAGCTGCTCAGCGTGATGAGCATCGCCAGCACAGGCGGATAGCTGAGGTCGGGCGCGCCCAGCAGGTGCACACCGGAAGCCCACTCGTTGTACGAGTAGTTCACCATCACATCCGAGTAACACAGCCGGATGTAGGCATTCACCGGGTTCGCTGGATCCGTAGTAACGCACGGAAGATGCCGAAGATAGAGGAGCGTGAACAGCCCAGTGGCGACGAGGATTGCCCAGGGCAGCGGCTGAAAGAACGGCCCAGAGCGGCGCCCGTGCGCACCCACAGGGCCGCCGAGCGCCGGAATGAGTGCGTTGTTCACCTGCGTCACCCTAGTGGATTCGCGTGGTGTTACGCCTCGCCGTTCTCGCCGGCTCCAGACTTCGTGGGTTGCGGCTTCGTGGGCTGCGGCTTCGTCGGCCGAGGTTTCGTCGGCTGCGTTTCCGTGGGCTCGGGCTCCGGAGCAGGTTTCGTCGGCTGGTCGGTGGGTTGCTGGCTCGGCTTGGGCTCTGCCGGCTCCTCAGAAGGCTCTGCCGGGGGAGGCTCCGACGGTGGCGTCTCGCTGGGCTGCTCCGTTCGCTCCGATGGCTTGGGCTCGTGCCTCTGTTTCGACGTCTTCTCTGACTGTCGTGGTTTGGGCTTTTCCTCGACGGGGGTCTTGCGCTTGCGCTTCAACTCCGGCGCGGTGGCGAAGTCTTCGACCGGCTGCCCCTTCGTCGCGGCCTCCATGTAGGACAGCCAGGTGAGCAGCGGATAGCCAGAACCGTAGAACGTGCGGTGCTCGGGCGCCCGGTACGGCACGAGGTCGCCGGTGCCTCCGTCACCCGCGACGAACATCACCGCGGTCGATACCTGCTTCGTCATCCCGACGAACCACGCCGACGTGATCTTCTTGTCGATGCCGTTCGTGCCGGTTTTACCGGCGACGGGGCGCCCGAGATTGGACGCCTTCACGCCGGTGCCCTCATCCACCACGGAGGTAAGCGCGTCGACAACGTTGGCCGCCACCTCCGGCTCCACCGTCTGCTTCCCGGCGGTGTCGGCTTCGTAGAGCACCTGCCCGCGGCTGTCGGTGACCTTCTCGACGATGTGCGCGGCGTTGCGTTTCCCCTCATTGGCGAGCGTCGCGTACGCATTGGCCATGTGCACCGGGCTCACCTCGGCGACGCCGAGCGCCAGGCGATTGTTGCGCTCCCAACCCTTGCCCTCGGGTGCGCCAGCGTCGTTGGCGGCCTTGGCGATGGCATCGGCACCGTCGTCCATCTGCTGCGTGAGGTCGACGAACGCGGTGTTGATCGATTTCGCTAACGCCCGCCTGAGCGTCACGCTGCCGTACTCTTCCTCGCCTTGGTTGTGTACCGGCGACGAATCCCCGCGCGGCGTGAAGGTGTTGCCGTCGAAGATGGATTTGAGCGTGAACCCCTGCCTCAAGCCAGCGATCACGGCGAACGTCTTGAACGTGGATGCGGCCGGGCGCGCCGTCGTGGCCCAGTTGCGCGGCGCCTGCACGTAGTCGGGCCCGCCGTACATGGCCTTCAGACCGCCCGAGGCGGTATCGACTGAAGCCAGCGCGATGTGGAGGTCGTCGGCGTTCGCTCCGTCGCGGCCCCCTTCGGCCGCCTTCTTCGTGTACTCCTGCGCCACCTCGATGGCCTTGTCTTGCAGGCGCTTGTCGATGGTGGTGGTGATGCGCAGGCCGCCGCCGTGGATCTGTTCCTCGGGGATACCGGCCTCCTCAAGCTCGCGCTCCACCATCTTGATGAGGTAGCCCTTCGGGCCGCCGTAGCGATTGTTCACCGGCACGTCGGGGAACTTCGGAAGCTGCGGGTAGGCCTCGTCGTATTGCTGTTTCGTGATCGCACCCTGCTCCAGCATGCCGGCCAGCACGTACTGGTAGCGCCCATGCAGCTTCTTGAGTTTGGCTTCGCCGCCCGACGGGTTCAGCCCGGCTGGGTTGTTGAGCAGCGCCGCGAGCGTGGCCGCCTCCGCGACGCTCACGTCGCGCACGGGTTTCAGGAAGTACGACTTCGACGCCGCCTGCACACCGTAGGCGCCACGGCCGAAGTAGATGGTGTTGAGGTAGCCCGCGAGCACCTCTTCCTTCGGCACTTCCTTGCCCAGCTTCACAGCGAGCATCAGCTCGCGCACCTTGCGCTTCAGCGTGCGTTCGGAGTCGAGGTAGAGGATCTTGATGTACTGCTGAGTGATGGTGGAGCCGCCCTGCATTTCACCACCCGACGCGATACTCCACGCCGCACGCGCAATGGCGAGCGCCGAGAAGCCAGGGTTCTCCCAAAAGGAGCGGTCCTCGGCGGCGATTACCGCATCCTTCATGATCTTCGGGATTTCGTCGTAGCCGAGGGTTTCGCGGTTTTGCACCGAGAGCGACCCCATCTGCGTCTTGCCGTCGGCGTAATAGATGAACGTGGTGTTGGTCTGGAAATCGTCGTTGGGGTTGGGAACTTCGGTGGTGACGTACAGGGCAGCCAGCCCGCCGAGCCCCGCGAGGGCGACGACGAGCACCGTGATGGTGAGCCCCAGTGCGAGGCGCTTCCACAGGCTTCGCCGCCTACGGGTGCGCGGCGGCTTCGCGTTGGGCTTGCGCTGCTTCAAGCGATTCACTCGTCCTCCCGGTGCTGACCAACCATAAGCGGGCCAATTCTACGCCGCGAACCCAAGGCTTCCGACGTCGTGGCTTAGGGCAACGCTACGCAAACAATGCGAACACCCGTGAGTTGACCCTTTGGGCGCGTAGTGTTCATTGCATGGCTGGTGGATTTGATGATGCGTTTTCCGCAATTGCGGACGTGACGAAACAGGCTGCTGCGCTGCCGGATCATCGTGAGCGTGAGGTGCCGGAGTTGGAGGTGGAGGCCGTCTCTGAGCGGGCTGAGGTGCGTGTGGGGGTGCGTGATTCGCAGGTGGCGTGGCTTGATTGTGACCCCTTCTGGTTTGAGCAGGCTTCCCGTGAGGATGTGGAGGGTGTGGTGCGCGCGACGGTGAATCGCGCGTTGGAGGAGTTCAACCGGCGGTCGTTAGAGGAGTTGTCGCAGCAGTTACCTGATTTGCGTGAGTTGGGTGCCGCGTTCCAGGTGGCGAACAGCAAGCTGGATCGGGCGTGGGCTGACACGTTAGCTGCTGCGAAGGTGCAGCCGTGAGTGGGCAGGTGGAGTTCAATCCGCGGTCGTGGCTGAACGCCGCGGAGGGGTTTGATGATGCGGCGCAGGCGTCGTCGAAGCTGGTGCAAGATGTGGTTGCGGCCACCACGGATGCGGGCGCGTGTGGTGCTGCAGGGGGCCTGTCCACGGTCGATGGTGCACTGACGATCATGTTGCAGGTGTTCGGGCAGGTGATGCACGAACAGGTGCTGACCCCGTATGTGGAGGGTGTGGCCAGCGAAGCAGCGGCTATGGACGCGATCGCGCAGGATTACCAAACCGTCGAGGCTGACAGTCAACAGTTGGCTGGGCAAGCAGGTAGGGAGGTGATCTGATGGAGGTGACGTTTCTTGGTTTGGAAGTCACGATCCCTGACGATCCGGTCGCGTTCATTAAAGCCAAAGCGATTGAGTTGTTGAATCATTTGGGGTATGAGTGGCCCACCAGTAATGAGGACATGCTGGATCAGTGGGCCGAGCTGTGGGAGGAGCTGCCTGTCCGGGTGGATGCGCAGTTAGCGCAATTCGAGCAGGCGATCACCCACGTGGCCAACAACAACACCGGGCCTACCGTCGACGCGTTCCGCGCCTACATGACAGGCGGTGAAGCGAACATTGAGACGATGGTCTCGATTCGTGATCATGCGCCTGCCGCGGCCGCATCGTATCGTGGTGCCGCATGGTTAGTGCGTGGGCTTCGAACCTTCGTGATCGGCAAACTGCTGCTGGATGCGGTCATGCTCGCGGCGGCGATCATCTCCGGCGGCGCCTCGGCCGGCGCATCGTTGTTGATGCGTAAAGGGATCGGTGCAGCAATCTCGATCGCGATCGATCAGGCCATCAACCAGCTCCTAGGAGGCCAGTGATGGCGAAAGTTCCGGCGTCTGCGGGGTCGAAGATCGTCCGCGAGTTCGTAGAAAAACTGGTTGTCAAAGGCAAACGCTACGTCCCCGGCAACCCCGTCAAACGCGGGAAAGTGCCGAAAGGATTCGGGAAACTGGAACCCGACGCTGTCTATACCGCGGGCCGTCGCGGAGCAAAAGACAAGGCCGGGCGCCCAATCAAGTACGTGTACCAAACCGACCACCTCGGACGCATCATCAAAGCACACGCCCGCCCCCTACAACGCCCCGCCAAGAAACTCCGCCGCGGCTCCCACAACCGCCGCCCAGCAGGCAAACAAACAAACGACCACGCAGGCCACCTCTTCGCCGACATCTTCGGCGGCTCTGGCAGACTAGACAACATCGTCGCACAACTCGACAAAGTGAACCTGTCAGACATGAAAAGGATCGAAAACGATTGGGCCAACCGCCTCAAGGCCGGTGAAGTCTTCGACGTCGACATCGACATCCTCTACGACAAAGACGGACTACGCCCCACAGGATTCAAAATCACAGAAATCGTCAATGGGAAAACTGGAATCCCAAAAACCATCAGTAACAGTTAGGAACCCTGAGTATGAGTTTCCAAGACGCCTTCGAGAAATACGCACCCCACTTCATCTGGGACGCCTACGACTACGCCAACAACTCACC
>NZ_CAMYFI010000049.1 GCF_947255005.1 uncultured Tessaracoccus sp. | reverse complement strand
ATGCAAGGGTTATTTCGTGACCTTCGCGACGGCCTGATCGATGAGGTCGGTGAGACGGGGAAGGCACCACGGCACGGTGAGCGGGTTGATCATGCTCATCGCTGTGACGAGCTGCTCGTCGGACGGGGCCACCACACTGTCGCGCTCAATGGCAGGAATCGACGAGTAGAGCCGCTGCGACGTAACCTGCTTCTTGGTCGCCGCATCCACGTACCAGGTGAAGATGAGGTCAGAATCCTTGAGCTTATCGGCATTTTCGAGGCCGATAAGTGCCCAGTCGGACCCATCGTTGGCCGCGATGGAGTCGATGATCGGGTCGACGGTCAAACCCAGCATGCTGACCATCGCCACACGCTGCTCAGTAGGCCGGAAGATGCCCAGCGTTCCCGGCCCCTGGGTGTAGATGTAGCTGAAGGTGATGTCCTTCCATCCTGGATGCTGGGCAGCAGCGTCAGCGAGGGTTTTCTTGAGGTCGCTGATGACCCTGTCTCCATCACTGGGACGCCCCAGCGCCTTGGCGATCGTACGAATCTCGCCGTCCCAGGTGGTGGTCCAGGCGGTCTTCTCGTAGGCGACAGTCGGGCAGAATGCGGCCAGTTGGTCGTATTGCTCCTGGGTGATCCCTGACCACGGAGCGAGGATCAAGTCGGGCTCGAGCTCCGCAATGGCCTCGACGTCGAGTTGCTCACCACCAGCGAACAGAGCCGGAAGGGGCTGGCCTGCCTTCTCGAAGGCTTCGCGGTTCCATGGTAGATGTCCATCCTTGTCAGCGCCCCAGGTACTGGTTTCGACGCCCACGGGGTACACCTCCAGACTAATGAGGGCTTCAGCGGCGCCCTGACCAATGGTGACAACTCGCTGGGGCGCCTGCTCGATGGTTGCGGCTCCCAAGGCATGGCTCATCGTGACAGGAAAACTGCCCGCCGACGCGTTGCCGGTGCTCTTGGACCCAGCACTCGGGTCATCACTGCTGCAGCCGACGAGGGCAGCTAGCGAGGAGGCCCCGGCCAGGGCAAGCAGCCCGCGGCGAGGCATACGGGGACACGAAACTGACAGGTGCATTTGTGGTGATCCTTTGATGTGTGGTGTGGGCCCGACGCCATCGCGCCGGGTAATTACGATTCGGCGTGCCCTCGCCGCCAGTAGCCCATGAAAGCCACCCGGTCGCGGGGACAGCCTCGTTCGCTCACTAACAAGCGGCGCATACGTTTCACGGCCCCCGATTCACCTGCCAACCAAGCAAAGTGTTCGCCGTCGGCATCACCGACGGGCTCATCCCAGAGGATTCCCGCATCATCGTAAAACCCTTCAGCTGGCACGATCCCAGAAGGTTCGGGTGGCCAGGTCAGGGCATGAAGTTCACGTTCGAGCAGGCTGCCGGGATTCTCCCCGTCGCGGCACAGCAGTCTGACTTCAACCCCAGGCGGGGCCGTGAGAGGCCAGGTGTCTTCAGGGGTTGGCATCTCGACCAGAATGGTGCCGACGACATCGGCGCCCAGGGATGCGGCAATGTTGGCTATGGCTGGCGCCGCGGTTTCATCGCCAGCCACCAGGACCTGCTTGGCGTTGCCCGGACGCCATGCCAGACCGATAGCGTCTATACCCTCCACCTCGGCACGTGGTACCGCGACGACGAGCCGATCACCCACAGTCACGGTTTCAATCCATCGGCTCGCAGGCCCGCTGGCGCCGTGACGGACCATGTCGACGTCGAGCTCAGCCTTGTCTGGACGCATGGCTCGGGCCGTGTAGGTCCTCACAGCTGGCTGCTCATGCGCCGGCAAGGACACGAGGGAGGCATACCAATCCGGGCTACGCGGGATACCTGCCAGCGCGTCATCACGACATCTCGGCAGCACGAGCTTGATCCGACGATCGAGGCAGAGCGGAGCAGCTTTCCGCAGCCCTCGTCCACTTAGGGTGACCCGACGCATCGAGGGGCATAGATCGCGCACAGCGTCGACGCGGACGTCAACCGCGGTGTAGGGGGGCTCTGACTTCATGGCGCACACCGTAACACAATTAGGTAAGCCTTACCTAACGTAATTCTCTCGCATCTTCGAGGGTTGTGTCGATCAGAGCCTCGCCGGCAAGACAGCCCGGACGAGCACAGGGAAGCATGCCAGTCGTTGAGCCCAACAACAAGGGCGAAACCTGTTGTGGCGCCAGCCGGGCGAATCCCCGCCCTGGCGGGGGAACGCCTGAGCGGGCATCGAGAGTGCTCGTCCGGCTTCAGGAGCACATCCGAGGACGTACTCCCAAGCCACGTGGGCCTTCGCACCCGTCGAAACCGGGGGCTGCTTCCCAGCGTCGCCACCCGTTGACGACGACCCCGAGCCCCCGCTGCGGGATTGGCCGCCTGGGACTACGAGCCTCCTTCCGCCACAGGTGCGGAGTAATCGCCAGCGACGCGAACCGATGTGACCCTCAAAACCGCTGAGCGCATGCTGATTGTCGAGGTATAGCATTACGGCAACTCGAGTCACATCTGACCCCGCTTGACTGGCGGAGACGAGGGCGTCTCGAACGCGGGGGCACCCGCGTCTTGCTCTCCGGCACCAAACCTGAGCGCATTCCTGTGTTGCGCGAACTCGGCGTCTTCGATCAGCTCGCGCACGAAAACCATGCGTTCAACTCCACCCTCGACGCCATCGCCCACGCCCGGCTGCACGTCGCACGCATTCAGCACGAAGAATCCGACGGCGCACCCGCTGCGTCTCGGGGCGATCAGCACGGTGAGTAGCGCTGTCAGGGAATAACCTGCTTCGGCGCCCGGTGCATCGGCCTCTCCCGCGGCCGGCGACGGGGAGTCGTCGGAACCTCCAAATATGTCGACGGCATCACCACATCGGAAGAACATGTCGAAATTTGACGCGTTCATCGACACGTTAGCCGTGTCAAGGTTAGGCCGACATTGACGCCGACCCCATGCCAACTGAGCCTGAACCCGCTCGGGTAGTACCTACCGATATCTTTCCGCTCCAACGATGAGCCTTAGACGTCGGCAACATAGACAGTCTCCGCTTGGCTGAGTACCGACTCACGGAAGTAGGGATTGCGGATTGCCCGCTTTACGACGAGATCGACGTCGCGTTGAACGATCTCTTGGAGATCGTCACGAAGCGCACAGAAGTCATCGAAAGGATCAGGGCGACCCGGAAGGAAATCCACCAAGAAGTCGACGTCACTGTCCGAGTCAAAGCCACCCGCAACTGCAGAGCCGAACACAGCCAGCTCTGCCACACCATGGCGCTGCGCGACGCAGGTGATGGCGTCGCGATCAAGGCTTGCAATGACAGTCATGTGTTCAGTATCCCACCGTGGGCGAGGTTAAGGGGACCGATCGCGATCCATCCTCTTGCCAGGTTGAGCCTAGGAGCAGGGCAGCAAGTGGCATGCCAGTAGCTACCGAATGCCTTGCTAAGGCAACAGCCGATACCGCACGATTCGGATCGGCTCCGAGCCTCGTAGCCAAGTATCTTGTCAGACCGACGACTGCATCGTCGCCCCCCGCCAGTGATGGAGGCCATGCCCCGACCGTTTCACCACGCTCTTTGCCACAACAGCGAGTGCTCAGGGCTGAGGACGGGAGAGTTCCCAGCGTCGCATCGGCACACCATGAAACTCGGACAACGCTGCTGGCCGAAAGCCAATCTTGCGGTGGAGGCAAATCGCCGACCCCCGGGTCTCTTCAAACTCGTTCACGATGAGATCGACCGAGGTCGCCGCCCAGATCTGTTCGACGAGCAAGCGGAGTGCTGTGGCGCCCCAGCCCTGGCGTCGTCGTTCGGGGATGATGTTAATGCCGATCTCCGCGTCGCCCCTACTCGAGATTTCGTAATGCACGTGCCCGATGTACTCATCGGCGACGACGTCGCGCAGGTAAAAGTAGTCAGTTTGGGCAGGATCTCGCTGATAAAACGCAAGGAACTCGTCCCACTGCGACTCCGGCCAGTCGATGCAGCCAGTCTCGTTGTCGTAGCCGGGATGTTGAAGCTTCCAACCTGCGTTGTACGCCATCATGTCGGGATCACGAAGCCAGCCCTGGCGAACACCCAGTTCAGCACGAGTTGGACGATGCAACTCAAGGCAAGAATCGCGGGCGGCGTCCACGTGGGCATTGTATTCCTCCCTCGAAGTGAGTGCTGTTCGGAGCTCGACCACGCTCAAGCGTTGAAGACGATCTGCGCAGTCCAGCCAGAAGCTCCGCAACAGTGATTGCAGTGATGACCACGTCATCGGTCACCGATTCACTCGCCTTCGTCGGCCAGTGCAGCTGCGAGCATAGAAAACTCGCGCCCATCCTCGTTACGAGGCTGGCAGTCAGCTCACGGTCGGTTTCCCCCACCCTCGGATCGCGTTCGACACGCGTTCTGATCACCTGAACAAGCACACAAGGCGCGCCATGACTCACGCAGTGAAAAACTGATCGAGCACGAGCCTGCTGCTGCCGCATCCCACTCCCCAGGCATCACATGTCAAACCGGAACTCCGTGGAATTTAGATTCAATGTGTGAGCCGCACAAAGTGGTCAACGCCGCAGCACCATTCTTGCTAACCACTTCCGTAATTTCCTAATCCTTGGACGCTAGGGTGCAAGTAAGATTCGCTTCCGAGGCGTCCAAGTCGCACGCGAAGCGTGTGCGCAGCCCTGGATGGGGATCGCTCGCGACTCTGGGAGGATGTTGTGGATCTTGTGGACTTGATCGTTCCTGCGCTCGCTCTCGTTGGTGCGCTACTCGGTGGATACCTGACCCAAGTTGTCGGTGGTACCGTTGCAGAACGGCGTGAGGACCGGCGGCTGTTACGTGAAGCTCGTGTGGCATTGGAGCGGTGGGTCGTCACCCGCACGGGCCCAATTGAAATAAGTTACCCAGGAATCTCGCCAACAGACATGGTACCTACTCAGAAAAAGTCGTTGGAAGACTTCTTCAGCCGCCATTTTCGAGCAACTTCGAAGCGAAGGCTGCCCTCGGCGCGGTTCGCAGGTTCGATGAACATATTGGGCGAATCCTAGACCAGGATCGGTGGGACTTGCCGATCGAAAGTGTGGGGGAGTTGCGAGACGCGCTGACGCAGGCCGAGCGGCGCGCGAAACTCACCAAGCGCGAGACGAAGCCATTTGTTATTGACGGTCATCCCCGGTAGGATATCCACCTCGATAACTGGCTCTTCAGAGTTGAGTGCGGGCGCGCCGGTGGTGCGGGGTAGCTGGATCTAGACGCCTAGGTCTCCGATGATGAGCGAACTCTTAACTCTGCTCGCACCACCAAGGGCCTCGACAATGCTGAACCCTAAGTGCGCCTGCCCGGTCTCGCTGGATCGCTGCGACCCTTGCGACCTGCTCCTCGGCCTACCTGGACTACACCGTATCTCTGTGGCCCGTGCCCGGATCGGGTTCCTTCTCGAGGTCGAGTCCTGCAATCCGGTCCTGAGTTGATCCATTTGCTAAGTGTCCGGTCGGCTGGTGATCTGGTGGATGATTCAAGCCCGCTCGTCTGGAGTGTGGGGTGGGATCAGCTGGGTGTGGTCGCCGGCTTGGAGCAGCGCGGAATGGATGGGCCGCGGAGTCTGGACGATCTTCTTCACAGTCATTCCGATCGCGTTCTGCGTGAACCTTGAATCGGCCGGGGTCCTCTGCCGCTACTTTGCGGGTTCGGACTCTCGGGTGAGGGCCTCGCAGTGGAGCGTCTCGAACTCTATCGGGGTGAGCACTCCCAGCGTCCCGTAGAGGCGCCTGTTGTTGTATCAGTCGACCCAGCCAATCCGACGCATACTCGTAGCGCATTAGAGAAAGCTGCGCTAGAGTCGCAAAGCTGGCATGCGGGATCAATTTCCTCTGTGCAATATAGAAGGGGTTCGAAGTTGACCTTCGGAATGCGATTCAGCTGCTGACTCTTGCTAAGATTTCGACTGAATTATCTGGCGCAACCACACTGCCAAGGCCTCGAATGATGGAATCATGTCTTCAGGTATTTCTGATCGATTGAAATGCATCACACGGTTACGTGCGAGGCGAGCATCGTTCAGGCTTCGGATGCATCGCGGCTTGTCCTCGTCAGATATGCGATCCGCGCTGAACACCTCAGACCATATCGTGTCGTCAGCTACGGCCTTGATGTAGTCTGCAAACGTTAGCTTTTCCGAAAACGACTTCTCGGAGTCATCTGCCCCGCTCGGGTTAACTTCTTCCTTCGTTAGTGTCATGCTTTGTTCTGTGTCTATATAAACCTCTGTCAGTGACCCCTTCGCTTGTATGGCATTCTTGAGCTTCGCTTCCTCAACATCCGCGAGAATCCCTCGAAGAAGCTCTTCGATCTCGTTAGCGCGCAGGAACATTGCGGCGATCGAGTTTAGATGAGTCGCTAGGTCCCACGTAGTGTAGATCTGTACGATCTCGTTTCTTGCGTTCTTCCCGTAGATAAATCCGTGCTGAAGAATGGTCGAGACCCAGTCGAAAAGCTTCTCATTCGTTCCTACTACTGGAACCTGGGTTGTTGCCAAATTAATGAGTTTCGTCTGGTCGGATACTTTGTCAAAGGTGAGATCCGAGATGGTCACCGTACCGATGAGAGTCGACCTGTCGTTCTTCGAGAAGAAGAGTGGCAACTTGGTGCGATTTCGTTGCTGCATTAGTTCAATCGCGTCGCTTACTGAGTCCCCGTACTCAAGGCTATCTAACTCATCGGCGTCACTCTTTAAAGAAGACAAAACCCAGCCACCCACTGCCGATTTCTCTGAGGCGGTTTCGTTTGACGATTCATCCGGTTTCGGAGTTTGCGGTTCGGAGTCCAGGTAGAGGCGTCGGATCTCGACGTCGCCGTAATAGTCGGCTGAACTGATATCCGGGAACATTTCCAATTGGTTCTCCGCGAGCCACTCATTGATCCGACGGTTGACGATGGCTCCACGGCGCGATCGACCAAAGCATTCAATTACGTAGCTGGTGGGAAATTGGGCGCTAGTTTCGTTGGATGAAACAAACTCATCGAGTTTATCTTGGTGCGATTGCCCATCTTTATCTGTGGGCGTATCGGAAGTGTTGATTTCGTCGTTGGTCGTCATTATGTTCACCTACTAGGTAGTGGCGTTCGGCGCAAGTGGGTAGTTCTGCATCGGAGCGGGCGACTATGCCCACTAGCCATCGATGTACTCATGGCTGGGGTGGGGCCCGCTGGGGCAAGGATAACCTATGTTCGAGAACTAACGTCGCGACGCGTGATGAGGGGAAGTCACAGGTTACTTGACTGCGGAACTCCGTCGAATTTAGGTTCAATGTGTAACTTCTGTCACGCATGACGAGCAACCGCAGACGCGGTGCACTACTCACTCGATAACGATCTCAACCTCGAATCCCTCGCTGTTTTCGAGGAAGAGCGCGGTGTGCTCAGGCCCGCCAGCGTGTGGGTACTTGTCGGCAAACAACTCACTCCATCCATGGCTTGAGCACTGCCGTTGAAGTCCATCGAGAAGTGTTCGATCTTTCGCGCGGAGGGCAAGGTGATTCAGCCCAGCTCGCATGCGGTCGTGTGGGCCCGTGATAGCAGGCGACTCTTCCAGCACCACATATGTTCCGCTGGGGTGAGTCCACGTCCTTCCTTGTGGCCAATCTGGATCGTGCTGGGCCTGCCATCCCAGTAGGGGGAGGAGCCAATCGAAGGAAGCTGCAGACGCGTGCAGGTCGGTGGTCCACAACTCTATGTGGTGCACGGGGTTGGTCATATGTGGAGTCTAGGCCAGGTTGTCGAAGGCTCTCGGTTCTTACCTGGGGTCCGTCGAGCTGCTTCTCTCCACTGCTTGTTCACGCTTGATCTATCACTCTCAACGGTTTCGTCGCTCGGTCGAGCTCCAGCACGGAGAACCGTCAGCGCCCGTGGGCGCGCGTGTCGCTGACTCGCTCGCGGGCCAGCCAGCGGCTGAGCACGTCGACTCTCTCGACAAAGGACAGGGCAGCCAAGCATGCCTGATGGGCAACCCACAGGTGGGCCTTAGACGTCGGCAACATAGACAGTCTCTGCCTGGCTGAGCACCGACTCGCGGAAGTCGGCCTCGTACACTGGGAAGGGAAATCCGACCGCGACCCTCGCGCATCATGGCGCCTCCTTTGAACTACTGCAACAAATGCTCCAGTAGGTGTTCCAGTACCCCAACGCACCGCCCGTACACATTAAGCCGAACTCCACCGGATTCCGAAGGGTAGAAGCATCACGGGCGCAGCATGAGGTGACCACACCTCCAAGACAGGCACCGCATATTGCCTCGGACCACATCCCTGAATACACTGTATTCACGGCCGCAGGGAGAAACCATGCGCACTATGACAATCCGCATGAACGAGCAAGACGCCGAGCTCATCCGCAAGTTCACCCACTTCGAGGGCGTCACCATCTCCAACTTCGCCCGTGCCGCCATCCTGGAGAAGATCGAGGACTCCTACGACCTCCAGGAGCTGCGCGAGGCCATCGCACAGGACTCCGGCGAGCGCTTCAGCATCGACGAAATCCTCGACGAACTCGACCGATGACGGCTCGGCCCATTCCGGCACCGCGTCGAGTTGACGGCACGAGCACGTAAACAGCTGACCAAGATGGACCGGTTCGACGCCCGGATCCTCACCACCTGGATCAAGAACAACCTCGACGGATCCCTGGACCCGCGCACCCTCGGCAAAGCGCTCACCGCGAATCATTCGGGCGAATGGCGCTATCGCATAGGCTCCTACCGCATCCTCGCCCTCATCCACAACGACGTCGTCACCATCGAGGGCTTCCCCATCAGTCGACGCAACAAGGTCTACGAGCGCTGAACGTCGTCGCACTCAACGAGCAACTCTTTACTGAGGGGCGAACGGCCTGTAATCGGTTCTCCGCGTGAGCCAAGAACACGGGCCCCAGCAGCGGGTGGCGATACTGAACCGGGTCAGCGTGCGCCGTCGACCAACGCATTGCCCCGCCGATGGACACGCATCCACGACGTCGACTCCAGGCCGGCATTCCTTACAAAGGCAAAGGAACTACGAGAGTCGCGGTAACAACGGGACAGGCAAGACCCCGCAGTCACCGCGTTGATACTCAGGCCACCTGCACGCGCTGATCGCCCAGCACATACTCGATGGAGAGCCCCCCACCAACCGCCTCAAGGTACCTACGAATAGTGCCAACTTTCGCATTCTCGATATCGCCGTGCTCAATCTTGGAGATCTGGCGTTGACCCACCCCAACTCGCTCGGCTAACTGAGCCTGAGTGAGGCCAGCTCGTTCACGCAATTCGCGAAGGCGGTAAGCACGCACTTCAGCAAGCATCCGCTCCTTATGCGCATCGACGCGCTCCCTGTCCACGGGATGATTAGCGACGAAATCCTTCAACAACATAGCCATCTCACTCATTCTCCTTTCAATCTACGCAAATGTTCATCGAAGAGGTCATCGGCCCTCGGGATATTGCGCGCGTACCATCGCTTCCAGCTACCCGACTTATCACCAGCAATAAGCATGATCGCCTCACGTACTGGGTCAAAAGCGAAAAGGATGCGGAGCTCTGTCCGACCAGATGATCCGGGCCGGAGCTCCTTCATATTTCGATGCCTCGACGAAGACACGGTATCGACGATCGGCCGTCCGAGCTGAGGGCCTCGGTCTTCCAGCAACTCGATTGCAGCCACAACCTGCTCCCGAGAGTCGTTATCCAGCGAAGCGAGCCATCCTGCGATCAGCTCGATGTCCACGCTCCACATAGACACCACCATAGACCCCAGAAGGTCTACGATCAAGAGATCGTGCTCAGCACGTACACCCTCCGAGACTGCTCGGCTGGATAAGCACCCCACCGCTGGCCCTCGAAGAGGCTGACACCTCGAGCTCAGTCAGAGTGCCTGACCGCCCGCGAGCCTGCCCCTCGCCTCACAGCTTCCATGCTCCTGGCGTCGCTCGTGCGTAGTCGTCGATGCCGATAGCTTCAAAGTGACGTTTGGCGGACCTGATCTTGGCGAGCTCGGTAGGACGGAGTTTCGAGTCTTCGAGGGTGCCTTTCGTCTGGCGGATCACGTAGATCCGATCTTCACCGTCTTCCTGCTTGATGATTGCCCAGTCAGGGTTGTACGGGCCGACCGGGGTGTCGATCTTGAATTTGGCGGGCAGCTTCATGAACAACTTGATGTCCTCGCGGGAGTCCAGCAGTTCTGCGAACTGGCGCTCCACGTCGGAGTCGAATACGACGTAGTCGAAGTCGGTCTTCTGGGTGTGCTGCACCTTGTACATCTGGTCGAGGAAGCGCTCTTTCTCCTCCTGCCCGTCTTTCTGTAGCTCGCGGAGCTCGTCGATCGAGCCCGCAATCCGCTCGTACTGGACGCCTTCCACCTGCAGCGCCCCAAGCTCTGCTGTGAGTGAACGCTGGTCATCGCGATGAAGTCGTTCGGATTACTGATGAAGTCATCCAGACGCTCGCTGCCGATCAGAATATCGACGATGGTCTTGCGAGTGAGAGAAGTGGCTTCCTGCAGCTCCGTGATGATGTCGGGCAGGCTATAGCTGCCCTTGAGATCCGCCGTCCGGGTGCCGAGTTCCTCGCCCTTGGCGCCGCCTCACGGAAGTAGGGGTTCCTGATGGCTCGTTTCACGACGAGATCGACGTCGCGTTGAACGATCTCCTGGAGATCGTCACGAAGCACACTAAAGTCTTCGAACGGATCCGGCCGGTCGGGAGGAAGTCGACGAGGAAGTCGACGTCACTGTCCGCGCCAAAGTCACCGGTGACGACGGATCCAAAGTGCGCTAATTCCCCACGCCATGGTACTGAACGCCGGCACGGGGTTCGATATGCTCGTGGGTCGGCGCGCACGCACCAAGGCTGGGGCAGCGAGCATGGCCTACTATCGTCGCAGGGCACCGGCTTTGGAGGTACGGATGGAAAGGGTCTTTTCCAGAGAAACCACTCTCATAGACAACCGGCTCACGCTCGCACTTGCTCCCGGGCTGGAGCCGGACGGACTCAACGCATCCCCCAGTTTCTTCCACGGCTTCGCAACCCACCCGCAGGTGCTCGCCCGCGGGCTCGTGACGCTCGCCGACATCACCGCCACCCGCTACTACAACTACACGCCGATGTCGGAGCGCGACCCGATCCTTTCCGCGCACGGCGATCGGCTGCGGGCCGAGTGTTTCTCGGCGTGCAACGCCGTCTACGCATGCTTCGAGTTGATGGGCTCGGGTCTTGACGGCGGCGACATCGGACGCGGCACCACCAATGTCGACATCGGCCCAGCGTCCAGGGCGTTGCTGTCCAATCTGCCGCGCAATGAACTCCTGCACGTCGACGTCGGCGCAGACGGGCTGCGGGCGGCGACGACGGCGACTTCCACGATTGAGCGTCCCGTGACGATGCCGCCGCGCTGGGTGCGCGCGCTGGGCAACGCGGCGCAGTCACAACAAGGTTTCGTCGAAGCGTTCCGGGTGTCTGCCTCGGGTGCGCGCCAGTTCCTTGCCGGATTGCCGGCCGCGAGCGTGTCCGGGCGTTCGGCATGGCTGTCCTCGTCGCGCGGCACAGTAAAGGCCAGTGCGGTGGCGTCGCCAGGAGCAGTGCAGGTCAGCGGTCTGCAGCGGCTGAGCGCGCTGAAACGGCTGATGCCTCACGTGCAAGGACTCATTGTCCACCGCCCCGCCGACGAGCACACCGTCGGCGCGATGATCACTCTGCAGCTGCCAGACGCCCGGCTCACCCTCGGGCTGACCGATAAAGAATGGCGCGGCTACTCCGGCGAAGGCTCCTTGCTGACCTCACTGGCAGAACCGAACGTCACGGAGGACGCCGACCTCGTCAGCGCCATGTTGGCCTTTGAGCCGATCATCGACGTTCATCGCCTCGCCAATGACACCGCGCTCCCCGAGGCTCGGGTGCAGGCCGCGCTTGCGGTGCTCGCGGCCTCTGGTCGCGTGGGGTGGGACGTCAACGACCAGGCCTACTTCCATCGTGAACTGCCCGACTCGCCTGACCGTGTCGAAAAGGACAACCCACGGTTGACTGCAGCGCGGAAGCTCGTGTCCGCCAACGCCGTGCGAAGCGCCGGCTCGGAGGCCTGGATCGTCAGGTCGGGCGACATCGAATACGGCGTGCGGCTCGGCCCCGACGCTTCCGCCCCCGAGAAGGGCGCCACCTGCAGCTGCACCTGGTACCTCTCACACGGCGGCGACCGTGGGCCGTGCAAGCATGTTCTCGCGGTTATGCTGACCCACAACAAGGCAGCGGCGACCCCGCGATCGTTGATTGTCCCGGAAGTAGACTCCACCAGCCCCACCGGACGACAGGGACCCGAATGAAACTGAACCCGAGGCTCGATGAGGCCATTGAGATCTTTCGTGAATTAGGTTGGGCCGAGGCTGATGTTGCCGATGCGCCAACACTGCCGCTGGGCACGAAGGAACAACAGAAGGTGGCTCTGGCTGGGCTGAGAACCGGCGACTGGGGCGAGTACGGGAAGATCAGATCCAACGTTTACGGCTGGATCAGCGCGGTAAGCGTCAATGAAACCATGCTCGCCCTGTTTGCGTTGCGTCTCGGTGTGGATGCGAGCAGGACAGCGTCGCGGCTGTGGGAGACCGACGACGTTGTTTTGGCCAGATGTGTCGCCCAACGTGGCGAGACTTACGCCGCCAAGTTCATCGATCAGGTGTGCACCCCTCGTCTGAGGCCGTTTGAGCACTCCCTGTCCGCTCATGGGGAGGCAGCCGTCCGGTTGGTGTGCGACCTCGGGCTACCCGTCCCGGAAAAAATCGACTACCTCAAAGACTGGGCAGTAGTGGCGCTTGCGGCGCTTACCGGGGACGTCGCCGAAATCGCACGCTCTGATGATCGTGCGCTCCCGACCCTCGAAGAATTGCGTCCTTCATTTGACGAGCACTGGCGGGCAGCACTGCATTCAGGCGTACCCATGACGGGGCCTTTGGGCAAGCTTCTTTCCGCTGCGACCAAGGCGGGGATGATCGAGCGTGACTCGGGGCTGGAGCAGCTCGTCGTGTCTTTGGATGCGGCGGTGCGTCCTGGTGACCGCAAAGCACTCACGTCATTGATCGTGAACGACTTCGCGATAACCGACGATGAACTGGCCGCCCGCGCCGATGCGCTGATCCCCATCCTGAGTCAAGGTGAGGCGCCGATCGTCGAGGGCTTCGGGCCTCGGCTGATCGCGCATGTAGCCGACGACATGGTGGGAGAAGTGGCTCTGGCTTGCCTGTACGTGAAGACGCAGAAGGCACTGCGGCAGGTGCTGCAGGCCTTGAAGCAGCGGGCTTTCCCCGGCCAGGCGAGTGCTGAACTACTCTCCGAGAGACTGGGTGAACTTGCCCAGTCCCGCGACAAAGCCACGGCGAAGCTGGCCGCAGCGGTGCTGGCGAATTGGAACGTGAGCCCCACGGCTCCAAGCGAAGAACCCGAGGTCACCGGGCTGTGGCAGCCAACTCCACAGCTGTGGAGCGTCCCGAAGTTTCAGCTGGGTGAGGTCACTCCGGAGGGGTTGACCGAAGCGCTTCGAGTGTTGACATCTCGGGGTGACCTTGATGTGGTCGACTTGGACGAAGAACGATTCCTGGCGCTGGCGGTCGCCCTGGCTAACCACAGCATGGACGACACCCGAAGGGCGCTCAGTGGGATCTCGTCGGTGCCCTGGCTAGACGTCGTTCGCAACTGGCTGGCGGGGGAACCGGCGCAGCCCCATCGGCGAGCGCGAAGCTCCTTGTGGGACATGCGTGTTGAAAGCACGTTTGATCACCTCGGACAGATCCCCTGCCTGCTGTCGCAGCCATCGCGGGTTGATCTGAGTGTCGAGTTCGACGATCTGGTTGCGTCCCTGGAAAAGTATGCGGCCGCAGACGTCCCGGTGCTGCAGGCTGACCTGGTTATGGCGCTGGCTCGCCTCGACGTGACGAAGGCGGACGCTAAAGCCAGCCTGCCCGAGGTTCCGGTGAAGCTGGCAAACGGCAGGCTGCTACTTCGAAACACAGCCCAAGTGATCATGTCCTACCTGAAGAGACCATTCGTCGATATGGAGGCGCCTTTTGCCTCGTCAGACCGCAATGACAGCTTGACCTGGCCCAAGTCGTTGGTCGGGTTGGACCGCAAGATGAGCGTCAATAACTGTATCGGGTGCTACTTCGGGGTTTTCCCCAACTGGGGTGACGCCCTGAATATCCACTTTGATCGACGACACTTCCCGGACGAGACGTCGGCCATGGCTCGGCAGTTAGCTCGCAGCGCCAAGCCACTTGGGCCGGGAGGTGCGGTGAATTTGCTGGCGGTGCACTGCCAAGGCCGTCCGGAGCATGCCACCGAGTCAGCGTTGGCGCTACAAGAAGCCTGGGAGCGCGGGCTGTTAGTGCCCGGCGTTGCCAACATCGACTACCTCGACTGGGGTGCTCAGCTGAGCAACATCGCATCATTTGTCGAGTCGTTACGCGACGCTGCGGATCGCGGCATGTTGTCGGTTGTCTGGCCGGTGTTGGACGACGTGCTCGTCGCCTCTCTCAAAGCCCCGCGGATGTTGGCAGGCACCGCCGAGGCAGCTCAGGCGATGCAGGACTACGTCGGCGAGGTGCTGGCTGCGGTCACCTCGGGTGTTGCACCGGCGTCAGCGTTGGAGGTGCCGGGGGTGCGCGCGTTGGCGGCTCGGAGCGGGTCGTCGAAGGCGGTTGTCGCCGCCAAGGCCGTCGTCGGACAGTTGCCCGACCGGCAGGTGGAACCTCCGCAGCCTGCTACGCCTGCGCTCGACGTAGCGCGGTTCGAACGGATCTGGCCGGCAGCAGCCGGGACCAAACCGAACATCCCGGATGGGGTGACGTACTCGTTACCTGGATCGAGTTCGAACACAAAACAGACGCACCTGCACCTCGACATGGTTGTGCCCGGCTACCCGGCGACTGTGTTCGAGATTGATAGGCCGACCAGATGGCTCTACGACATCGCGAAGGAGGGCCAGGCCATCTGCAGGCGTGTGAGCCAGGACGAGCCGGAAGGCAAGGAAAGCTGGCTGCATTGGGACGGCAAAGCCCTGGTCGCCGACGATTTCAGGAACTGGCGCGAGGGTACGAACCGCCCATTGAACGGGGGTGCAACCGAGCTTTCCGACGCGCTGGTTGCGGTAGTGATCGCCTATCTGGCGGTGCGCGCCGAGGACGTCCATGTGAAGAGGAGGCTGGTACAGGAACTGGCTGAGAAGAGGGCGTACGGCTCCGCTGCTGTGAAGGCCGCCGTGATCGGGTTGCTGCCATACCACGAGGTGTGGAGCCCGGCACGAGTGGTGCACGTCCTCGAGGAGCAGCCCGGGTTGCTGCCGTTCTTGTGGCCAACGTTGAGCGAACCCCTGCGGTTTGCCGGGGGCCAGGGCACGCTACCGAAGTGGGTGAACCGAGTCCTCGACGTCGTGACGCTGCACGCCGAGGTCCTGCTCGAAGCCACCCGACGAGAGTACGTACCGGCTGACGCGTGGGACGGCATCGGCGCGTTGGCGGCGAAGAAGGGTTCGTCCGCGGCGGTGAAGAAGGCCCGGGCGCTGGCCACAGACTTCGGCGCAGCCAAGTCCCTGAGCTGACTGAAAACTCCCACGAGGCGACCACCGAGGAGGTCGAATGCCTCTCGACGCGACGACGAGGCGGCACACGCGGGCGGCAAGAACGTAGGGTGGGCTGCATGAACGACCTGACCATCGCACCCGGCCCGGGGATCCCCGGCGGTGTAGTTATCGCAGCCGCCGATCTGACGGAGCGGTTCGCGAAGTCGTCGGGGCCGGGCGGCCAGGGCGTCAACACGACGGACAGCAAGGTACAGCTTTCCATCGATATCGCCACGTGTGCATCGCTTTCCGACGCCCAGCGTCGCCGCGTCCTTCGCAACCTCGAGCACCTCCTGGACGGCACCGTCCTTACCTTGTCGGCGTCGACCCAACGGTCGCAGGTCCGCAACCGCGCCGAGGCACGTCGCCGCATGGCTGCCCTGTTGCGCGAGGCGCTCGCTCCGCCTCCTCCCCCGCGGCGCAGGACAACGCCGACGCAGGGCTCGGTACGACGCCGTCTTGAAGCGAAGAAACGGCGCTCGGAGCTGAAGTCGACGAGACGGCGTCCTCAGATTCCCTAGTTCGTTCCTAAGCCGATGCGTAAGGATGAGACGTTCTTCCAACTCGCGTTGGCTCGGCTAGTGGAGCCGACCTCGAAGCTGAACAGCCTGCACGTGATCGAAGCACTCGGCCTCCAACCCGTGCACCTGTCGACGGTGAAACGAGCCCTGCAGCGCTGCGCCAGCAAGGATTACCGGGAGCAGCTCGCAGCAGCGAGCTTCACACATGTGCGGAAACAGCCCTGCCGGGACGCTTCGCTGTTGTTGTATGACGTGACCACGCTGTATTTCGAGGCGGAGAAGGAAATCGATGCCGCCGGGCTGCGGTTCATCGTCGGCTCCCAGATCATGAAGGCACCCCATGATCTGGCAATACTCCCCCAAGCGCGCGGTCCGTGATGGGCAAACACTCACCGCGCAAGAACACCGCACCATCGACACCATCGAGGGCCGCTCACATCACTCGGGCACTAAAGTTGTGCAACTCGGGTCGGAGGATCGCTGGCCAAACGGGCGGGCGGCGTCAAGGATTCGACGACGCGTTCGCCGGCTCCCAGCCGAGTTCGGGCGCAACGTACTTCGCGAACGATTCGAGC
>NZ_CAMYFI010000048.1 GCF_947255005.1 uncultured Tessaracoccus sp. | reverse complement strand
TGGACCAAAGCCCTCAACGAACTCGCACTACGCGCTACCCCGAACGATTCCCCCACCAAACCACCTAGAAACCGACCACTTACACAAACAACTCGACAAGCTCCACGAAGCTGCTGCAGGGCATGATCCCGATTCCAGCCAGTCACCGCGACTACCTGATCCAAAATCAGGCCCTTGTCTTTCTTCGACGCCGCTGTGTCAGCGGCAGCGTACTTCTTGGTCACCTCAAACCGAGCCTGCAACGACAATCCCTCACAATTCATACCCCACGATTGCTGCCACGGCAGCCATTTCGCGGGGAGAAACCTGTGAGGCACGGCCCTTAACGCCCGGGGACCATGTGCGAGTATCGTCGCCCCCTTGCTTGCATGTTACCACTTTGGTAACATGATCGACGTGGAGATTCGCTACTCGTCTAGGGAGATCCAACGAATCTGCACTGAAGCGCGCTACATGCAGAAGCAGCTCGGCGCACCAACGGCCAAGAAACTGAAGCTCCGCATCGCGGAGCTCATGAGCGCGATCGCCATGGACGACCTGCTTCTCGGCGTCGGCCGGTGGGAACGCCTCCATGGAGACCGGCAAGGACAGTGGTCTGCGAGATTGACCGCCAATTGGCGACTGATCGTCGAGCCACTCGAAGCCGAAGTAGTCGCGGTCTTGGTCGTTGAGATCGTCGATTATCACCGAAGGTAGGAATGGAAATGCAGATAGGAGGACCGAGCATGGACGTCGTGTTTCCTGACTTCATTGTCACCACCGGCGATTTCATCGAAGAGTGGATGGAGGACGAGCAGATCAACGCAGCGGAGCTCTCGCGCCGTCTGGGCACTTCGCGCAAGCATGTGAGCCAGCTCCTCAGCGGCAAGGCTTCCCTTTCGCATTCCATGGCCCTGGCTCTCGAGCGTGTCACGGGCATCCCTGCGCGCATCTGGAACCAGTACGAAGCTGGCTATCGCAGTGCCCTCGCTCGTCAGGACGAGAAGGCAGCGTTCGCTCAGCAGTACGAAAAGGCAAAGGTGTTCCCGCTGTCCTACCTTCGGAAGTGGGGTTTTATCCAGTCGCCAGCACGTGACAAGGCAGGCACCGTTCGCGAATTGCTGAATCTCCTACGAGTCGCAAGCTTGGATGCCTTCGAGACGACGTGGGCAGAGGGAAGTGTCGCGTATCGACGAGTGGCTGTAGGCGGAGACAAGTCGCACGCGTTGGCCACTTGGCTCGCTCTCGCCGAGACCAACGAAGTGTTCACCAACCTCCCGTCCTTCAACGAGGAGATGCTGCGTGACGCCTTGCCGCGGCTCCGAGCACAGACTCGCAAGGATCCGATGGTAGGAGTCAGCCGGGCGCGAGATATCCTGCGAGAGTGTGGAGTGGCGCTGGAGCTCATCCCCGCCGTTCCCGGTCTGGGTGTGCATGGGGCCACCCGTTGGCTCAATGGCCACCCCATCATCCAGCTGTCCCTCTTGGGCAAGAGCGACGATCAGGTCTGGTTCACCGTCTTCCACGAGGTCGGGCACGTCCTCCTGCACAGCAAGACTGCCTTGTTCGTTGAGGGCCAGAACATGGAAGGCGACGCGGAGCACGAGGCGAATACCTTCGCATCCGATCTTCTGGTCCCACCGGAGCGACGTGATGAGCTGCCGCGATCCCGCAACCTTGATGCCATCCAGTCGCTCGCCGACGAATTGGGCATTGCCCCGAGCATCGTGCTCGGGCAAGCTCAGCGAGCCACGGGTGACTTCGCATGGGGCCACAAGCTTAAGCGCAAGGTTGAATTCGTTCCGACACCCCGATGAGACGGATTTGTGATCACCATGGGATTGTCAGACGTTGCCATGCTGATCTTCACAGCCCTTGGTTGGATCGCAGCGGTGGTGTTCGGAGTCCATGGCATGGCAACGTCCAACCGATCCGCGAGAGCGGCCCAACGTTCTGCCGACATCGCGGCTGAACAATATGAGGCAACGCTAGCCAGCAACCGCGCCGCTCAGCAGCCCCAAGTCTGGGCAGACATTCGTGCGAGCGAAGACGGAGGGACTCTGGAGGTCGTTGTCGGAAACAGCGGGTCAACAATCGCTCGAGATGTATCCGTAACCTTTGATCCGACGTTGGTCTCCACGGCACCAGACGATGCCAGGGACGACGCCGCTGAGGTCGAGTCCCGCTGTCACGATGGGCTCGGCTCTCTACCGCCCGGCCGAGTCTTCCGATGGAGTTTGGGAATCGTTTGGAAGCATTTTCCTGATAACGGCGTGGCACCAGTTCCTGCGTACAAAGTCACGATCAAGGGGCTTAATGCCGAAGGCGATCCGCTTCCACCTCTTGAGTACGTCATCAACATGGAGGATCTCAAGCACCAATCAGCAACGCCGAGAGGATTGGCGAGAGTTGAAGCTCCCCTTAAGAAGGTTGCCGACTCGCTGAGGCGGATCGAAAGCAAGATGCCCCCAAGGTGACGTTGCAGAGAGGAGAAGGGGCCTGCGCTAGTCCACGCGGAAACCCGCAGGGCATGGGGATATCGACGATAATGTCTCGGCTGAGGCAGGCTCCTTGACGACTCGCCAAGATCGAGCGCGCTCCACTGGCCCACCGGTTTCTCTCCGCCACCATTTCCCATCGCCATCGCGAAAAACGATCCTCAGCGTCGGGCGGTTCGGCAGCAAGTCGGGGGCTGAGAACCCATCTCAAACCTCAACCGGCCACCACCAAAACCCAAACCCACAAACAACCCCTTCCAACAAACAGGTGTTGCCACTACCCCTAGAACCCGCCACCCAAAAGATCAGCCCACACCGAGCAGATTCGGGCACCCAGAGCAACGCATGTAGACGTCACGTTGAAGACGCAAGATCATGTACATACCGTCGAGATATGAACAATAAGATTGCCATCACAGCTATCACGGTCCTCGCCGTCTCGACGCTCGCCGCGTGTGGAGGCGATACAGAACAGTCCACCACCGGTGAACGCGCTACCCCACAGACGACGGCTTCAGCCTCCACCGCCGAGAGCCCCGAACAAGGAGAGACGCCGTCAGCTTCGCCATCCTCCAGCGAACCCGCAGAGGAGAAATCTCCTGCGCAGCCCCAGCCTGAGCCCGGTTCCCCCGAGGATGCCGCCCTGGCCCGCAGCATCGCGGTGAAGCAAGTAGCGGCAGAAGGCCACGACGATGGGGTGGTCGTCGCACAGGATTTGGAAGAGAGCAACGACCGGTGGGAGGTTGACGTTCTCGCCGCGAATAAGCGCTACGAAGTGCATGTAAGCACCGCCGATTCCTCTGCAAAAATCGACGAAATTGAAGATGCCGACGATGAGGATCGGGCCGCTGCGAAGGCTGCTGTCACCATCGCTGCTGCCATCGACGCCGCCGTTGCACACACCGCAGGCATCATCGAAAACGTGGACTGGGAAGACGACGGGCATTGGCAGGTAGAGATCCGTCCTGATGGATCCAACGACGAGGTGGAGCTCAACGTCGACCCGAAATCTGGGTCTGTGTCTAAAGAAGACGACTAGTACTATCAGCCCGCACCCGCTCGAAGATCAACTCACGGTGCTCCCAGTCGGGCAAGACGGGCTGGACTTCACCCTTTCCGTGCTCCCACCCGCGCGCACCAGCACGGGCAGGCGGTCGAGCGGGGCGTCGAGTTCCACCCGCCGCCCAGGCTCGATGAACTCGCCCGGGCGATAAAACTCATACCAGCCGATCCCACCGTCGGGCAGGTAGACGTGGTGCCGTCGCTCGCCCTCGTCGACGACACTCGCCAAACGCCGGAGGGCCCCGCGCAAACGGGAACAAAAAGAATGCTGGAACCCACGGTTTCGGGTGGGTTCCAGCATTCCTTATTCATCCAATCCACATCACGGCGGTGTAGAGCGTCAAGAACAGCGACGGAGCCCGGCCCTCCGCCCTGGAAGAGCTGTGCAGCACAGGCATCTTGCGGCGCTCCCGCCGGCAACGAATCGTGCTCTACCAATGCGACGAGGTGCTCGACCTGGTCACCCTGGCCGAACGTCGACTGGTCAGCACACCAAAAATGTCAGAGGTGCTTGCGAAGCTAGAGGCACGTCGAGAAAAGGAGAGTGCGCATGTCCACAATGATGTTGAACCAGCTCATAATTGATGAGCTCACTCAGATTTTGGCTGTACCGGATCCGAAGCCATCAGATCCTTGGCGGTACGTGATTGCTAGCCAGAAATCCTCAGCAAAGCGCGACGGGGTGCTGCAGTCCGTCGGGCAGCTCCGAGACCTCCTCGCATCGCTGGCAGACAAGGCGTTCATCATTGTCAGCAAGCCCTCTCAGCTGGGCGTGTTCACGCAAGCGCTACGCACGGGCTCGCGATATGTGACTGAGTGCAGCATCCCCAACGAGATGGGCAATTTACTGCACCAGTACCACGACGGCGACGGCAACCTTCCGCTAGAGCTCGCGCATCTCGTCATGGGCGCCTACGTCATACGCGGAGGCCGGCTCCCCGTCGATTGGCAGGGCAAGCCCCCGGCCACCATGCAGTACTAACTGCATAACGAAGGCTCCTGGCTGTATGAGGCCATTCAGCTGATGGCAGCAGCACCGCCCAGCTGTTGCCGAGCGGGATGCGGTTCGAAGTCGAAGAAGTATACGAAGCGAAATGGAAAGATGCAGACGGCACGCTCGGCACACGTCGGGTGATCCGTCTCCGAGAACAATAGGAGAACACCATGACAAAGAACAACGATCAGCAGCCGGCCGCGTCAAAGAAGCCGAAGAATCAGCGCTGGCCATATCGCAAGCGTTATCTCCCCAGCGGACGAGAAGAGATCTTCATGCACCCAGACATTAGTCAGGGACGGGTCGGGCTGTCACCGCTGCGGCTGGGGGAGCAGCGTCGCGACGCATCCGATGGCGAGGAGCAGTAACACCCGTGTTGGTGTGGCGCACAACACTCCTGGGCGCTGCTGCCTGTGTAGCCACCGGCCTCGGGTTATGAGACGCCGGGTGCTCCCCGTGCGAGCTAGGAGCACCCGTAATTGGAGATTGAGCAGAAGCGACCCCGACCTTTTGCGGAACTGCCTCGCACCTGTCACCTGCGGACAAATAAGACGTCTTCTGATCGCGCCCCACAGAGGGTGTGAAACCCGTCGATGCAGCCCTGCAACCGACAGGCGCTGATTGTTGGTTGCGGCATCCCAGCGGTGGCTACATTCGGTAGATATAAGCAATGCTGGAACCCACCTAAACCGGTGGGTTCCAGCATTCTTAAGGGCGAGTTTCGCGTTGCTGCAGTCGATCTCCAGTGCCGCAACTCTTCACCTTCGACACACCCGGCGCGTGCTCAGCAGGAGAGGTCACTCGAAAGATGCCCTCGGAGCGACGTGGTGCATCTGTTGGCCGGCGACGGCACCCACCCTCGATCAGTCACGCCGTGGGCGACGCTCCCACGTGCAGCGCGCGCTCGCGGGCGTGCTTCGGATCCTTGATCGGAATGAGCACGACGAGCCCCAAGCCCAGCACGACGACGATGCCCAAAATGCCGGCGTACTGCACCGACTTCTCATCTCCCCCGCTCAGCATGGCGGCGAGCGAAATGGACACCGCCCACGCCGTCGACGACAGGAAGCTCACCGCGCGACCCGTCGTCGCGTACAAGCCGAAAATCTCGCCCGTCTGCCCCTCGGGCGCGAGCCTGGCGAGGTAGGAGCGCGACGCCGACTGCGCCGGCCCGACGAACAGTGTCAGCAACAACCCACACACCCAGAACACGATCTTCCCCTGCGCGTGCAGGAAGAACACCAGCAACCCCAGCACCACCATCGACACGAGCGAGAACGTGATGACGGCCTTCGGCCCGAGCTTGTCGTCGAGCATGCCGAACAGCAGCGTCGAGAGCCCCGCGACGAGGTTGGCGGCCACGCCGAAAATCAGCACCTCGGTGAACTCGAACTGGAACGTGCCGCTGGCGAGAATGGCGCCGAACGTGAACACACCCGCCAAGCCATCGCGGAACACCGCGGACGCGACGAGGAAGTACAGCGTCGCGCGTGAACTGTGCCATAGCCGCTTGATCGAGCGGCCCAACTCCGCATACGCGCCCACCACACCGACGCGCTCGTGCGGCGTGGCCGGTTTGCGGTCTTTCAACATCACAAAAATGGGGATCGAAAACACCGCCGTCCAGGCGCCGCACAAAAGCATGGCGGTGCGGATCCCGTCGGGTTTCGTCACCGGCAACGTGGCGACAATGAGCACCAAAATGGTGATGCCACCCAGGTACCCCATGCCCCAGCCAAGCCCGGATACGCGCCCCACGTTCTCGGGCGTCGAAACCTGGTCAATCGCCGAGTAGTAGTTGACGTTCGCGATCTCCGCGACGACGTTGCCCGCCCCCAGCAGCACCACGCCGAGCCAGAAGTACTGCGGCGACGGAGCGACGAACCACAGCGACGCAGAGATCACCGCGAGGAGCACCGTCGTGATGAGGAGGTTGCGCATGCGGTGCCCGGAGCGGTCGGAACCCTGGCCCAGCACCGGCGCGAGCAGCGCGATGATCACACCGACGGCGGCCATCGCCCACCCGTAGTCGATGGAGAGTTTGTCCGTGTCGGCACCGAACGCGGAGCTCGTGATGTAGACACCAAATACGAAGGTGGTGATCACCGTCGCGAACGGCTGCGTCGCCCAATCCCACAACGCCCACGACACCACCTTGGCTGTACTGGCTTTCGTGGAGCGCAGGGCCTCCCCTGGAACCATCTCGGTATTCGTCATAGCTTCCGGCACCCGCACTACGCTAACCCCTCCAGATGAACAATGGGTGAAGTCGGGGAAACCCGCGCGTGATGGTGGGAGAGCGTTCAACCAACACCTTCCTGGAAGCCCCCGGTGGCGCTAGTATCGGTGCGAATGAAGCCCCAGATGGCGCCATCGATGCTGCTGAACTCCAAGAAGGGAATGACAGATGACCAACGCGGTCCTAAAAATCGACGAAACCGAGGTAGAGCTGCCGGTAGTAAACGCCACCGACGGCAGTAGCGGCGTCAATATCGGAAAGGTGCTCGCCCAGACCGGCTACACCACGCTCGACACCGGGTTCGTCAACACCGCCTCTTGCCAGTCGTCCATCACCTACATCGACGGCGCCCACGGCGTGCTGCGCTACCGCGGCTACCCCATCGAGCAGCTCGCGGAGAAGTCGAGCTTCCTCGAAGTGTCGTACCTCCTGCTCTACGGCGAGCTGCCCACCAAGGAGCAGTACGGCAAGTTCACCGAAGAAGTGCACGACCGCATGATGCTCGACGAGCGCCTGCGCGAGCTGTACCGCTCCTTCCCGCGCGGCGCACACCCGATGATGGTGCTCTCCGCCGGCATCATGGCACTCGGCGCCTATAACCGGAAATACGTTGACCCGCACAACCCCGAGCACGTGCACGAGGCTTCGATGCGTCTCCTTGGCTCCATGCCGGCGCTGGCCGCGTCGGCCTACAAGTCGTCGGTGGGCGAACCCTTCCTGTACCCGAAGAAGAACCTCAGCTACGTCGAAAACTACCTGCGGCTGTCGTTCGGTACCCCGATGGAGGACTACGAGATCGACCCGGCCATCGTGAGCGCGTTCGAGACGCTGTTCATCCTGCACGCCGACCACGAGCAGAACTGCTCCACCGCGACGGTGCGTATGGTGGGTTCCTCCGACGCGAACCTCTACGCGTCGATTTCTTCCGGCGTCAATGCGCTGTCCGGCCCCCTGCACGGTGGCGCCAACCAGGCCGTGCTCGAGATGCTCGCGAACATCCGCGACAACGGCATGGACATCAAGGACTTCGTCGCCAAGGTGAAAGATAAGAAGTCGGGCGTCAAGCTCATGGGCTTCGGACACCGCGTGTACAAGAACTACGACCCGCGCGCGAAAATCATCAAGGGCCACGCCGACCGCCTCCTGCGCGGCTCGGGCCAAAACAACGCGCTGCTCGACATGGCGCTCGAACTCGAAGAGGCCGCGCTGAACGACGAGTACTTCATCGAGCGCAAGCTGTACCCGAACGTCGATTTCTACACCGGCCTCATCTACGAGGCCATGGGCTTCCCGGCCCAGTACTTCACCGCACTGTTCGCGCTGGGCCGTCTCCCCGGATGGATCGCCCAGTGGCAGGAAGAGCACGCCGACCCGGCCCGCAAGATCGGCCGCCCGCGCCAGGTCTACATTGGTGCAGGCGAGCGCGAGTACGTGCCGCTCGAGCAGCGCTGAGCTTCACTAGAACGCTACGAAGCCCCGGGTCTCGCTTGAGCCCGGGGCTTCGCGCTGCGTGAAGCAACAGTATGTTCGCTGCGAGCGACCCACCAGGTGTCACAGGCCGAGCACGCGGCGGATGGCGTCGCGCCCGGCGGCGGTGTCGTCGACGTTGTAGCGCTGCGCTGACTGCGACGGGGTGACGGCGTCGTCGGTGAGTGGCGCGACGCACACCGCGGCGCCCGCGAGGGAGAGCATGCCCTTGTCGTTCTCGCCATCACCCATCGCGACGACGCGCTCCCATTCGACACCGAGGGCGCGGCGGATGCGGTCGCCGCCCTTGTCGTGGTGCGCGTCCTCCGTCACCAAGTCGAGGTGCCGCTCCCCCGACTGCACGAGCGCGGTTCCCGGCACGTCGAGGCGTTCCCGAATGGGGCCAGCCGCGGTCGAATCCGGCAGCAGGAACAACACCTTGGCGACGGTGTCTGCCTCCGCGCGCAGGTCGGTGACGCGGGGAGCATCGCCGACGGCGCGCGTCTCCAGACTGGTGCCCTCGGTGTCGCTGTCGATCAGCCACTCGTTCGTCGTGAAACACCACGGCTCGATGCCAAGCTCATCGGCCACGTCGAGCGCGCGGTGCACGGCGTCAGCGGGCAACAGGCTGCGATCGATCACGTCCCACGTCTCCCCATCCCGACGAAGCACCACCCCACCCGAGCAACTCGCGAGGTACTCGATCTCGGGATGACCATGCACGAGTTCGATCATCGAACCCGTGGGGCGCCCTGAGCACAGCGCGACGTGGAGGCCGGCGTCGTGCAGGTCGGCAATGAGTTCGAGCGCGCCGGGGTTCCAGCGCTTGCCTGTGCGGAGGGTGCCATCAACATCGAGCAACGCAAGTTCATAAGACATCAGCTACTCCCAGGTGCGAGGTTCATCGAATGCGAGCGGTGAGCTCACGCTGCCTGAGTGTAGCCAGCCCGCTTCGCACCCGGCGATCTACCTGAGGTTGCGCGACTGAGCGCACACTAGATCGACAACACCTGCCCTGAGACCCCGATATTCCCTTCTGGAGTGCGCTCAGTCGACTTCTCCGATGTTGCCTCGGCCTCCGTGGCGGCGTCCCTGCCCACCGCTGCCATGGTGCGAATGAACAGCACCATCCACACCAGCACGGTACTAACCGCCAGCATCTCGAACCCCGTGGTGCCGAGATAGCGCACACCTTTAAACAGGTACGCGAGCAGCGCGACGAACACCACGATGAGCAGCGACACCACCCGAAACCCCCAAGGAATGCCCCTCAGGATTACCGGCGCCACCAGCGCGAGCGCGAAGAATGCCCCCACCGCCACATACGTCGTGAACAGGTGACCCGCGTGCGAAACGTTCACCGGGATGAGCCCAATCCCGCCCAAGGCGAGGCCCATGACCATGAGCCCGATGCTCACCGCACTAGACTTCCACCGCCCTTGCCTCGTAGCAGCGAGCCACCCTCGCATGTCGTAGGCGAGGATGTCGGCCATCGTGGCGATCACAACGCCGGTCAGAATGAGCGTGTAGTTAAACGTGAACCCTGCAAGCCCCGACGCCATCCCGAGGCTCGAAAAGTGAATCTGCCACCAGAATTGATCCGACGCGTTCACGGCGCTCATCATCGCGCCCATCACGAGAAACGCCGACACCACCACCGACAGCGACTCCAACGTCAATCGCGCCGCCACGCTCGCCGCGAAGTAAGCACTCACGCCGCACGCGAGCGCGATAAACGCGGTGCCCGACCACACGTCGAAGCGCAAACCGAAGAACGCAGCATCCACGACGCGGTTGAACGCACGCATCAACAAGAAGGTGAGCGACCCCACCAACAGCGTCAGCCCGACGGTGTGCACCGCCCGGCGCAGCACGCCCGCCCCTTGGTACCACGACGGGTGCACGAACCACAGCCAGGAGAGGAGGAACACCACCCCTGCGACGATCCCCGCGGTCATGTCGGAAATCGACGCCACACTCACCCAGCCACTGCCCTGGAACGCGGTGAAATCTTTCAGCACCACAAGCCCGACGGTTACCCCCACAGCAAGCCCGCCCGCGCCCAAGAAGAGGGCGACGTTTTCGAGATGTCCGCTGTGGCGTTCTACTGATTCGACGTTGCGGGTCTCGACTTCGGTCAAGGTCCGTCCCTCCTGCGTCATGATCCTTGTCAATGCTAGTCAGCCAGGAGTGAACCTCAACCCACTTCCGCAGCACCCGCAGCTATGGTGACTACACGTGAAGAACATTGTGCGGATCCTTACTGGCGCGCGTGAGCTGTGGCCGCTGTACCTGGGCATCATCCTCGGTGCGATTGCCACCACGGCCACCACGCTGCTGATGCCCTTCCTCATCGCCGACGCGACGCAGACCGTCGTCGATATGGCGACGAACAAGCGCGCGCCATCCGCGACACCGTTGATTCGCATCGCGGTCCTGCTGCTGGTGGTCATGGCGACGAACTCCATCGTCACGAACATCACGGGCTACCTGGGCGACCTCATGAGCACCCGGGTGCGCCAGATCCTCTCCCACAGCTACTTTGACAAGCTGCTTCGCATGCCGCAGCGCTACTTCGACACCGAGCTCACCGGCACGATCATCTCCAAACTGGACCGCTCGATCACGACGATCTCCCAGTTCCTCCAGGTGTTCTCCAACAGCTTCTTCACCACCATATTGACCATCCTGGTGGTGCTCGTCGTCGCCGCGATCCACTCCCCGTGGCTTGCGCTGCTGCTGTTCATCATCTACCCCACCTTCATCTGGCTCACGGCTCTGACGAGCCGGAAATGGCAGGTGTGGGAGAAGCAAAAGAATGAGCACTACGACGTCGCGGGCGGGCGCTTCGCGGAGGTCGTCGGGCAGCTGCGCGTCGTGAAGTCGTTCACCGCCGAACGCGCCGAACTCGATAGCTTCGACGATCACTACCGCGAGGCCGTGAAGCTCACCACCGGGCAGTCCAGGTATTGGCACAAAATGGACGTGGCTAGGCGCGGCGCCCTCGACGTCGTGTTCTTCCTCGTCTACCTCATTATTTTTGTGGCGACCGCGCAGGGGGCCTTCTCGATCGGATCGATGGTGCTGCTCATCCAGCTCATCGAGCTAGCAAAGGCGCCTGTTACGTCGATGAGCTACTACGTCGACACCCTGCAACGCGCGATCACGGGCAGCGCCGAGTATTACAAGGTGATGGACCAGCCCGACGAGCCACTCAACGCCCTCGACGATGCCCCCTCGGCGCCGATCGAGTGGAGCTCAGCCGACCCGGTGATTGAGTTCCGCGACGTCGACTTCGGTTACGACGACGACCAGCTCGTGCTGCGCGACATCAACCTCGCCGTGCGACGCGGCGAGCGCATCGCCCTCGTCGGCGAGTCCGGCGGCGGTAAGTCGACGATGGTGAACCTGCTGATGAAGCTCTACTCCCCCACCTCCGGGCAGGTGCTGGTGCGCGGCAACGATGTGACGACGACGCCGACGAAGGCGCTGCGCGAGCAGATCGGCGTCGTGTTCCAGGACGCGAGCCTGTTCTCCGGCACCGTCCGGGAGAACCTGCACTACGGCGATCCTTCCGCCTCCGACGAGCAACTCCACGAGGTCATCCGACGGGCGAATGCGAACATGTTCGTGCGCAACCTCCCCGAAGGCCTCGACACCCAGATCGGCGAGCGGGGCGTGAAGCTCTCCGGCGGGCAGAAGCAGCGCCTCGCTGTCGCGCGCGCCATGCTGAAGGACGCACCGATCCTCGTCCTCGACGAGGCCACCTCCGCCCTCGACACCAAGGCCGAGCGTCAAGTGCAGGCTGGGCTCGACGAACTCATGACCGGCCGAACCGCCATCATCATCGCGCACCGGCTTTCGACGATCTCGTCCGTCGACCGCATCGTCACGTTGCGCGGCGGCAGCATCGACGAAGTGGGCTCCCCTGCGGAACTCGCGAAGACGAACGGCATCTACGCGCAGCTGTTGGCGCTGCAGGCGTCGGATTCCGCCACCGGGCGCAAGATCCTCAAGCGGTTCGGGCTCATCGGCTAGTCCCGAATGTGCGACTGAGCGCACTCCAGTTGCTGATTTTCGCCCCTCAGAGGGCATTTTCATGATCTGGAGTGCGCTCAGTCGCGCATCTGCGTTTACACGTTGCGCTGCGGCAGTGGCTGCTCGACGCCGAGTTGCGGCCCGCCGTGGTTTAGAAGGCGACCACGAACTGGACGAACATGATCTTCGCGATGATCCCCAGCGCGAAGAGGGCGGTGTAACCGGCGTCGGTGCGGTCGTCGTCGATGAGGGAATTGGCGTGGTTCAAGATGGCCGGCTGCCCGACGAGGCCCGCCATCGCGCCGGCGACGCGCGCCGTCGAATGCCCGAGGAGATAACCGAGCACCCAGAAGATTCCGAGCAGGATCACCAACGCGACGGCCGCGGTGAGGCCCACTTTGAGGCCGGTGAGGGAGAACGCTGTGGAGGCGAAGGCCTGCCCGCTGGAGAGGCCGACGCAGGCGAGGAAGAGCACGAGGCCGAGTTGACGGATAGTGAGGTTGGCGGCGTTGGGGATGGTCCATACGAGTGGGCCGGAGCGGTCGAGGTAGCCCAGGATCAGCCCGACGACGAGCGGCCCCGCGGCGCTGCCGAGCGCGATGGCGCCCGCGCCGAAGGGGATCGAGATCAGCCCGAGCGCGATGCCCAGCGCCATGCCGAGCCCCATGGAGAAGAAGTCGACTTCGGTGACCTTCCGCTCGCTGTCTCCGAACACGCCGGCCAACTCGTCGAGGCGCCCGGCGGGAGCGACGGCCAGCACGCGGTCACCCAGCTGGAGGCGCATCTCGGCGTGGGCGAGCAGTTCGGTGTCGCCGCGGCGCACGCGGGTGATGATGCCGTCGAAGCGAGCCGGGATGCGCAGCTCGTTCACGGTGCGGCCTGCGGTGCGCGGGTTGGAGACGACGAAGTGGCGGAAGTCGACTGAGCGGCGGTCGTGGAGGAGATGCTCCTTCACTTCTTGGCCGATCTGTTCCGCGGCGCGGTGCACACCGTCGGGTGTACCGACGAGCACCACGCGGTCGCCGCGGTGGAGGAGCTGGTCGGGGCGGGCGACGGTCATCTCGCCGTCGCGCATCATGTAGGAGATCCGCACCTCGCCGCCCACCTTGCCGGGGACTTCGGCGATGCCTGGCACGTCGTGGACGTAAATGTCGTCGTGGAGTTCGACGGTGATGGCTTCGAGCCGGGCGCGTGCGGCGTGGTCGGGGTCGTTGCGGGCGGGGAGCTTGGTGCGCGTCACGAAGGTGACCATGATCATCGTGATGATCACGCCGATGGGGTAGGTGATGGCGTAGCCCACGGCAGGTGCCGGGGAGCCGTCCGAGGCGCTTTGTGCCGCGGCGAGCGCGGGAGTGGTGGTGAGCGAGCCTGCGAACAGTCCGCCGCCCATGGCTGGGTCGATGCCGAGCAGCGCATCGGCGCCGACGATGAGCGCCGCGTATCCCCCCAGCAACACCACGGCGCCCAGCATGAGGGGAGCTTGTTTAGCGAAGTCGCGGAAGAACGACTCGCCCGCCGCCAAACCGATGGTGTAGACGAACAGCCCCAGCCCGATGGCTTGCACCAAACCGAGCCCTTCCCCGAGTGCGGGGTCGAGCGCACCCAGGGCCAGGCCGACGAACAAGGCGCCGGCCGGACCAAATCTCAAAGGGCCAAAGGGGATCGCACCGACGAGCGTGCCCAGCGCCACCGCCAGGAACAGTGTCAGCAGCGGTGCCCCAGCAAGGATCTCAACCACGCAGTTCATCCTACGGCGACGAGATTGTGGCGCACCTCGGGCCTCGAGTAACGATTCGCCTGGGGTACCTCGGTCTTGCCTCGACGAGGCTACTGCCGCAGCGCTTCCAGCCGAGGAAACACCCCCGACAATGCGTGGTAGAGCTCTCCTTGGACGTCAGCAATTGATGCGTATTCCTCCACCAACTCTGGCTGAGGTTCGATGGTGTCTCCTGGCTCAGCCATCTGCCTCGACATTTCTGGCACCGAGCGTTCAGCTACTGCACTGGCGGCCATCACGGCCGCGCCGAGGGCCGAGATTTCCTCACTCATACAGCGTTCGAGCGGTCGCGCCACACACGCCGCCATGATGCGACACCATAGGTCTGAACGCTGCCCGCCACCCATGATCCTGAGTTTTCGCATCGGTGTTCCGGTTTCGGCGTCGAGGGCCGCAAGGTTGCGACCAGTCTCCAAGCAGATGCCTTCCAGTAGTGATCGATACATGGCAGGCCTGCTGTGTGAGCCGGTGAAACCCACCATGGCTCCTCGGGCGAGCGGGTCCCAATGCGGCGACTGGACTGCATTCCAATACGGCAAGGTGAGCAGCCCATCAGCACCTGGGCGTACTTGGGCCGCCGCTTGCTCGAGTTCCGGGTCAGGGGCACCGTGGAGGGCTGGATCACCGAGCGCAGTGCGGAACCACTGCGCCAAGTGGGCACCCGAGTTCTGCACCACTTCCAACACATAGCTGCCTGGGATGCCTGCGACGTCGGTGCGATATACCTGGCTCCAGCGGTATTGGGAGGAATGAACCCCTGCGACAACGGCGGTGCCCATATTGAGATAACCCTCATCGGCCTCGGTGACCCCGGCGCCGAGCGCTGCGGCCTGACCATCTCCGCACCCTGCCACGACGGGAATCGGACCGGCTAGCCCCAGAGAGGAGGCAACGTCGGGAAGCATGGTACCGACGACGCTGGCCGCGGCCGCGAGATCAGGAAGTTGCTGGCGCCGTAGACCGCTCAACTCGAGGAGCTCGTCAGACCATTCCAGCCGGGCGAGATCACAGATGCCCAAACTGTCTGCTGTTGCCACGGAGTCAACCCACTGGCCTGTGAGTTTGTGCACCAGCCAGGAGTGCACTCCGACGACGCGTTGCGCGCTGCGCAGGAGTTCGCTCTCGTGATGGGCGAGCCATGCGATTTTGTAGATCGACGGAGTGACGTCGGGCTCGAACCCGGAAATCTGGTGGACGCGCGTTGACCCAATGCGCCGGACCTCATCCGACGCTCGCCCGTCCAGCCACAAAATGGCGTTGCGACGCGGGGTGCCATCATCGTCACACACCACGAACGTTTGACGCTGCGGGGTGATGCAGCACGCAGCTAGGCGGCGTCGGTCCTGCGGCTCAAGCTGCGCAACAGCATCGGCGATGGCCGAGAACGCGGCGTGTCCCCAATCTCGCGCGTCTTGTTCGTAGTGGTCTGGCGCGGGCTGGAGAATGTCGTATGTCGCCTTGCCAAGGGCGAAGACCTTCCCGTCCATGTCCGTGATGAGCGCTTTTGAGCCCGTTGTCGAGGAATCCAGACCAAGCACGAGCGGAGAATCAGGTTGTGGCGTCATGTGTCTACTATGCCAGCGTCGCATGGCCCACCATGCAGGGGGTATCCGGGCGGAGCTAACCCAATACTCACTTGCGTTTGTCGAAAACGCCCGAAATGAGGCTTTCGAGCAAGCGCAAGTGAGTATTGGGATAATGCTGGCCCGGTAGGGTGACGGTATGGCAGGTGGCGAACGCGCAGAAGCAGCACGGATCCGGCTCCAGTTGGCTGAGCAGCAGGCCAGGTCGGAGGCGCTGGAGGCGCAGGTGCTCATTGATGAGTTCGTGCGGCAAGCAAAGCAGCAGGGCCTCGCCCCCGTTCCCCTGAAAGCCACCACGTATAGCGGGGCCAAAGTGAAAACTGACAAGCGCGGATGGTACCTGCGTCAGAACCACTCCGTGGCCATCGACGAGGACGGCGGCTTCCATCACCTGGTGGTGGGCGGCGGCCTTAAAGAGCGCCTGCGCGGAGTGAAACTCCCCGGCACGCAACCCACCCTCGTGGTCGGGCGCGGCGGGCGTGACGGCGAGACGGGATACCTCCGCGAGTTCCTCCAGTGGGTGCTCGAGGGCAAGGTCAACCAATCTGACTAGGCTCATCGCCACACCACAGGGGTTTCCCACATTTTCCCACCGTTATCCACACAACCTGTGGATAACTAGGTCTGAATCCCCGAAATCTCGAAAAGTTTTCCACAGTTGTCGGAAAAAGGCTGAAGTGACCCCGTCGACCACATAGCTTTCATGGCGGAGGTGCCAGCTATGGGTGCAACTGAAGCTGACGCGAGGGCAACGAAGCTCCCCCGCCCCGACGCAGTGCAAATGCGTGCACGACGGAGCCCGAAACTCATCGCGGGTGGAGTGCTCGCCGTGGTACTCGGCGCGCTCGGATTCGCCTACATCTACCAGTCGTCGACGAACTACGCGTCGGTAGTCGCCGTGGCTCAACCCATCGCGCGCGGTTCCGTCGTCACGCAGGAGCAGTTGCGCGTCGTGCAGGTGCCGGCCGGGTTTTCGACGCAGACCCTCGCCGCGGATGCCCTCGACGACCTCGTCGGACACACCGCGCTCACAGATCTCCCGGTGGGGTCGTTCCCGCTGGCCTCCCACGTCGGCGACAACCCACTGCCCAGCGGCCAGGCGCTCGTCGGCCTGCGGCTCAGCCACGGCCAACTCCCCACTGCTGCCTTGCCGGCGGGCACAGCGGTGGAGCTGGTCGGAGTCGGT
>NZ_CAMYFI010000047.1 GCF_947255005.1 uncultured Tessaracoccus sp. | reverse complement strand
ATCGTCGGAGTTGATGCCGACGCGGTGGTCGTCGATGTTGACGGCTCCCCAGCGACGTATCCTCTCGACGAGGTGCGCAAAGCAATTATTCAGATTGAGATGAACCGGAAGGAAGCCTGAGCATGGACATCGACATGGCAGCGCTGCGCGCGATCGAGCGCGACCGCGATATTCCGACGGAGTACCTCCTGAAGACGCTCGAAGACGCCATCTTGAATGCCTACACCAAGACCGACAACGCGTTGCGTGGCGTGAAGATCGACATCGACCGTAAGACGGGCAAGGTGTCGGTGCTGGCTCCAGAGTTCGGCGACGACGACGAGATCATCGGCTACTTCGACGACACCCCGGAAGACTTTGGGCGCGTGGCCGCGTCGACGGCACGCCAGGTCATCACGCAGCGCATCCGCGAGGCCGAGGACGACCAAAAGTTCGGCCACTTCTCGGGCGTGGAAGGCGACATCGTCACCGGCGTTATCCAGCAGGATCGCGACTCGAAGACGGTGCGCGTCGACCTGGGCACGTTGGAGGCCATCATGCCGTTGGCAGAGCAGTCTCCTGGTGAGGACTACTCGCACGGCCGCCGCCTACGCGTGTTCATCGTGAGCGTGCGCCGCGATCCATCCGGCCCACAGGTAGTGGTCTCGCGCACGCACCCGAACTTGGTGAAGAAGCTCTTCGCGATGGAGGTTCCGGAGATCGCCGACGGCATCGTCGAAATCAAGGAGATTGCGCGCGAAGCTGGTCACCGTACGAAGATCGCGGTGGTGTCGAACAATCCGGACGTCTCCGCTAAGGGCGCATTCATTGGGCCGAACGGGCAGCGAGTGCGTGCCGTCACCAACGAGTTGGGCAACGAGAAGATCGACATCGTCGACTACTCCGAAGACCCGGCACGGTTCGTCTCCGCCGCGCTGTCGCCAGCCAAGGTCATCAATGTCATCATCACCGACAAGGCCGGTAAGGCGTGTCGTGCGATCGTGCCCGACTACCAGCTGTCGCTGGCTATTGGACGCGAAGGCCAGAACGCGCGCTTGGCTGCCAGGCTGACCGGTTGGCGCATCGATATCCAGCCCGACACCGAAGTGTGATCGCGACCCGGAAGAGTGCGGTCATGCCGCAACGTCGATGCATCGGATGTTGCCAATCTGACGAGCAATCTTCGCTCGTGCGGTTGGTGCGTCGCGATGGTGTCGTGATCGAGGCGACGGCCCCAAGACTTGATGGTCGAGGGGCGTACCTCCACCCGGAGTGCGCGCGGATCGTGCTGGAACGTAAAGCCATTCCGAGGGCCTTTCGTGGCGCGGAGCCCAGCGCTGAATTAGGGCATTTGCTGCAAGCGATGTCTGAGTAATTGCGTGTGGCGTGTTTCGCGTGATGGGTTGTTGCGCGTTAGACTGGCCAATGGCCCATCCAAGGGCCGATCGTTTCCATGCCCCCACGGGGGCGCTAACCAGAAGGTGGGCTGACGCTCATGACCACTCGATGAGTTACCAACGATGAGCAACAACAACCAATAGGTCCTGGCCGCTTGAGGCTTGGGCCCCCAAAGGAGAGCAGTGGCTAAGCCTCGCGTTCATGAGATCGCAAAGGAATTCGGCATGCCCAGCAGGGAGTTGCTGGCGTGGCTGAAAGAACAGGGTGAGTACGTTCGCGGCGCGTCGTCGTCGCTAGAAGCACCCGTCGTACGTCGTATCCGCGAACATTTCAGTGCCGACGGCGAGTCGGCCAAGAAGGACGCACCGAAGACGCCGTCTTCGAGTAGCGCGCGCCAAACGAAGTCCAAGTCGGACGCGCCGAAGCCCAGCGGCATTCGCGCGCCGAAAGCGACACCCGGCGCGTTTGACCCAGGAGCAAGCCCAGCGCCGACGAGCGCGCCGAAACCGGCAGCGCCGAAGCCCGGTGCGTCGGCAGCTCGCCCCGGAGCTGTCCCGAAGCCTGGTGCCCCCAAGCCAGCCGCTCCTCAGTCGAAGCCTGCCACCGGTGCCAAACCAGGTGCCGAGGCGAAGCCGTCGAGTGTGCCTAAGCCAGGTGCGGCTAAGCCCAGCGCTCCGAAGCCTGGTGTGCCGAAGCCTGCCGCTCCGAGCGCAGGATCCCGCACCGGTGGTGTGACCCCAGGTTCTATGCCGCGACGCACGAACGCGCCGCGTCCGGGTAACAACCCGTTTGCTGCGAGCCAGGGGATGGGCAAGCAGCCGCAGCGTCGTCCCCGTCCCGACGGTGATCGTCGCGGAGGTCAGCGTCCGCAGGGCTCAGGGAGCGAGCAGAACCTGATGCCGCGTCCCGGCGGCACGGGAGGCATGCCTCGTCCCAACCCCGCGATGATGCCGAAGCATCAGTCGAGCCAGCTCGGCCAGGCGAGCTCGCGGCCCGGTCGTGGCGGTGGTCGCGGCCGCGGTGGGCGTCCTGGCTCCGGTGGGCCGGGCGGCGGTGGTCGCTTCGGCGGGCCTCCGATGGGCGGCCCCGGCGGCATGGGTGGCGGGCCCGGCCGTGGTCGTGGCCGCGGCGGAACGCAGGGCGCCTTCGGACGCGGTGGCTCCGGAAACCGTCGTCGCAAGTCGAAGAAGCAGCGTCGCCAAGAGTTTGACGAGATGGAGGCGCCAACGATCGGTGGCGTACGCGTCCGTAAGGGCGGCGGCAAGACCGTTCGTCTGCGTCGTGGCGCGTCGCTGACCGATCTCGCCGAGAAGATCGGCGTCGACGCGGCAGCACTCGTGCAGGTGCTTTTCCATATGGGTGAGATGGTCACCGCCACCCAGTCGGTGAGCGACGACACCCTCGAACTGTTGGGTGCGGAGCTGGAGTACAACATCCAGGTCGTGTCCCCCGAAGACGAAGATCGCGAGCTGCTGGAGAGCTTCGACCTCGAATTTGGCGAAGACGAAGGCGACGAGGACGACCTCGAGGTTCGTCCCCCGGTGGTTACCGTCATGGGTCACGTCGACCACGGTAAAACCAAGCTGCTCGACGCGTTCCGTCACTCCAACGTGCAGACGCGTGAGGCCGGCGGCATTACGCAGAACATCGGCGCCTACCAGGTGGAAGCCGAGGTGGAAGGCGAAGAACGCGCCATCACCTTCATCGATACCCCTGGCCACGAGGCATTCACGGCCATGCGTGCCCGTGGCGCGAAGTCGACGGACATCGCCGTGCTGGTGGTTGCCGCCGACGACGGTGTGATGCCGCAGACCATCGAGGCCATGAACCACGCGATGGCCGCCGACGTGCCGATCGTCGTCGCGGTGAACAAGATCGATAAGGACACCGCAGACCCGACACGGGTGCGCGGTCAGCTCTCCGAGTACGGCCTGATCCCCGAGGAGTACGGCGGCGACACGCAGTTCGTCGACGTGTCCGCGGTCACGCGTCAGGGCCTGGACGAGCTCCTCGAAGCCATCGTCCTCACGGCCGACGCGGCGCTAGACCTGCGCGCGAACCCGGATATGGACGCCCAGGGTGTCGCCATCGAGGCCCACCTCGATAAGGGTCGCGGCGCGGTGGCGACGGTACTCGTGCACCGCGGTACGCTCCGCATCGGTGACTCGATCGTCGCGGGCTCTGCCCACGGACGCGTGCGCGCCATGATCAACGATCAGGGCGAGAACGTCGACGAGGCACCTCCGTCGATGCCGGTGCAGGTGCTCGGCCTCACGTCGGTGCCTGGTGCTGGCGACAACTTCCTCGTAGTGGAAGACGACCGCGTCGCCCGACAGATCGCCGACAAGCGTGAGGCGCGCATGCGTGCCGCGCTGCAGGCCCGCACCAGCCGTCGCAAGACCCTCGACCAGCTGTTCGAACAGCTCGAGAAGGGCGAGACGCAGGAGCTGCTGCTCATTCTCAAGGGCGACGGCGCTGGTTCCGTCGAGGCCCTCGAGGATGCGCTTACCAAGATCGAGATTTCCGACGAGGTCGGGCTGCGCGTCATCGACCGCGGTGTTGGTGCCATCACCGAGACGAACGTCTCGCTGGCTGCCGCGTCGAAGGCCGTCATCATCGGCTTCAACGTTCGTCCCACCCCGCACGCTGCGAAGATGGCGGACGAGGAGAACGTCGACATCCGCTCCTACTCGGTCATCTACGACGCGATCGACGAGATCGAGGCCGCGCTCAAGGGCATGCTCAAGCCCATCTACAAGGAGCAGATCATCGGCCAGGCCGAGATCCGCGAGATCTTCCGCTCCTCGAAGATCGGCAACATTGCGGGCTGTATGGTGCTCGACGGCGTGGTTCGCCGCAACGCCAAGGCGCGGCTCATCCGCGACGGTGTGGTTATCCAAGACACCTCTATCGCCTCGCTGCGTCGTGAGAAGGATGATGTCACTGAGGTGCGCGAGGGCTTCGAATGTGGCCTCACGCTGCACAACTACAACGACATCAAGACCGAAGACGTAGTCGAGGTCTACGAGATGGTCGAACAGGAGCGTGAGTGATGCCCAGCCCCCGCAATGCCAAGCTGGCTGACCAGATCCAGACGATCATCGCGCAGACGCTGGACCGCAAGGTGAAGGATCCCCGCAAGGGTTTCATCACCATCACTGAGGTACGGCTGAGCGGCGATAACCGTGAAGCGACGGTGTTCTACACCGTGCTCGGCGACGACACTGCCCGCGCAGGCAGTGCGGCCGCGCTGGAATCAGCGAAAGGTATGCTGCGCACGGCGGTTGGCCAGCAGCTCGCGATGCGGCACACGCCGACCCTCACGTTCGTGCTCGACGCGACGGAGGACGAGGCACGCCACATCGAGGACCTCCTCGCTCGTGCTCAGGCCAGCGACGCGGCCGCTGCGGCGGCACGGGAAGGCAAATCCTTCGCCGGCGAAGCCGACCCGTACAAGAAGCCCGAGGAGTGACAGGTACCACTCTCGATGGGATCGTGGTCCTCGACAAGCCGTCGGGGGCCACGTCTCATCAGATCGTAGGCCGGCTCAGGCGCGTGCTGGGCACGAAGAAAATCGGGCATGCTGGCACGCTCGATCCGATGGCGACGGGGGTGCTCATCCTCGGCGTGGGGAGGGCAACCAGGCTGCTCGGCCATCTCGCCCTCAACGACAAGCGTTACAGCGCCACGGTCCGGCTCGGCGAGCGTTCGGATACCGACGACGCCGATGGCACCGTCGTACCCGTCGCCGATGCGTCTGCGCTCACCAGGGAACAGCTCGAGCAGGCGCTGGCGCAGTTCCGGGGCGAGATTATGCAGACCCCGAGCACGGTGTCTGCCATCAAAGTCAATGGCCAGCGCGCTTATGCCCTCGCGCGCGAGGGCAAGGATGTGCGCCTCGCTGCGCGCCCCGTCACGATCGAGCGCCTCGACCTGGGCGACGTGCGCGTCGACGGCCAACGTCTCGACGTCGACATCGACGTGGAATGCTCCAGCGGCACCTACATTCGAGCGATCGCCCGTGATCTCGGCGAAGCCCTCGGCGTGGGCGGTCACCTCACCGCGCTGCGCCGTACCCGCGTCGGAAAGTATCCCATCGACGACGCCGTCGTCCTTGGTGATGAACCGCCGGCGCTCATGCCGATGGCCGAAGCTGCGAGGCGGAGTTTCCCCGTCGTGCAGCTGAACGATACGCAGGCACGCGACGTCCGGTTCGGTCGGGCGCTGGATATCGAGCTGCCGGGGGAAACCGTCGGGCTGCTGTCGCCCGGTGGGAAATTGCTGGCGCTGTACGGCCCGAAGGATGGCCGGGCCGTTCCCGTAACGGTGTTGGTAGGCCCTGACGACGATGTGCAATAAGGTGACCGACGTGAGTGTTTTGGCGATCGGCAACTTCGACGGGGTACACCTCGGTCATCAGCGCGTGCTGCAGGAAGCGTGCCAGGGTGACGTCGGCCGACTGATCGTCCTCACCTTTTGGCCTCATCCCGTTGGGGTACTTCGCCCTGACAAGGCACCTAAGCTGCTCATGGACCTGCGCGAGCGCATCGCGAAACTGCGCACGTTCGGCGCCAACGAGGTGCGCGTCGTGCGCTTCAACCAAGCCGTGGCCTCCATGTCGCCAGAGGAATTCGTCGAGGATTTCCTCGTCTCCCTCAAACCCTCCCGGATCGTCGTCGGCAGCAATTTCCGGTTCGGCGCCAAAGCGGCAGGCGACGTCGACACGTTGCGCGAACTCGCACGCGGGCGCTTCGAAGTAACGGCCGTGCCGCTCACTACCGACGGCGACCAGACCATTTCATCCACCCTCATCCGTGGCAACCTGTACGACGGCGATGTGCGCGCCGCGGCGGCGCATCTGGGGTCGCCGTTCGAGTACCGTGGGCTCGTCGTCGTGGGAGATCGCCGGGGCCGCGACCTGGGATTCCCAACAGCAAACCTCGTCGTCCCCGACGAGATGGCCGTCCCTGCCGATGGCGTGTACGCGGGATGGCTGACGCGCGTCGACATTCCTGGGTGTGAGCCGCTGCCGGCGGCGATCTCCGTCGGATCCAACCCGACGTTTGACGGCACCGAACACCGCGTCGAGTCGTATGTGCTGGATCGCACCGACCTGAACCTCTACGGCGTGGAGATTGCGGTGACCTTCATCGAGCGCCTGCGAGGACAGCAACGCTTCGACGGCGTTGACGCGCTCATCGCGCAAATGCACGAAGACGTCGAGCACGCTCGCGAGATTTTGCGGTAACCCACCGCCGATGCTGCCGCTTCGCGCGACCCGTCTCAAAAATAACTCCCTGGCACTGGGAATATTCTGAAAGCCCGTAGAGTTCTGTCACACGAAGGCAACCGCCAAGTCGCAAGGAAACCGCTCATGGCTCACAGCACGATGTGCATCATGTCCGCCGCCACCAAGGCCGGGCGCATGATGTGTTGCTGTTTGATGGCAGCCTGAGCGAAGCATTCACCCCCCGCGTAGGGAATCCCAACAGCTAATTCCGGGCACAGCCATACCCTCATGCATTGAGGCGCTGGTTGGCGTGCCCTTGTGCGCAAGGAATCACCATGCAACATCTACGAAACCTGGACCACATCGTCGTAGCGACACCCGACCTGGACGCCACGGTGCAGGCGTTTACCGACGCCACCGGCGTCTCCCCAGTGCTCGGGGGAGTGCACCCAGACCAGGGCACCCGCAACTACCTCGTCGCATTCACCGGCGGTGGTTACCTCGAGATCATCGGCATTGACGAGCCTCGTTCCGGCCCTCGAGTATTCGACCTGCACCTCGTCGATGCGCCCACCGTGGCCACGTTCGCAGTGCACCCAGACGCACCAGAAGCCAAGCTCGGCGCAGCATACGAGTTGGGCTTCGACCTCGGGGTGCTCGGAGCAGGGCAGCGACGTGACCCGTCGGGCACGCTCCTGCGCTGGCGGCTCACACCGCCGCTCGCGTCCGACCATTCGGGTGCGCAGCCATTCGTCATCGACTGGGGAGCCACACCCTCACCGGAGCACACCGTCGACGCACGCGTCACCCTCGACGACTTTCACGTGACCCATCCCGAGCCCGCCCGAGTGCAGGAACTCTACGCCGCCCTCGACGTCGACGTTCCCGTCGAGGAAGGCCCGGAGCCGGCACTCACCGTGACAGTACATGGCCCGTCGGGCCAGTGGACCCTTCGTTGACAAGGAGCATCATGCGAGCAGTCATCATTCCCAAGCACGGCACCGTCGACGACCTCCGACTAGTCGACGACCATCCCACGCCCACCGCAACGCCAGGGCATGTGGTGGTGAAGGTGCGAGCGAGTTCGTTGAACTACCACGACATCTTCACCCTGCGCGGCATGCCCGGCATCACCGTGCCGCTACCCGTCGTACCCGGGCTCGACATCGCCGGCGAGATCGCGGAGATCGGCGAGGGCGTCGAAGGTTGGAACATCGGCGACCGCGTGCTCGTCGACCCCCTCACCGAGCGCGGACACCTCATGGGCGAGCTGCTCGACGGTGGCCTGGCCGAGTATGCGCTCGTGGAGGCCGGACAGTTGCTGGCGCTGCCTAACGAGGTGAGCTTCGAGCAGGCGGCGGCCCTGCCTGTCGCGTATGGCACCGCCCACCGAATGATCGTCGGAACCAGGGCCGTGCAGCCGGGGCACAAGGTGCTCGTGCTCGGTGCGTCGGGCGGTGTGGGCACTGCGTCGGTACTGCTGGCCAAGCGGCTGGGCGCCACCGTGGTGGCTGCCGCAGGGAGCGACGAGAAGGGGGAACGCCTGCTGGAGCTCGGTGCGGACGAGTTCATCAACTACCGCACGCAAGACTTCTACGCCTGGACGAAGGAACACCTCGGCAAACCCTCGCGGACAAGCTACGACGGTGGGTTCGACGTGATCGTCAACAACACCGGAGGCGACACCTGGGCGCCGACGCTGCGCTCCACCAAGCGCGGCGGTGCGATCCTCGTCTGTGGCGCCACCGCTGGGTACAACCCGCCGGAAGATCTGCGTTACGTGTGGAGCTTCGAGCTGCGCATCATCGGCTCGAACGGCTTCACGAAGGACGACTTCCACGCGCTGCTGGGTTACGTCCAGGAGGGATCGTTCTCGCCGGTCATCGACTCGGTCGTCGGCCTCGACGGCGCCATCGACGCGCTCGGGCGACTCGAACATCGCGACTTCCTGGGCAAGATCGTGATCGCTCCATGGAAGGATGCCTGATGTCGCTCCCTACACTCGACGAGGTGCAGGCCTGGTTGGAGGCCGCACCCTTCCACCAGTGGCTAGGCCTTCGCGTCACTGAGCTCACCACCACCGACATCATCATCGAGGCGGAGGCAAAGCACTCGTGGCTCTCCGACACCGACCGGGGCTCCGTCCACGGTGGCATCTTGGGCGCACTGCTCGACACCGCCGCCGATTTCTCTCTGATCGGCACCATCGGCGCACCCGTGCCGACGGTCGACCTCCAGGTGAACTACCTGCGGCCGGCCGGCGTTGGGCTGCTCACCGCGAAAGGACACCTCGTGAAGCCTGGGTCGCACAACCGGTCACGATGGATACAAGACCCCAGTGCGGAGTGGCGCTATCGGATAGCGTCATTACCGGCTATGAACTGGGAATTCCGGCTGCCGCGGACGTTTGGAGATTAGCCTGCTGTACCGCTGAGTATCTGGCACGTCACTACCCGGCTGGCGTCCGTAGAGGGGGTGAACCAGTCGGGATCTCGCGCGCAAGAATAGACGCGGGGTCTCGACAAATGATGCGGGTAGCACCTCTACCTGTAGGCGATACCGCTTGCTATTCGTTCTTGCAGGTGGGCCGACGACCATCTGCACTCCTAGTCAACTACAAAGCTTTTAGCAAGTTGGGGGTCAAGTCCCTTGTAGTGGTGTAACGGCGTTTTCCTCTCGTTTGGGGTTTTAGCCTGCGAGTGCGGGCATGTCGGCATCGGTCGTGGTTGTGGGTGTGGTGATCAGGTTGAGGCGGCTCTTGGCGAGGACTTCCAGGCCGAGGTAGCGGCGGCCTTCTGCCCATTCATCGGTTTGCTCGGCCAGGACGGCGCCGACGAGCCGGACAATCGCTTCCCGGTTTGGGAAGATCCCAACCGCATCGGTGCGGCGCCGGATCTCGCGGCTCAGCCGTTCGGTGGGGTTGTTCGACCAGATCTGCTGCCAGACCTCGGTCGGGAAGCTGGTGAACGCGAGAATGTCAGCGCGGGCGGCATCGAGGTGGTCTGCGACGTCGGGGAGTTTCTCGGCGGTGTAGTCCAGTAGCCGGTCGAACTGGGCGTGAACAGCATCGGCGTCAGGCTGGTCATAGACGGAGTGGAGCATGGCCTTGACCGCCGGCCACAAGCTCTTGGGAGTGATGCTCATCAGGTTCGCGGCGTAGTGAGTGCGGCAACGCTGCCAGACGGCACCGGGCAGGTTCGCCGCGATCGCTTCCACGATGCCTTGGTGGGCGTCGGAGGTGACCAGCCGGACCCCGGACAGTCCTCGGGCGACCGGATCGGCGAAAAACTCGTTCCAGGCCGGGCCGGTCTCGCTCGTGGCGACCCGCATCCCTAAGACTTCGCGATGCCCGTCGGCGTTGACCCCGGTCGCGAGCATGACGACCGCGTTGACCACACGACCTCCCTCGCGAACTTTCATCGTCAACGCGTCGGCGGTCACGAACGTGAACGGCCCAGCATCGCCTAGTGGGCGGTGTCGAAACTCGGCGACGTGCTCGTCCAACTCGGCGGCCATGCGAGAGACCTGGGACTTCGACAGCCGGTCGATTCCCAACGTCTTGACCAACTTGTCCATCCGACGAGTACTGACTCCAGCGAGATAGCAGTCGGCAACAACAGTGATCAATGCGGACTCGGCGCGCTTGCGACGCTCCAGCAGCCACTCAGGGAAATAGGTGCCCTGGCGTAGTTTCGGGACCGCGATGTCCAAGGTCTCAACACGGGTATCGAGAGGCCGGTGGCGGTAGCCGTTGCGCTGGGCCCGTCGGTCAGGATCTGGGCGGCCGTACTCGGCACCTGCAACCGCATCAGCATCCGCAGACAGCAACTCGTTGATCACAGTCTGCAACAGGTGACGCCTCGGCAAGCAGTTCGCCAAGCAGCCCGGCAGGGTCGACAATATGGGTAGCGGTCATCGTGTGGCCTTTCGCGAGTGAGTTGTAGCGGACGAAACTCGAGGATCACGCGGTGACCGCCCTGCTGTCCAGCACGACCACCCCGCTACACCACTATGAGGGACTCAACTCCCTTGGTGATTAGTAGCGCCCTCGCTCATCAGCGAGATGCTGTTCGCACATGATCCCACTAGCGCCATGTTCGCGACAGCACCACGTGTGCCAAACGTGTCGAGGTACTCCGATTCGAGCTGTGGGTTTAGGGCTTGGCGCCTGGCACCGGGACCGCGTCCGCTAACCTGAGGTGTGTCTCAGCTGCCAACGAGACGACGCATCGGCGGCAGCCACGAAATCGTGGAACCGTCCGGGCCGACTAGACAATTCCTTAGGCGTGCCGGTTTCGGCGACGATAGCACCGTCCGCTAAGGGTTCGAGGAAGACCACCTGATCGGCGCTATCTATGGTGGATAGTCTGTGCGCTACCACGATCACAGTGCGGCCCTCAGATAGTTGACTGATGACGTCGCTAATCGCCGATTCATTCTCGCCGTCCAGCGCCGAGGTAATCTCGTCGAGCAGCAGTATCGGAGCATCCTTGATGAATGCCCGAGCGATTGCCACTCGTTGGCGCTCACCTCCAGACAGGCTCTGCCCGGCAGGCCCCACTTCGGTATCCCAACCGTGAGGCAGCGCCTCAATCACCCGATCAAGTCTCGCCTTGCGAGCTGCCTCTTCCAACTCGGCGTCCGTCGCATTGGGGCGGGCAATCCGCAGATTCTCCCGGATCGTGGTGTCAAACAGGTAGGTGTCCTGGAACACCATCGAGGTCAGCTCCATGATCCGCGTGGTTGGAATCTCGCGCACGTCCACCCCGCCGATGGTCACGCTACCGGCGTCGACATCCCAAAACCTTGCGGTGAGACGCAAGATCGTCGACTTCCCGGCCCCTGACGGCCCCACTAGTGCGGTGACTGCTCCCTGCGGGGCGGTGAGCGAGACATCGTCTAGGACAGGCCGGCCTGACTCGTAGGAAAACGACACTCCTCGGAATTCAATCGACGTCCCACGCGGTTCCCGTGCCTGCTCGGAATCAGGTTCGGCAAGTGGCGCGGCATCAAGGATTATTCCCATCTGGCGCAACGCCACTGCGGCGTTATCGACCTCAGATGCGTAGAGCGCGGCTTTTGTGAGCGGCAGCAGCATGCGCGCACTGACCGCCGCGATCACCAGATACGCAATCGGGTCCAGACGCGCTCCGGTCACGAACGACAGCCCCAAGGCGAGCACCACCGCGAAAGTCACGTTAGCGATGAGGTTGAATCCTTGGGCAGGTCGGCCCTTGATCCGAAGCCCGGCCAACGTCGCCTCAGAGTCGGCTTGCAGAGTCTCTTGTACGGGGTCCCACGACGTCGCGGCACCCGTGGCTCGAAGCACCGGTTGTAGCCTGGCGAACTCAATCAACCGGCCGGCTGCGGCGGCCGAGGTACGGTCTTCCATGTCATTGGCTCTGGTTGTTGCCGCCGACATTTTCCGCCACGTGAGAATAAACGGCAAGATCGACACTGCCATGACCACAGCTAACGGCCACTCAATGAATGCGGTGGCAACGAGCATCACCAACGGCACGATGAAGGCGTTGCACAGGTTCGGGATCACCATTGATGCCAGATGCGACAGGGTGTTGATCTCCTTGGATGTCGCATTAGCCACGTCCGCTTCGCGTTTGGCATTAAACCACCCAAGCGGCAGCTGCAAGACATGATCTGCTACGCGATCAATTAAGGTATCGCATACTTCATAGACGCTGATCCGATAGGAGCGGTACATCGCGAAGGTGTCGACCGTCACCGTGATCGCGCCGAGGATGGCAACGACGACGAGCCAGGTGCCAAGGGTTTCAGAGCGGGAGAATAATGCCCGAAGGAAGGGGATCATCAACGCCAGTGTGATGCCTTGTAGGACAGCGGAGAAGGCGAACCAGCCCACCAACGTACGCAACTCGGCCCTGTTGACGACCCTGATCATTAGTTTCCACATGAGCGTGTCTCTCCTTAGGCCATGTAATGGAGTTCTTGGGCCCGCCACATCTCGCTATAGGTCCCCGCTTGGTCGACCAAGTCCTCGTGCCTACCACGCTGAGTGATGTGGCCGTCCTCAATCACGAGGATCTGGTCGGCGTCTCGGATGGTGGCGAGTCGATGCGCGATGATGATCACCGTGCGCCCGGATGCCAAGGTGCTGAGCGCTTCGTGGATCGCACGCTCCGACTGGGGGTCTGCTTGCGCGGTGGCCTCGTCGAGAATCAAGATCGGCGCATCCTGCAAGTATGCTCGCGCCAGGGTGATGCGTTGCCGCTCACCGCCCGAGAGGAAGCCACCAACCTCGCCAAGCACGGTGTCATACCCCTCGGGCAGACGCATAATGCGATCGTGGATGCATGCCGCACGGGCTGCTGCCTCGACCTCGGCGCGCGTTGCCGACGGTTTCGACAGCGCGATATTGGTATGGACCGAATCGTTCGACAACGTTACGTCCTGTAGGACGATCGCGACGCGGGAAAGTAGCCACGAAAAACTCGCCTCGCGCACATCCACACCGCTGATGCGTACCACGCCATCATTGACGTCGTAAAAGCGCGCAATCAGCCGGGCCAGTGTGGACTTCCCTCCGCCCGACGGGCCCACCAGAGCCGTGACCGTTCCGGGCTCAGCCGTAAAGGAGACACCGTGCACAACGGGCACGTCAGGCTCGTAGGAGAAGGAAACCTCACAGACCTCAACTTGGCCGGGGTTTGGGCCCTCTTCTTGGGTGCGGCTGCCTTCGGGCATGGGTTTCTCGGAAAGCAGCTCTGCCGTGGTGCGAGCCGCCAGCTGCGACTCATAGATATGCTGCATCAGACCGACTAGCACCGTGAACCCCTCCGGGATGCCGGGAGCGATCAGGAAGAATGGCAGCGTCGCCGACAGCGTGCTCCAATTCTGCGCGACGAATAGCGCCGCCAGTAACGCGACCGTGACGAAGACCGTGGCTGGACGCAGTAGCGAACCGAGCAGACTAATCGCTCTGCCGGAGCGACGAACCCAGTCGAAGGAGATGGCAGAAAATTGCTGGCGGGCGGCGTTAAAGCGCGTTCGGGTCGCATCGGTGGCCTGGAAATTCTTGATCTCCTTAATGCCCTCAAGCATTTCGACGGTGGCTGCGGCCAGTGCGGTCTGGGCATGTCCGAATCGCTCGGTGATATCGCTATAGCCGCGCATGGTCGTGCTGACGATGATCATGATCGCTACGGCCCACGTTCCAAAGAGCGCGAGCGCCAGTCGCCAATCGACCCACACGAGATACCCGAGGCCTACGACCATCGAGACCACGGCGTTGGTGACATCACCGGGAACATGCGCAACGAGAGTATGGATGGCTGCGGTATCGTCACACACCATCTTGCGGATGGCCCCGTGCGGCACCTGCGAGACCCTACCCAAGGGCAAACTGCCCAGCGCTTGGACCACATTGCCGCGCAACCGATGTCGGAGCTTGGCTTCTGCCTCGTGGGTGACACCCAATCCAAACAGGTAGAGCAATTGGCCCACGAACAGCGAAAGCACCGCTATCACGGCCCAAACCCACGGCTTTCCGGTCCAGCCGGTGCGCACCTGCCCGTCAAGCCAGATCGCGGCCATGTTGTGTAAGGCGACGAACGGCACCAGCGTGACGATAGCGCCTAAGGCTGTGAGGACTGCGGAAAGGACCATCGCGCCCTTGGCCGGGCGGATTAGTGCGGCGACGGAAATACTCACATCGGGCTCCTGTCGAGTCGAGTCTTTCGAAACGTTCATTGGCGCCACCACCACAGCAACGCAGTAACGGCCCAAAGGAGGCCCACCAGGCACCAATCTCGCACCTGCCACGGTGTGTGTTGGAGTTCCGTGCGCCGCGGATAGGCGCTAAAGCCACGTGAATCCATCGACAGGGCAACCCGTTCGCCGTGCTGGACGGCGAGGATCGCCAGCGGCACGAGGGAACCCACCCATCGAATTGCGGGCGCTAACGGCCCCCATGATGCCCCAATACCCCGCAATGCCCGCGCTGTGCGCAACAGCTGGAAATCTTGCCGGAAACGAGTGACGAAGGCGACAGCCGCAGCTCCCGCCGCAGTGACCCGATAGGGAAGCTTGAACGTCGTCGTCAACGTGCGAAGCAGCGCTTCCGGATGAGTGCTGATGCCTGAAAGCAGCATGAGGGACAACAGTGCCCCGATACCGCTCGCTGCCGCAAGCTCGCCACCGTAATTGTAGATTGGGCTGACCTCTTCAATGGTGTAGTTGTAGCGGAACACCGGCAGTAGCACAGCTGCGATGACCCAGGGTGCTAGCAGTGACATGACCGTTCGAGCGCGACTCGCTCTCGCGGCTACCATGGCCAGGCTCGCTGCGATGAGCACTCCAACATTGACGGCCGGGTCCTTGCATACGAACACCATGACCATCGCCGGGATTAGCGCCAATAGCAACGTCACAGGATTGAACGATGAGAAGAGTCCACGGGGCACGGACGGCGAAGGCGGGTTCGCTGGTGCTGCGGATGCGGCGTTTTCACGAGTTTCGCTAACGGCAGCAGGTAGCGCGATGATGTGGCTGCAGCGTGATAGGGCAAGTTCTAGGTCGTGGGTGGCCATGATGACGGTTCTGCCCTCAGCGCGCAGTTCGTCGATGAAGGCCATGAGTTCGCAGGTATTCGCCCAGTCCTGGCCGTACGTGGGCTCGTCAAGGACAATCACATCGCGGCTCTCGGCGACCATCGTAGCCACCGATAGTCTACGAATCTGGCCGCCTGAGAGAGTCAACGGGTGTTGGTCTCGATACTGGGAGAGATGGAATTGCTCCACAATAGCCTCGGCTTTAGACGCGGAAACATCCCCCGTGGAGATTTCGCCAGCCACGGTGGAACAAACCATCTGATGTTCCGGGTTTTGAAACACGTAGCCGACCTGGTGCCGCCCTCGCCGCACAACCTCTCCGCAGACCGTAGCGCGTTGTGCCTTTGATGGTATGAGACCCGCCAGCGCCGCGAGCAGGGATGTTTTGCCTGCGCCATTCGGCCCTATAAGCGCGATAAACTCGCCACCCCGTAGCCGCATAGAGATAGCTGGGGAACGTCCGGGAACACAGAAATCTGCCAGCTCTACCGTGGCGCTGCCTCCACCGTCGAGCGTGTCAATCGCATCGATGGTTTCCCATCCTGCTTCGGTGCGCCGCTGATATTGCACCGAATCACCACAGATATCCGTGATGCGGGGAACTCGAATGCCCGCCTGCTCGCAGGTCAAGGCGTGGTGCGGGGATTCGTCGCGTAACGCACGGGGCAGCCACACTCCGCACGCCTCAAGTTCCGCGGTATGGCTGAGAAAAACCTCATGTGGAGTTCCCTGCGCGATCACCGCGCCCTGCGCGTTGAGCGCTATGACGTGATCGCACAGGGGTAGGACCGGGTCGAGGTCATGGTCGATCACCACGATGCCCACGCCATCGCTAACCAGCTGTTGGATGACGCTGTAAAACTCGTCCGTGCCTTGCGTGTCAATAGTCGATGTTGGCTCATCGAGGACTAGTAAGCGGGGCTGCATAGCCAGTGCTACCGCGATCGCTAGGCGCTGGCGTTGGCCGCCCGATAATCTCCATGGGCTCTCCCACAGCTTGGTCTCCAGACCAACCGCAGCCAATGCCTCGCGTACCCGTCGATCAATCTCAGGAACAGGCAGGCAGAGGTTCTGCAGCGCAAACGCGACATCGTCATACACCGTACGGGTAATGACTGCGGCATCCGGATTTTGTCCCACGTAGGCGACATTGGTAGCGATCAACTGGACCGTGGCGTCGGCGATTTCGGCGCCGGCAATTTGAACGCTGCCGGAGTATTCGGACGGCAGACAGTGGGGCACAAGGCCGCACACGGCTCGGACGAAGGTAGTTTTACCGCATCCAGAGGGCCCAATGACGGCCGTTACCTGACCGCTCAGGTGGACCAGGCTTGGACGTTGCAGCACCCACCGGTCCTGACCCAAGTAGTGAACGGAAAGATCCTCAACCGCCAGGAGCGCCCGCGCGGACTCGCTCACAGACCGTTGCTCGCTGCTCAAAGTGGAGGCCAGCGTTTCACTCACGATGGTCTACGCCTACGCCTGCATTGTTGAGCAAACGGGTTAGTCCGACGACGGCCAAACCGCCAATGACGGACGACGTGACTCCCACCAGCACGATCAGTCCCGATACCGAGATTCCCACCGCGTGCTTGAGCAGCGTGAGGTACAACAGGCTGTTAAATGCCCCGAAGAATGCGGCGGAGATCAGATACGCCCACCACGTCCACTTCCGGTACAGCATCAACGCCATGGGAAACTCAACCAGGAGCCCGCCAATGACGTTACCGACAATCGCGGCAGGCCCAGTGGGAGTAGTAAATACGCTCACAACTCCGATGATCAGCGCGGCCAGCAGCGAAGCGCCCGGCCTTCGCACAACGGCCAGAGGAAGGAGGTAGGGAATGACCCAAAGTCCGAGAAGGGACACCCCGAGCCAGACTGCGCTCTGCGAAGCCGCACCCGCCGGCGCGATGTAGTTCAGTGGGATGAGGATGATGAGGCCGACCACCGACAGGGAGGCCACCATCATGAGATTTCGGGTACCTAGAATTGAGTCGGTTAATCCTCCGCGAGCTGAGCGTCGAATTGTACCGGATCGGTCTGTCACAGCAAACCCCCTTTCACTTAGGTTAGCCTAACCTAACTCTCGACTGGGGTCAATTCCCTTGAGCTAGACGTTGAGCCTACGCAGAGACGCAGCTCGAGGGGTTTCTCGGCTCTTCACGAACGAGGGTGTAGGTGGGGTCTGAAGCCTCCGGCTTCGAGCAGGCTGCGCGCGACGTAGTTCGTGAGGTTCCTGAAGCCGAGCGCGGAGCCGCGGAGGTGTTCGAGTCGGCCGTTGATCGCCTCTGTTGGCCCGTTCGATGTCCCGGGGCGGTCGAAGAACGCGAGGATGTCGGTGGCGCGCTGGCCCATGGTGCGGCCGAGCCGGCGGATCTCTACGAGCGCGGCGGGGACGCCGGTGGTGATCGCATCGATCGCGGCGTGCATCATCTGTTTGGCCTTCTTCTTGTCGGGTTCCCGGTAGGCGGCGACGATGCGCTGGTAGATACCCCAGGTCGCTTCGACTTCGACGTGCTCTTCGATCGCGGACACAGCCTCCAGGCGGGCGGTCTGTTTCTCGGTGAGCAGGTCCGCGCCGGTGTGCAGGGTGCGGCGCGCTTTGTAGAGCGGGTCACCGGCGCGGCCGCGATGCCCGACCGTGTCCTGCTGCACTCGGCGTCGGCACTGGTCCAACGCGTCGCCGGCGAGGCGGACAACGTGGAAGGGGTCCATGACCGGGACGGCGTCGGGGAGTTCTTCGGCGGCGGCCG
>NZ_CAMYFI010000046.1 GCF_947255005.1 uncultured Tessaracoccus sp. | reverse complement strand
GTTGGCGGAGGGAAACTTCTAGGCCCAGGCAGACGCCGCGCCGCCATCCGCTCACCTGATCCGGGCACTGCGGGTGAGTGAGCGGATGGCGTGCCGTCTGGCCGGGCTGTCGCGCTCCGCCTACCGGCGCCCCCTGCACCGGGAAACGGCCGCGGATCCGGACCGGGCATTACGCGACTGGCTCTGGGCGTAGGCGAAGAAGCACCCAAGATGGGGATACCGCAGGGCGTATCACGACGCCCTGCGCGGAGGGCTGGATGGTGAACCACAAGAAGATCCAGCGGCTGTGGCGCGAGGAGGGCCTCCGCGTGCCGCAACGTCGCCGCCGCAAACGCGTGGGTGCCTCCACCGCCGACGCGCCCTCCGCCTCGGCGCCGAACCTGGTGTGGGTGGTCGACTTCCAATTCGACAGCGACGAACGCGGCCGGCCGATCAAGATCTGCTCCATCGTCGACGAGCACACTCGCGAATGCATCGCAGGCCTGGCCGACCGTTCGATCACCGCCACGAAGCTCACCTGCCACCTCGAAGCGCTCGCCGCTGACCACGGCACCCCAGCGACGCTGCGCTACGACAACGGGCCCGAACTGATCAGTGAGGCCATGACGCACTGGGCCGGCACCCGCACCGGCCTGAGCTACATCCCGCCCGGGTCACCGTGGCGCAACGACTACATCGAATCGTTCAACAGCAGGACCCGCGACGAGTGCCTCAACATCAACACCTTCTACTCGCTACTCCACACCCGCGTAATGATCAGCGACTGGAAGACCGAGTACAACCACCACCGCCGGCACTCATCACTGGGCTACCTAACCCCAGCCGAGTACGCTCGGCAAAGCACCCAACAAACGCAAACCAACGACTCACACAACGTCCGAACCCAACCGCGGGGGCAGGTCACCCCGGTTCCCCAGGGACCCCATCGGACTCACTGCCCGGCAAAGTCGCCGTCGAATCACCCGGTCAGTCCGAGGGGTAGTGAAGCGACAGTTCCAGCAACTCATGAGCCTGCTTATGGGGGGGCGTGGTTAGCCTGTTTGTTATTGTGGTGTTTCGATACGCACTGTGTGGGTAGGAGTTTTATGATGTCTTTGTCTGCGCAACCAGGTGCCCCCGGTTACGGTGGCAGTTCTCACGCACCCCGCCCTAACCGCACACCCTACTTCGTGGCGATTGGTGTTCTCACTGTCGCCCTTGTCGCGGTCTTAGTGTGGGCCCTCTGGCCCACAAGTGGCGGATCTTCCTCTAACGCGTCGACCGAACCAACACCATCAACAACAGACACACAATCGGAACCACCACCGGCGTCAGAACCCACACCGACCCCCAGCACTGTTGCGCCTACAACGCAACAGCCACCAACGGACAACCCGATCAGGTCAAATCAAATCGCCGAGAGGTACGCCACACTGAACGAGGTTCTACCGAAAAAGCTCGAAAACTGGGAACTGGAACTCCAAGAAATAGGCAAGATCATAAAACCTGTCTACAGAGACGGCCAGAGGATGATCGTCTTCGTTGCTTTAGGTAGGCGTTCGAACCCGGAAAGGATAGGTGAGGGGCAGCAAGAGCTACAACAGTTTGATGGTGGTTGTTGCTATCTGAACCCGGCATCGACGAAAGAGAAGAGGTCGATTACGTGCGCCATGGAGTTGAAAGCTGCACCGGGACAAACGTTTATAATGACGAGCCGCTACGTTGACATTGATGAGATGGTGCGCGTGGCGAAAGCTCTCATCGCAATAGAAAAGTAGCCATCAACGACTGCAACACCGAACACAACCACCACAATCACCCGGCATGGGGCTACACCTCCCCGCATCCACCAAAACAAAACCAACAATCCACACAACAGCCCCCCATGGGGCGGTCCGCCCCTACCTACCCGGGGCCGCGAGTGAGTCTCGTCGGGACTCTGCCATCATTCGGCACATCAAGCAGGCATCTGGCTTCGATGGCCGATTCGATCGTCTGACCGGCGTCGAAATGACTGGCCTTGTCGTCCATGGAAGCAGCGACCAAGCCATTTAGCTCGACCTCTGCTTCGCCAGCTCATGGATCCCAACGACGACCTGCCCATCGCAATCCCCCGCGCTTACGGTGAGCCGTATGTCGTTGCCGCAGAGTCCCGCGTCCATGCACTTCAGCACAGAGGCTGCACCCAAGCCACTTGGTTAGGAGCAGGGCACCCGGCCAGAGGGCGATGACGGCAGCCTCGAAGGAGCCACCATCATCGTCCGCAGGACGCGTCGGATTTCCGCTCGCACAGGAATTTGTGGCGCTCACATGAGGTCGGGATGGAGAGAAAGGAACCGTAGCCGCTCCACTCACGCGCTTCTCCGCCCGACGAGGGAAACAAGCCGAGATAGTAGGTGGCCATGGTTACGCATCTACAACCAATAAGACGGTTCGGCGTCCGTGCGAGCCGCTACCGGTATGGTCCATGCTGGCGTTCGAGGGCATCCACCCTGCGGAAGTTGCCATCCATGATCATTGCTCACCATCCATTCAACGACACGTGAGGCCGTCGAGGCCCCATGTGGCTCACAATGAAGCGCCCTGGGTTTCGTTCCGTTCTTCAAGCAAGGATGGAACCGATGAATCAGAAGTACTCGCCCGAGATGCGCGAGCGCGCGCTGCGGATGCTCGACGAGGGTCCGCTGAAGGTTTGGTTGACCTCCGGGTTTATGCCGCCAGTGTAGCGGTTGGTTTCATGATGAGTTCGAACTCGACAGGGGAGAGTTTCCCGAGTCGGCGTTGACGGCGTTTGCGGTGATACTTGCCCTCGATCCAGGACACGATCGCCAGCCGTAGTTCCTCTCGTGTGCTCCAGGACCGTCGGTCGAGGACGTTCTTCTGCAGGAGCGCGAAGAACGACTCCATCGCAGCGTTGTCACCACAGGCCCCCACGCGGCCCATTGAGCCGCGGAGCCCGTGACGTTTCAGGGCTTTCAGGAAGCGTCTGGAGCGGAATTGAGAGCCGCGGTCCGAGTGCACGATCACCCCGGCCGGCTGCCCTCGGTGGGCCACTGCCATCTCGAGCGCGTTGACCGTGATGCGGGCCTTCATCCTGGTGTCGATCGAGTAGCCCACGATCCGGTTGGAGAACACATCCTTGATCGCACACAGATACACCTTTCCCTCACGAGTGCGGTGCTCGGTGATGTCGGTCAGCCATAGTTCATTGGGGCCCTCAGCGGTGAACTGACGCTGCACGAGGTCATCGTGGACCGGTGCCCCTGCCTTCTTGTAGCGCGATGTGCGTGTGACGATGACCGATTGGATGCCAGCGACCCGGCACAGCCGCCAGACTCTGCGCTCGGAGAGTGTGTAGCCCAGCTCGCCGATGTCGTCGGCCAGCACCCGGTAGCCGCCCTCGGGGTCGTCGGCATGGAGCTTGCGTAGCACGGCGATCAACTCACGTTCCTCGGCCTCACGCACCGAAATCGGCTGCTTGAGCCACTTGTAGTAGCCCTGTTTGGACAATCCCAGTATCCGGCACGCGACCGCCACCGGCACCCTCACCGGGGCACCGACAGCAGCCATCTCCTTGACGAGCGGATAGATCATTTTGGGGGTGTGATGTGAGCCTGCGACAGATACGCTGCTGCGCGGCGTAGCACCTCGTTTTCCATCTCCAACTCACGGATCCTACGCAAAGCCTGGGACATGTCCTTGCGTGCCTCGGGGTCCGTGGTCGGCGTCATCGCGTGAGACTGGAACCTCGCGTCGCGGACCCACGCCTGCAGCGTGGTCTTCGCGACACCCAGGTCCTTGACGACCTGCTTCTGCGGGATGCCTGAGGCGACAAGCGCGACCGCGTCGCGCTTGAACTCGTCGGTGTAAACGATCTTCGGCATGGATGCCATCCTTCCAGCACGACCCTTTCATGAGAGTCATGCGATCTTAGAGTCAACCAAACCGTCAGCAGTCCCTATCGCCTCGCTGACGGCACCGATTGCGAGATCATCACCTGGCTCGATGATTGCAGCCACTATGCCCTCCACATCACTGCCCACCGCCGAATCACAACACCCCTCGTGGTGGACACGTTCACCACAACCTGCGCGCTCTATGGAAAACCAGCTTCAACCCTGACTGATAACGGCATGGTCTACACCACCCGATTCAGCGGCAACCCCGGCCGCAACGGATTCGAAGCACTCCTGGCATCATGGAGCATTCGCCAAATCAACGGCAGAGGCGGCCATCCCCAAACCCAAGGCAAAGTCGAGCGGTTCCAGCAAACACTGAAGAAATGGTTACGCACCCAACCCGACCAGCCGACCACCGTGAACGAACTACAGCAACTCCTACACCAATTCCGCTACCGCTACAACCACCAACGACCCCACCGAGCCCTGCCTCACCACGCAGTCCCCGCCACTATCTACACCACCAAACCCAAAGCCACACCAAACACCACCCCACGCAGCCACGACAGAGTCCGCACCGACATCATCGACACCGCAGGCACCGTCACCCTACGAGTCAACGGCAAACTCCACCACATCGGCATCGGACGAACCCACGCACGAACCCGCGTCCTCATCCTCGCCCACGACCTCCACGTCACCATCATCAACGCCATCACCGGCGAAATCCTCCGCGAACTCACCATCGACCCCACCCGCGACTACCAACCCCAAACCCAAAACAAAAAAACCTGAACCCACAAAACGTGGGTTCAGGCTATTCCGATGTCCTGAGACATCACAGTTGTGGAGGCGGCGGGAATCGAACCCGCGTCCTTGAAAGGTGAGGCAAGTCTTCTCCGGGCGCAGCTGACGATGGCGTTGTTCTTGGTCTTGGCACTCACATCAGCACGTCGCCAACAGACCCAGTATCAGTGAAGTCCCACCTAGCTCCTGATACGCAAGCTAGGCAGCAAGCCCTCTAAATGAGGCCAGATTCCGAACCGAAGGCTCGTCCGGGCTGACCCTTCGATCGCTGATCAGGCAGCGAGAGCGAAGTCAGTGCTGTTCTTGTTGGCACTTATTGGTTTCCATGCATCGTTTACGAGATGAGCATGGCTTCTCGGCCCGCTTCCCTTGCGACTACCGTCCCAAGTCGAAACCGATCGCCCCCTGTTGAGTTGTCTCTCTATGATACACGCTTCAGCGGCGATAGCGATTACGCTGCGCCATGGCCCGTCGGGCCTCCCTATCCAGCTCCCGCTCCTTGATGGTCTGGCGCTTGTCCCAGTCCCTTTTACCGGTGGCGACAGCGATCTGCACCTTGGCGTAGCCGTCCTTGAAGTACAGCTGCAGCGGCACCAGCGTCGTGCCAGCCCCTTCGAGCGCGCGTGCGAGCTTGTTGATTTCCTTCGCGTTGAGCAATAGCTTGCGTGTGCGTCGGGCAGCGTGACTCCCCTGCCAAGAGTGGTGGTCGTACTCGGGAATGTTGGCATTAATCAACCACGCCTCGCCGTTCTCGATGGTGGCGTAGGCGTCGCCGATCGTGGCGCGCCCGTGACGTAGCGTCTTCACTTCCGTTCCGGTGAGCACCAGACCAGCCTCGTAGGTATCCCCGATGGCGTAGTCGTGCCGCGCCTTTTTATTCTGGGCGATCATCTTCTGGCCGGTCTCTCTAGGCATTGGGCCAGTATAGATTCACTCGTGCCAATCGGTGGAACTCAGCCGAACCAGCGGCTCATCGGATTCTTCACGCGGCCGTTCTCCCACACCATGAGGTGCAGGTGACAGCCAGTGGAATACCCGGTGGTGCCAACGTAGCCGATGGTCTGCCCCTTCGACACTCGCTGACCAACACCGACGATGTACCGCGACGCATGGTTATACCCTGTCGTCACGTTTACGCCGCCGATCCTGCCGTGATCGATCATGAGCCTGTTGCCGTAACCGCGGTTGTAGTAGCGCTCGGTGACGACGCCGTCGTAGGCAGCCTTCATGGGCGTGCCGCAGGACGCACCGAAATCAGTGCCATCGTGCAACTTGTACACGCCCGTCACGGGATGCACACGCATGCCGAACCGCGACGTGATGCGCGCGGGAACGGGGTTCATGAACCCTCTAGAGCTGCTGCTCGACGACTGCGTTGTAGCTGGCCGTTTTGACGTTCGAGAGCTCGTTGCCCGCTTGCTTGAACCGGAGCTTGTCTTTGGCTTCGACGCCGACGCGCTCTTCTTCGACGCAGCAGATTTCTCGGCAGCGGCGCGTTGTGCTTCCCGCTGCGCTGCGGCACGTTTTGCAGCGGCTTCTCGCTGACGCTTAGCTGCCTCCTCGCGCCGCTTGCGTTCCTCCTCCGCACGTTTGCGGTCGCGCTCAGCAATCTGGCTGTCGAGCTTTCCGGCTTCCGTTATACGCGCCTGAATGCGCTGTTCGACGGCTGCCGCGTCGTCCTCCATGTCCTGCTGAATGGCTTCTTCGCGCTGCAGCGCAGACGCTGCTTCGGAGGCGGCCGCGTCACGTGCGGCGACGAGATCTTCCACCCGAGCAGTCAGCCCAGCTGCCTCTTCCTTGGCCGCACGGCTCTCTTGCAGCTGCTCTGCCGCCGCCTGGCGTGCCTCAGCAGCCCTGCGTTCCGCCTCATCGGCGCGGGCCTGAGCCTGGTCGAGCTGCACGCGCAGCCGTTCCGCCTCGTCCAGTTCGAGCGCTGACACGTCGAAAAGAGTGTCTCCAAACTGAGCCTGCTGGTTGAGCTGGTTGGCGTCCGTTTCTGTGAGCAACAGTGCGAGGTTCACCAACGGGCCCTGCTTCTGCGTCACGAAGCTGACCTCTTGATCGATGCGCCTATTGAGAGCGTCGTAGGCGGCCTCCGCGGCGGCGACGTCGGCCTTGGCCTTCTCAAGCGCAACCTCCGCAGCCTCCAGCTCTTCCTGACGCTGCTGATCAAGCGCTTCCGACTCGGCCATCCGCGCTTCGGCCGCCGCCAGTGCCGCACGCGCATTTGCCAGTTCCGACTCGGCTTGCTGTAGCGCGTCGATAGCCTGGGCGTTCACTTCGTTCGCGTCGGCGACAGCCCCTTGCTGAGTGGCGATCTGCCCGGAAAGATCAGAACGCCGACCCTCCAACTGGCTGATCTGCTGACGAACACGATTGCGCTGATCGTCGAGATCATCAGCCGACGCGAGTGGCGCAACGGAGACGAACAAGGCACCGGCCGCGACAACAGCGAGGCTCGTTTGTACGATCATACGGACGGGCTTAGGGGGAAGGACCCGCATGCAGTCGTCTCCTTTCGTCAGACCTGCACGTATTTACGTGTAGCGAAAAGCGTAGGAATAATGGCGAGTGCGATACCCACCACAGCAATGATCAGGATTGCACTCAATAAGTCTGGCCACCCAATCCAAGGTAAAGTTGTGATTAAGGTTTGCGCCTTCTGCACAATGAGAAAGTAGTAGCCCACCGCCAACGTTGCCGACGCGATGAGGATGCCTATCAATCCCGCAACCAGTGATTCCAGCAGGAACGGAAGCACGATGTACAGGTTGGAGGCACCCACCAGCCGCATGATGCCGATCTCTCGCCTTCGGGTGAATGCAGCAATCCGGATGGTGTTGCTAATCTGCAGCGCAGCGGCAACCAGCAAGAACACCGACATAATGATCGTTGCCCACTGCACCGCAGACAGCGCCTTGAACATCGGGTCGAGCACATTGCGCAAGTCCTGCACCTGCTGCACGCCTTGCAGCCCCTCCGCCTCGCTCACCACGCCCTGGTAGTTCTCGGGATTCTTCAACTTCACGCGGAAGGAATCCTGCATCTGCTCCACGGTACGTGACGGGAGGATCGGCGAGTTCGCAAAGACGCGCTTGAACTCCTCGTACGCGTCTTCCTTCGACTCGTAGAACACCTGTGCGACCTCAGGGTTCGCCTTCAGCCTCTCCTCAATGGCCTGCCGTTGGGCATCCGTCGTTGCTACTTCCGGCTGGCAATTGCCACCCGAGGACGCTTCAATGCACAAGAACACGGAAATCTCGATCTTGTCGTACCAGCGTCCCTTCACCAAGTTCACCTCCGACGAGGTGAGCAGGCCTGCGCCAAACAGGGTGAGCGAGACGCCTACGGTGACGATGACAGCGATGGTCATGGCCAGGTTGCGACGCAGACCCGACCAAGTTTCGCGAAGCGTATGCCTCATGTGTGGTTCTCCTAAGCCTGCCCGTAAATACCCTTGGACTGATCGCGCACGAGCTCCCCACTCTTGAGCTCCAGCACGCGCCGCCGCATCTGGTCGACGATAGACGCATCATGGGTGGCCATGATGACCGTGGTTTCTGTGCGGTTGATGCGATCAAGCAGCTTCATGATGCCGACGCTCGTCTCCGGATCGAGGTTGCCGGTGGGCTCATCGGCGATGAGGATCTTCGGACGGTTCACGAAAGCTCGCGCGATAGCGACGCGCTGCTGCTCACCACCAGAGAGCTCCTCTCCCAGCCTGTCGTCCTTACCTTCGAGGCCGACCAATTCGAGCGTTTCGGGCACGATCCGCCGGATGTGCTTGCCAGATTTACCGATCACCTGCAGCGCGAACGCGACATTCTCGTAGACCGTTTTTCCAGGCAGCAGGCGGAAGTCTTGAAACACCATCCCCATCTGGCGACGCAGCTGTGGCACCTGCCACTGGTTCATCGTCGAGAGGTTCTTGCCCGCGACGTAGAGATTTCCCTTCGACGGCTTGTGCTCGCGAAGGATCAGACGAAGGAATGTTGATTTGCCTGAGCCGGACTGGCCGACCAGGAACACGAACTCGCCTTTTTCAATCTCCAGGTTGATATTCCTGAGGGCAGCAGTTTCCTGCCCAGGATAGAACTTGGTGACGTCCTCAAATTTGATCACGCAACAAACTCCGACCGCGTAGGGGAAGCTGAGAAACTCTCAGTGGGTCAAATTGAGTCTAGGTGCCGAGCAAAATCGTCGCGACTTTGACACGCCGTCACGCGTCGGTTTGCGTGCGCTTGCGCCAGCGGATGCCCGCGTCGATGAAATCGTCGATTTCACCGTCGAACACAGCGGCAGGATTGCCCTCTTCATGCTCGGTACGGAGATCCTTCACCATCTGGTAGGGGTGCATGACGTAGGAGCGCATCTGCGCACCCCACGAGTTGCCGCCGTCGCCCTTCAGCGCGTTCATCTCGGCCTCGCGCTCCTGGCGCGCGCGCTCCAGCAGCCGCGCCTGGAGCACGCGCAGCGCAGCCGCCCGGTTCTGGATCTGCGACTTCTCGTTCTGACAGCTCACGACGATGCCCGTGGGAATGTGCGTGATGCGCACCGCCGAGTCGGTGGTGTTGACCGACTGGCCGCCTGGCCCTGAAGAACGAAACACGTCGATGCGGATGTCTTGCTCCGGGATGTCGATGTGGTCGGTGTCCTCCGTAACGGGGAGCACCTCAACGCCCGCGAACGACGTCTGCCGGCGTCCCTGGTTGTCGAACGGCGAGATACGCACGAGCCGATGCGTGCCCTGTTCTACCGACAGCGTGCCGTACGCGAACGGAGCTTTGACGGCGAACGTCGCCGATTTCAGGCCAGCCTCTTCCGCATACGACGTGTCGTACACCTCAACGGTGTAGCCGTGACGGTCTGCCCAGCGCGTGTACATGCGCATCAGCATCTCGGCGAAGTCAGCAGCATCGACGCCGCCTGCCTCTGAGCGGATGGTGACCAGCGCGTCGCGGGGGTCGTACTCGCCCGACAGCAGCGTACGCACCTCGAGCGCCTCGATTTCTTTGCTGAGACGCTGCAACTCGGCATCAACTTCGTGCTCGGTATCCTCGTCGGCTTCCTCTTCGGCAAGCTCGAGCATGACAGTGGCGTCTTCTAACCGACTGCGCAAGCCTTCCAGACGCTCCAGCTCAGAGCTCTTCTGCGAAAGCGCCGACGTGACGCGTTGCGCATTGTCCTGGTCATCCCACAGGTCGGGGGCTGCCGCCTGCTCTTGGAGCGTCGCGATCTCGTCTTTCAGCTTCGGGATGTCGGCAACTGTCTCGATCGACTGCAGTGAGTGATCGAGCTCCTGAATACGCATTTCGAGATCCTGGTGAGCCACAATCGGTCATTCTAGCTGCGCATCCGAAGACTCGCAGTCTGCTTGGTCGCAGACGGGCGTCCGGTCGTCTAGCCTGGGCTGCATGGTTGGACAGTTCAACGACGACCTCAAGCTCGCACACATGATGGCTGACAACGCCGACTCCATTACGATGAGCCGGTTCAAGGCCACGGACCTGAAGTTTCGCACCAAACCCGATGACACGCCCGTGACTGACGCGGATACCGCCGTTGAGGAGTCTATCCGCATCACGCTGTCTCGTAGCCGCCCGCGTGACGGGATCGTCGGAGAAGAATTGGGGTCGACGGGTGAGCGTGATCGCCGCTGGATCGTTGACCCCATCGACGGCACCAAGAATTTCCTGCGCGGCGTCCCCGTGTGGGCCACGCTGATCGCACTCGAACACGCCGGCGAGATCGTCGCTGGTGTTGTCTCCGCTCCAGCGCTCGGACGGCGGTGGTGGGCGTCACTTGACAGTGGCGCCTTCACCGGCCGCAACATTCTCAACGCGACACAGCTCCATGTCTCTCATGTAGAGAGCGTCGCCGACGCGTCCCTGTCGTACTCCTCGCTCAACGGCTGGGTGGAGTCGCGGCGCGGACAGGGCTTCGTCAACCTCATGCGCGACGCCTGGCGCACCCGCGCCTACGGCGATTTCTGGAGCTACATGCTGGTAGCGGAGGGGGCCGTCGACATCGCGAGCGAGCCAGAGCTCGAGCTGCACGACATGGCGGCGCTCGACATCATCGTTCGTGAGGCCGGCGGCAGGTTCACCAATCTCGACGGCACGGACGGCGTTGCAGGGCCAGGCGCGCTGGCAACGAACGGGCGCCTGCACGAAACGGTGCTGAGATACCTCAACGGCTGAGGTTCGCTACGGCAACACACGCACCTTGATGGTGCCGTCGATGCCCGCCAGCTGCTCGAGCATGCCCTCTTCGGGTGCACCTTCGACGTCAGTGACCGCGTAACCGATGTCATCTTTCGTGGCCAACGACTGCGCGCCAATGTTCAAATCACTGTTCGCGAGAATGCGGTTGAACGCCGCCATCACGCCCGGCACGTTGTGGTGCAGGTGGAGGATACGACGGTATTTCAGCGGCGTGGTGGCGATCTCGGGCATGTTGACCGACATGGATGTCGAGCCCTCAAACTCGTAGTCAGCGAACTTTCCAGCGACGTAGCGCCCGATATTTTCCTGGGCCTCTAGCGTTGATCCTCCCACGTGCGGAGTGAGAATCACGTTGGGCATCCCCCGCAGCACAGACTCGAACTCAGTGCTGCGTTTTTTAGGTTCCTGCGGGAACACATCGATAGCGGCTCCGGATACGTGCCCAGATGCGAGCGCCGCGTGCAGCGCCTCATGGTCGACGACATGCCCGCGGCACAGGTTCAAGAACATGGCACGGGGCTTCATCTTGGCGAACTCGTCTGCGCCGAAGAACATGGTGTTCTCCACTCGCCCATCGACATGCAGCGTCACGGTGTCGGAGTTGGCAAGAAGTTCGTCGAGCGTCTCACAGCGTCGGGCGTTGCCCAGCGGCAATTTATCGGCGATGTCGTAGTACAACACGCGCATTCCGAACGACTCGGCCAACACGGACAGCTGTGCGCCAATGTTGCCGTACCCGACGATGCCGAGCGTGCGCCCACGGATTTCGTGGGAGCCGATCGCCGACTTCTCCCATACGCCGGCGTGCATGTTTTGGTTCTTCTCCGCCAGGCGACGAGCCAACATGACGATCTCGCCAATCACGAGTTCGACGACGGAGCGAGTGTTCGAGTAGGGGGCGTTGAACACCGGGAGGCCGGCGCGCGATGCGGCAGTGAGATCAATCTGGTTCGTGCCGATGCAAAACGCACCGATAGCGCGCAAATCAGGCGCGTTGGCGATGACCTCGTCGGTGACGGTGGTGGTGGAACGAATACCTAGATAGTGCACTCCGCGCAGCGCCTCGACGAGTTCGTCTAGGCCGAGCGCCTTCGGGCGTGTGTCGACCTCGAAACCTCGCTCGGTCAGGAGTCGGTGGGCTTCGTCGTGGATGTTCTCGAGGAGTAGCGCTTTCACAACTGTGCATGCTAGCCCAGTGTGGGAATGTCGTTCGCGCCTGCGTCTCAGAGACTGAGGGACGAGCGGAGCAACTCACGCGTGTACGGATGCTCCGGATTGTGGAACACAGCATCCACTGGCCCCTCCTCGACGATGCGTCCTTCGGTGACCACCACCACACGCGTGCACAACTTCTCGACGGTGGGTAGGTCATGGCTGATGATCATCATCGCAAGGTTCCTGGCCTGGGCTTCGTCGTGCAACACCTGCAATACCTGGGCGCGAACGAGCACGTCCAACGCGGAAACCGGCTCGTCGGCGACGAGCAACTCCGGGTCCGCAATGAGCGCCCGGGCGATGGCAACGCGCTGGCGCTGCCCGCCGGAAAGCTGGTGGGGAAACCGTCGGGCCAATGCCGGGTCGAGGCCCACCGAGGTCATCAATGTGGCCAGTTCGTCCTTTGTGGCGGCGCGGTGAAGGGGCTCGGCGATGATGGCTCCCACGCGCATGCGCGAGTTCAGTGACGCGTTCGGGTCTTGATACACCAGCGAGGCAGAACGGCGGAGCTCACGTACGCCCTCATTCAAAGGATGGCCTCGAAAGCGCACCTCCCCTCGGGAGGGTTGCACCAAGCCGAGCAGCATCCTGGCAATCGTGGTTTTTCCTGACCCCGATCTCCCGACGATGCCTACCCGCTCCCCTACGTCGATGGCGAGATTCACGTTCTGCACCGCGATGAAGGGGGCACCCCGTCGGCGGTAGGTGACCTCCCCATCGACGATCTCCACCAGCGTCATAGCTCTCCCCTCGCCGCCGCGATCAGTCGGGCTGTGTACTCGCACCGCGGCTGCTCGATGATCCGCTCGATGGGGCCTTCCTCGACGATGCGGCCGCCTTGCATGACGATGACCCGCGAACAGATTGCTTTCACCACCGCAAGGTCGTGCGAGATAAAGAGCGCCGAGCGGTTGGTGAGTACCTCGTCGAGCACGTGCAGAATCTGGCGTTGCACGATCACGTCGAGGGCTGTCGTCGGCTCGTCGCAGATCACCAGGCCAGGTTTGTTGACGATAGCCATGGCGATCAGTGCCCGCTGCCGTTGCCCGCCGGAGAGCTGGTGCGGGTAGGAGTCGGCAACCCGTTCGGGTTCGGTGAATCCCACGCGGACGAGTTCTTCGACGACGGTGCGACGTTTACCGCTGCGCTGATCGTGAAGCGCGATGGCCTCGGCGATTTGCCTCCCCACCCGCATGGTCGGGTCAAGTGCGGTCATGGGCTCTTGGAACACCATCGAGATGTCGGAGCCCCGGAGCTTGCGGTAGTCGCGGTCGCGCAGACCGACGAGTTCCCGGCCGTCCCATTGGATGCTGCCGCTCACCTGCGCGGTTTCTGACAGGAGGCCCGCGATCGTGAGCGCCGTCACTGATTTTCCGGAGCCGGATGCCCCAATGATGCCCAACCGTTCGGTGCTGTCCACGTCGAACGAGACATCGTCGATGACCGCCGTCGAGCCGAAGCGGACGGTCAGCCCTTCCACCACGAGTGTCATGCTCGCTCCCTGAGCTTCGGATCCAGCACATCGCGCAGCCCGTCGCCGAGCAAGTTGAACCCCAGCGTCGCAATCGCGATGGCAAGCCCTGGCCACAGCGCGAGCATGGGCGTCGAGAACAGGTCGTTTTGTGCGTCGCGCAACATGCGGCCCCACGTCGGTGTGTCGGGGCCACTCCCGAGCCCCAGGTACGACAGTCCGGCTTCCGCGAGAATCGCGATGCCGAAGCTGACGGATGATTGCACCCACACCACCGGCGCGATGTTGGGCCACACGTGGCGCCTCGCGACGGTGAATGCGCCAACGCCTGCGAGCTTGGCGGCTTCGACGTAGGGCTGGCTCATCACCTGCAGCGTCTCCGCTCGGGTGACGCGTACGAAGGCTGGAATTGTTGAGATTCCGATGGCCATCACGGCAGTCCACGTGGAGCCGCCCAACGCCGCTGCGAACAAGATTGCGAGCAGCAGGGCAGGGAATCCGTAGAGTACGTCGGCCAAGCGCGCGGGAATCTCGCCCCAGGCACGGGGCAGCATCGCCGCTGCGACGCCCATGGGCACACCGATCACGGCTGCGCCCACCACCGCAAGCACACCGACCAGAATGACGATTTTCGCGCCCGCCATGAGCCGGGAAAGGACGTCGGTGCCGTACGCGTCGGTGCCCAGCACATGCGGCCAGCTCGGCTCAAGCAGCGGATCTGGGCCATTGGCCGTCGGGCTAAACGGTGTCCAGAACAAACCGACGCCAGCGATGACGAGCACCAGCGCGATGCATGCGGCGCCGATCCACAGCGATGAGTTCCGCAGCATCATGCCTCCCGCTTCAGTCGGGGGTCGATGGCTTGGTAGGTGACGTCAACGATGAAGTTGATGAACAGCACGGCCCACACCAGCAGCAGCACGATGCCCTGCACGACGACGAGGTCGCGTTGCGTCACGGCGTACAGCAGCTTGGAGCCGAGGCCGGGTAGCGCGAAGACCTGCTCGATAATGATGGCGCCGACGAGCAGCGTCGCAATCTGCAGACCGATCACCGTCAACAGTGAAATGGAGATGTTACGCATACCGTGACGCCACAGCGCCCCGAGCTTTCCCCAACCGACGGCGCGCGCGGTACGGAAGTAGTCGGTGTGCAGCACCTCGATCACCGCGCTTCGTACATACCTGCTCATCACGCTGGCTTGAACGATCGACAGGGCTGCCACCGGAAGCACCAAGTGCGCCGCCCACTGTCCGGCCGACTGAGTGATGGGCACGTAGCCACCCGCAGGCAGCCACCCCAGATGCACAGAGAACAAAACGACGAGCCAGATGCCGGCCCAGAACGCCGGCACTGCAAGCCCGATCTGGGACAGCGCCGAGACCGTAATGCCGTCGACATGGCGCCGCCTCACGGCAGCGAATGCGCCGACGGGCAAGGCGATGGCGAGGGAACCCACGGTCGCCAGCCCGACCAACCATCCCGAGACGCCCAGCGCGGGAAGCACCGTCGCCGTGACCGATCGGCCGCTGATCATCGAGGTTCCGAAATCTCCGACGAGCACGCCGCCCAACCACTCGGCATATCGCGCGAGGAAGGGCCTGTTGAGGCCGAGCTCCTGGCGCAGCGCCTCAACATCTTCGGGCGTAGCGTTCGTGCCCAAGAGGACATTCGCGATATCGCCGGGCAGGAGATTCGTCGCCGCAAAGATCAGTAGCGACGCGAGGAGCAAGCTGCCCGCGAACCATGCCAGCCTGCGGATCAGGGGCATACTCTCACTCCGACGATGCGATTGTAGTCACATCGAACGATAGCGAAATCTGGTCTTTCTGGACGCCGGAAATGCTCGGTTTGGTGATGATGATGTTGGGCAGCAGGAACAGCCAGTCCGCCGCTGCGTCCTCGGCGAGCAGCCGAGCGGCCTCCTTCTGTTTGGATACGAATTCTTCAGCAGTGCCTCGGTCGGATTCTTCCATGAGCTTCGTGAACGCAGGGTTGGAATAGCCTGCATAGTTGTCGGAGGCATACATCGCGAGGTCACGAGGTTCGACATGCGCGACGATCGTCATGTCGTAATCGCCCTTGGTGAAGACGAGGTCCAACCACCGGCTGAACTCCAGTTCCTCGATCTTCACGGTGATACCGACATCGGCGAGCTGCGACTGAATAGAGCGCGCCGCCGCAGTGGCATACGGGAGCGTCGGAACACGAAGGCGTAGGGTGAGCCCGCTCGCCTCGCCTGCTTGGGCGAGCAGTTCCTTGGCCTTGGCGGGGTCGTGCGGGTAGGTCTGACTCAGATCTTCGTACCAAGGTTCGGTGGGCGGGACCATCGAACCGATGAGAGCGCCCTTGCCGCCCCATGCCGAGTTGATGACCGCCTGCCTATCGATGGCGTGGTTGATAGCCTGGCGCACTTCCTTCTTCGCCAGCGCGGGGTTCTGGTGGTTGAAGGTGAGCACCACTTCGCCATCGGTGTAGCCTTCGAGCACGGTGAAGCGGGACTTGTCGGAGAACTGGCCCAGCGCCTGCGGCACCGTGAGGTTTGAGACGATGTCGAGTTGGCCCGAGAGCATGGCGGTGTTCATGGCGTTCGGGTCTGCATAGAAGCGGAAGTTGACCTCGTCGAAGTGGGGCGGCGTGCCCCAGTAGTTCTCGTTGCGCACCAACTGCACTAGCGAACCTGGCTCCCACTTCCCCAGCTTGTACGGCCCGGAGCCCGCGGGGGTTTGGTTGAGCGACTTCACGTCGGCCTTGGGGTTGACGACGATACCGCCCGTGGAGGAGAGCGCAGAGAGGAAGAAATTGGAGGGAGCAGAGAGTGTGAGCTCGACGGTCTGAGCATCCAACGCGCGCGCTGCTTTGAGGGGCGCGAAGTCTGCTTTGACTCTCTTCTTGCCCTCGCCGTCGATGATGCGCTGGAAGCTGTGCGCTACAGCCTCAGCGGTGACGGGTGAGCCATCAGCAAACTTTGCCGCCTTGTCGAGGTGGAAGATGTAGGTGAGACCGTCGTCGGAGATCTGCCAGTCTGTGGCGAGCAGGGGCTGCACCTCGCGGTCGGGGCCGAGCTTCACCAGGGTTTCGTACACGTTGTACAACAGCACGAACGGCGTTCCTGCCCCATCGACGGTGATCATGTCCATCCCAGCGGGTTCGACGGTCGCGCCGATCTCGACCTTCTTGGTTTGTTTCGCTGGTTGCTCACCTGTTCCACCTGGTGAGCCACCCGAACACGCTGCCATCAGTACGACGACCAGTAGCGCCGAAACGAGGTTGAGAAGGCGACGAGCCTGCATAGTGCAACTCCTGCATGTGGTCAATAGGTCCGCATCAGTCTAACCGCACTCGCGCGCGGCCTCGCGTCAGACTCCTCATTGGCGTGACGAAAGAGTTCGGGAGGGCGCTGGGGACCATGCCCAGCACCCTCCCGACAAGGTCGCGTGGGTTACTTCACCAAGCGCAATGCGAACGGGTAACGGTACGTCTCACCTTTATTCGCAGCAAGCGCCGCGAGGATGCAGAAGACGAGGTTGAGAATGCCGATAATCGGTCCAGTAACGAGCCCGATGAATACAAATGACAGCGCACCCGAGATGATGTAGCCGATGGCGACGGTGATCTGGAAGTTGAGCGCTTCCTTAGCTTGATCCGTGCTGAAGGCCTTGCGGGGGTCGTCCTTGCTCACCAACCAGATGATCAGCGGTCCAATAAACGCTGTCACAATGCCAAGTACGTGAGCAAGCATCGCCATCGTGTTTTCCGACGAGTTGCCACGCGGCTGGTAACCGCCTGGGTGGGGGTTGTTAGGCGGGAAATTGTTCGCCTGGGACATGGGCGTCTCCTTCTCTTCTTCAGTAGCAGGGGTGCGCAATCTCGCTGCTGGTTCCCCTCGCATTCAAGAGTAGTGGAGATAGGGGTCACTACTGCAGACTGCGCGGTGGTTGGGTCGGATATGCAGCAAACTGCCTTCTAGATACGAGCAGCACACTCGACGCCCCTGCCCTGACGCGGACACCGCGGGCGTCGAGCGTGCCCGCTAGCGGTCGTAGACCCGTGATCGATGGTCAACATCGACGACGAGAATGAGGACTGAACTGTCATCGATATGGGCAATGATCCGCCAGTTGCCGACACGCCAACGCCACAGGCCTGCGAAGTCTGCAGTGAGCGCTTTGCCGCGGTTGCGCGGGTCATCCTGGGCGACTTCACGCAAATAGCTCACGATCCGTCGCTGGATAGGCTTGTCGAGCTTCCGGAACGTCTTGGCAGCCTTCTCAGTGAAGTCAATCGACCAAGTCACAGTCAGCCATCAACTCATCCAGAGAGACTGTTGCCAAACGGCCAGCCCGCACATCTTCCACATCAGCCATGAGCCCATAGATGTGTTCCAGCTCATCGAGATGCTGCTCGACAGCCTGCCGCAAGTAGAAACTCTGGGACCGCCCCGTTCGCTCAGCCAATGCGGCCAGCCGTGCACTCGTTTCGGCATCCAGCCTTACACTCGTAGCAGTCATCGTTCACGCACCTCCAACCACAAGTATAACTACGTGTAGTCACCTTCGGGACTCTGGCCGGGCACGTGTGCGTGTCCACCGCGACCGACGTATCGCCGCGTAGCCGCGCCTCCACCTGCCCAATCGCGCTCGTCGAACATGGGGACATGGCTTCCCGAACTCAGAACCCATGCTTAACTTCACCCACTGCCAGCGCCCTCTCTGGGATTCTGCTGAGGGATCTCTGTGAGAAAAAGAACTCCCGCCCAACCGAAGTTGGACGGGCGCCCGATTTCGTAGCGGGGACAGGATTTGAACCTGTGACCTCTGGGT
>NZ_CAMYFI010000045.1 GCF_947255005.1 uncultured Tessaracoccus sp. | reverse complement strand
GGCGCCGGTCGAGTACTGCGATCGTGGCGGTAGCACGCCCTTTGGGTTGATGCAGCCGGGAACGAGCCTGCAACGATAATCTCTCACGATCCATACCCCATGATCGCCGCACTCCGGCCATTTCGCAGGAAAAAACTGTGAGGAAGGGCCCCTAACATCCGGGGACTATATGTGAGTCTCGTCGAATACTCAACGGCTTGCCCCCTCCTAGTGTATGATTCATGTATGCGTAATGGAGCGCACGGCAGATGGAGGAACAGTGAAGCGAATATTTTTTTATTTTCGGTATGGTAGTAGCTCTCACGTGCTTAGGGGCAAGCTCAACTGCGCAAGCTGATGCTATCAATGAAGAAGGGCTTAGCCCAGCAGAAGTATTTCAACTGAAAGCTTTTTTTCAGGCTAATAATGTCGGAGAGGAAGCTATAAGCTCATTGGAAAAGAAGATGCAAGAAGGGGGTATTCCGGATTCATTAAAACCGGAGGAGTATCCAGTGGCATCAAGGGTACATGAAACTAATGGGCGTCGAGTAATCATCGATCAGTTTGTTGGTGGGCCAATCGTGAGGACAGAGGCTCCAAGTGTTCATGAGAATGGTTTCTTTAGTGGTATACAGAATTCCTTGGCGCCGGAGCATTTGGAGAGAGTCGATCAAGGCGATACAGCCAGGCCCCTGGGCGTTTCAGGATGTAGAACGACGAGTAGTAGCCGTTATCGAGTTGCTATGACGGAATGTAGGGTTAGCACTTCATGGGGATTTGAAGTCTATCATTCTTCTTTAATGTTACGCAGAATAATGGTGGGCCGGGAACAATTGATAGGTATTACGGAGGTCAATGTTCTGGTGTTGGGGTTCTAGGTAGCCTTGCCTTGGATCGAGTCAGCTCCTCTAAAGTGAGACTCACGTGTCATTTTCACACAGATATACCGGTAGCTGGAACCAGCGTCTACTGGCTTCAAGTCAACCAGGGTACCGAGATAAAGCTTACTACAACTCGTGGCATTTCCTGAAAGATGGTATAGAAGCATGAATCCATGGGAATTAATAGCAATAATAATATTTGTTGTTCTCGTAACCTGGATATTTATCCTCCTTCAAAGAAGGAATAACAATCGAGATACATAGATGTGGAACAGTGGTGGTGGCTCCAGGGTGTGTAACTCTGTGGGTCATCATCACTGTCTCAGGGATGTACGAAAACACTGTGATGCCGCCGACGGTGACACCTCGGACGACCTCGTAACGATATAGGGGACTAGAAACGCTGGGCAGGATTGTCGCATGATACCGGTGGCCATTGTGGCTGGCGGGGCGACTAGGATGGCTGGCGTGGCTGGTCGGATCAGGGAAGAAGACATCGCGAAGGTTCGCGAGCGCGCCCGGATCGACGAAATCATCGGCGAGTACGTCATGCTGCGCAATGCCGGCAGCGGGTCGTTGAAGGGCCTGTGCCCGTTCCACGACGAGAAGACGCCCAGCTTCCACGTCACTCCTGCGCGAGGCTTCTTCTATTGTTTTGGATGCGGTGAAGGCGGAGACGTCATCACGTTCCTGCAGCGCAATCAGAACCTCTCGTTCCTCGAAGCGGTGCAGATGCTGGCCGACCGTTACGGCGTCGAACTCGTCATGGAAGACGACGGGCAACCCGCGCAGGCGCCAGGTTTGCGAAAGCGCATTCTGGAAGCCAACGCCGCGGCCGAAGACTTCTTCGCGCAGCAACTGGAATCCCCGGAAGGCGTTGCGGGACGCGTGTTCCTCGACGGCCGTGGCTTCACCCGCGAGCACGCCCAGCACTTCAAGATCGGCTACGCACCGAAGAACGGCTACGCGCTGCGCCAGGCGCTGCGGGCTCAAGGGTTCGACGACGAAACGCTCAAGGCCGCGGGCCTCATCCGGGACTTCGGCAGAGATTTTTTCGCCGGGCGAGTGCTGTGGCCCATTCGCGATTCCGCCCAATCGGTGTTGGGATTCGGCGCCAGGCGGATTTACGACGACGACCGCCTCCCAGCCAAGTACATCAACACGCCGGAGACACCCGTCTACAAGAAATCGCAGGTGCTCTACGGGCTCGATCTCGCCCGCAGAGAGATCGGTAAGCGGTCGCAGGCGGTGATTGTCGAAGGCTACACCGACGTGATGGCCGCCCATATCGCTGGGGTGGAGACCGCCGTGGCATCCTGCGGCACCGCATTTGGCGACGACCACGCCCGCGTACTGCAGCGCCTGCTCGGCACACAAGATGGCCTGCACGGCGAGGTCATCTTCACCTTCGACGGCGATGCCGCCGGGCAAGCGGCAGCGCTCAAGGTCTTCAAAGGCGACCACAACTTCGTCGCCCAAACCTACGTGGCGGTGGAACCGACGGGGCTAGACCCGTGCGATTTGCGCATGCAGTCGGGCGATGCGGCGGTGCGGGAGCTCGTCGCCACGCGCATTCCGCTGTATCGATTCGTGATGGAGAACATCGCCCGACGCTACGACCTCGACCGCGCCGAAGGACGCTTGGGAGCCGCGCGCGAAGCGGGGGAGCTGGTCACTTCAATCCGCGACCAATCCCTCGTCGGGCAGTATTTGCGTGATCTCGCCGGCATCCTGGGTATGGACGTCGACGATGTCCGCCGCGAGGTGCAACGTCGGCGCCACAGCGAGCCGGCGTATGAGGAAGCGACGCCGGCTCGCCGGCCACGCGACGACGGGTGGCCCGACCCGAATGATCGCTCACTGCGGCTCGAACGCGACGCGCTCAAGCTCATGTTGCAGCACCCGACCACCTTCGACACCGACTGGAACGGCGTGCAGCCCGACGACTTCACCCACCCTGGCTACGTGGCGGTGATGACCCTGATCCGACGGGTCCCGTTCGGCGACGACTGGGAGACGCGGTTGCGTGAGGAGGCACCGTCGGAGAATACGGCTCAGCTCATGGTGGCGCTGCTGGTGGAACCCCTGTGGCGTGAGCCCGACGAGCAGTACTCCCTGGTCCACTCGTCGCGACTGCAGCTTCGACGGGTATCGAGGCAGATTGACGATTTGAAGTCGAAGTTGCAGCGCACCGATCCGACGAAGAATGAGGCGGAGTATCGCCAGAAGTTCGCGGAGCTCACCGAGCTGGAGATGGTGCGGAAGCGTTTGCAGCAGGTGGGCCTCAGCTAAGCCATTAGGCCACCTTGAGCATGCGGTCAGCGGTGAGGAGCTGGTGGGCTTGCTCGAGCGCGCGTTGCTCCCATCTCGAGATCGTGGAGGTCGATACCCCGAGGTCCGCGGCGAGTTCCGATTGGCTCCACACGGGGCCGTCGAGACCGAAGCGTCGCCGCAGCAGGTCTGCGTGCAAGTCAGGGAGGAGCTCGAGGAACTCCATGTTCTGCTCGTGGATCTCCTCATACGCGTCGACGGGGTCCGCCATCCGGTCGAGTACCTCAGGATTCACGCGACGGGCCATCGTCGCCATACTGACCTGCTCCGGCGCTTTGTCTTCCAGGACGAGGTGGCGAACCCGCTTGAAGTGCCTGGAGTCGAAGACGTACTGGCCGGGGTCGGCGTGGTGGCGTACGTGGCGGACGATGGAGTCGTGGGCGTAGGTGGAGAGCCGGAATCCGAGCTCGGGGCGGAATCTGCGGATCGCACGCTGGAGGGCCAGGCAGCCCTCTTGGAAGAGCTCCTCGAAGTCGCCGTTGCCGCGTCGGTGGGCGTCAAAGGCGATGCTGTAGACGAGGCGAAGGTTGCCTTCCCAAAGCCTGCGCTCGGCGGCGAGGCCCATGACGATGGCCTGCCAGCACACGAGACTGGTGGGGGCCAGGCGTACGAGGGCATATGCCGGCTCGATGGTGGCGACGGCGAGCGTCAGGAGGCGTTGTTCGTCGGGGGTCATGTCGAAATCAGGCAGAGTAATCATGGGCAACACCGAACCACGGTCGACGGTCGCCGCGCTGAGTTCTCCACAGGATTTTTTGCGAATGCAACGGACAACACTTTCTTGTCCACATGGTGCAGGATGGATTGCATGACGGCACGCAAAGACCAAGACCTCGCGACGGCCCTCGGCCCTCGGGCCAAGATTCTGGCGCAGGGCAGGGACGCCGATGGGCAACCGGTCGTCGTGGGCACCGTCGATAGGGTTGCGGTCAAGCGCGACGGGGAATGGATCGCCATGGGCTGGCACGAGGTAGAGCGCGGAAGCTGGCGCGCCGAGAAGGGAATCTTCCGGTGGACAGACATGCAAGGCGAAGCCTACGAAGCGAGCCTTGAGCGCCCCGGACAACTGCCGATGCTGTTCCAAGAGCGGGTGCAGGCATCGACGGTAGGGTCCGTGCAGCACGACCTCGATCCCGGCGAGGTGAGGATCATCGTTCGTCGATCGCTCGGCGCGGACGAGCAGCTCCAGTTCTTCGCTGTGCCCAGTGGTGGTGCGCGCCTCACCGATCCGATGACGGCCGCTTTGGTCGTGGAGGAAACCGATCGCCTGAAAGCCGAGTACGGGCTGACTTGAGCAGCGTTTGGCGTCCTTGCGGGAGGCCTGCTATCGTTAATCCTCGCGTGGTTACGCCACCATTCCCTGGTAGCTCAACGGCAGAGCATTCGACTGTTAATCGAAGGGTTACTGGTTCGAATCCAGTCCGGGGAGCCAAGTGCAGCGGCCCGGCTAGGCAAGAAGCTTAGCCGGGCCGCTGGGCATTTTGGGGCAGGCACGTGTGGATGAGGTGGAGCGAGTCCGATTCCCAACCTCGCATCTGCTGCTCTTTACTTGAATGTAAGGGGGGGTCCCTACGTTCTGAGTCAAGCTGCGAGTGTGGCTGGCTCGGGTGTAGGGGTGGTGGTTGTTGGCTGGTAGTAGGTGCTGTGTTGGAGCATCGCGAAGATGACGTTGCAGCGGCGGCGGGCCAGGCAGATCACGGCGGTGTTGTGGCGCTTGCCCTCGGCGCGCTTGTGATCGTAGTAGGCCTTGGAGATCGGGTCCGAGTGCGAGGCGACCCAGGCGGAGTAGAACAGCGCGTTGTTCAACCGCTTGTTGCCCGAGTGTGCGGGGAACTCTCCAGGGATCGAGGTTCCGGATCCCGAGCTACGGCTATATCACCGGCTGCACGGTGTTGCACAACACTGCTGCGGAAGGACGGTGCGGCTGGATCGCGGCCACGATCGTGATGCGCTACTGGCACGCGCGCAAAGGAAAGATCTTGATCCCAGCAGCTCATCGTTCTGGAACCAACATCAAGGCAGTCTCTGGTGCAGACTTCGCCGACTTGATCCGTAACGGACGAGATATGGCGTCATGGGGCCTCCCGGTTGCCGATGGCATCGGATACCACGCAGCCATCCGCATGAAGTGAGTTCAACGACGTGGTACAACTGGCTCAGCACCAACGTGAATTCGGCGCTTAACAATGGTCGGCCTGTGATCCTGTTCGGAGAACTCCCGGATGCTTACACTGACGGAAAAACCATTAAGCACGCTGTCGTCGCTTAGGGTAAGTCGAAGGATGGTCACAATATCGTCCATTACACCTATAAGGGTAAGCAAGCGGTCGTTTTGAACTCGGGGATCGTGGCGACAAACACGCACTTTATGCTGAAATGATGAAATGACGAAAGCAATCGGGATTCTAGTAGCGCTGCTCTCCGCCGCGGTTGCAGTCGTGCTCATGATTCTCCCTACCTATACGACCGCCTTCGGCGCTCAGGGTGGAGGGCGGGGATTCGAGACCCATCGATGGTTCGACCCCTTTCTCCTTGTCTATCTCGACGTTGTTCCAGTCCTCTCGCTGATCTGCGGGACCGTGATGATGGTGGGGCTGGCGGCGGGTCTCGTCCGGGGACGAGTCCCCGGCTGGCTGGTCATCCCGGGGATTGCCGCGGCGATCCTCCTGCTGCTGTTCAGCTATGACGTCAATGCCGCAGGGTTCGTCTCGGGGGCTGGTCGGCTGGTTGCGCCGTTCTTGGCGGCGTCATCGATATTTGCCGCGATCATCTGGCTGCTCGATCGCCGCTCCACGGTCTAGTGCTGCGCGGGTTGACCGGCGCTCAGGTTGACCAACCGCACAACGTCGTGCGTAATTGACGACGTTAGAGGGAAGCCGTTGGGGCAGGCCCTCCGAGTTCCAGGCAGCATTCCGGATTCCTGTCAGATGCTGCTGGGAGGGTGTAGCTATGTTTGAGTTTTTTGGACTGGTATTCCGTGGTCCTCCAGGTGTTCGGCGTGGGCATGATTTTCGTCGGCGGATTCATGGCGGTGGCGCGGATGGGTAGGGATGAGTCCCTCGGGTCGGCGTTGGGGCTGGCCGGATTCGGTTTCGCGACGGTCTGCATCCCCCGTTTCTGCTAACTGCAATTGGCGAACTGGAGGTGCCGCCTGAGCAGCGGACATCGAGTCCGATCGAGTTCAGCATGTCAACCGGAACGGGGATTGCCATTGCTGTTCGTGCGGCGGCGGTGGCGCTGGTGATCGTGTGGCCGCGGGTCGTTGTAGCGCGTGACACCAGTAGAGTCGCCCGTGAGCATGCGCAGCGCCTGGCGATTGTTGCCGCTAGCTGTTCTGTCCGGGGAGGTTGGGTACACGCGCGGCTGGTGGTTGGCCGTTGAGTGAGGTGTGGCCTCGGTGGTGATTGTAGTGGTGCAGCTATGTGGGGAACGCTTCGATGCGTTCGGTTTCTGATGTGTAGGTGCGGGCGTAGGCCCATTCCTTGAGTAGGGTGCGGTTGAATCGTTCGACTTTGTCGTTGGTTTGTGGCCGGTATGGGCGAGTGCGTTTGTGGCTGATGTTCTTACCGAGCGCGGTTTTGAAGGCATTCGAGCGGTAACACGAGCCGTTGTCGGTCAGGACTCGTTTCACGGTGATGCCCATGGAGTTGAACCAGGCATTGGCACGTATCCAGAATCCTGCGGCGGTGTCCTTGTGCTCATCGGTGAGGATCTCGGTGTAGGCGAGGCGGGAATAGTCGTCAACGGCGTTGTGAAGGAACGCGTAGCCGGGTCGGCGGTTGGCTGCGGTAGCGACCTTGTTGCGGACCCCGCCCGTCGCAGGACCCAGCCGTCGTCGACCACGAGTCTGGCGAGACGGAGACGACCCGTCGGAGTCAAGACAGCGTTAGTGTGGGACATGAAGACCTCTGTTTTGGTGGTGCGGTTCTGTGGTAGTTCCACACCCCATCGGGGGTCTTCACCGTTGTCCAGCCAACCCGCCGACCCCCACATACCTAACCTCCGTGGTCAGAACAGCTGTAGGGTTTAGGTAGGATAAACTGATACTCTGACCAAGCCGATGAAGTACCGGGAACTCGCCCCAAAGCTTCGGGAAGCGGGATTCGTGTCGCGCCAAGGCAAGGGCGATCACGAGGTTTGGTCACACGGCGCGATTCAGGTGTCCATCACACAAACCCGTGAGGTCTCGCCGGGTCTCACGGCCAAAGCGCTCAAAGCCATCGAGAGGAGTAAGCATGCCTAGGGTCACGATCACAGCACGGCGTTGGAGCGGCGGCTGGGAACTGTGGAATGAAGATAACTGCTGGACTCAGGTTGCTTCGCTCGACAAAGCTCGTCAGCAGGTGATCGACTACCTCGACACCATTCAAGAGGACGTCGATCATTCTGCTTGGGAGATTGAAATTGCTCCGGAGATCGGTGCGCTGGGGGAAGAAGTGGCAGCTGCACGTGCCGCAACTGAGCAAGCAGCGGAGGCAACAGCAGCGGCAGCCAAGCGCTCCCGTGACGTTGCGCGTCGGCTTCGTCACGCGGGTTTCTCGGTGAGCGACTCGGCAGCGATTCTGGGCGTCTCGCGAGGTCGCGTGTCGCAGCTAGTTAAGTGATAGCTTTCGGTCACCCGTAACCGCCGCTCGACTGGACGCACTCCAGATTCAAGAAATGGGCTCACGAGGCCCAACATGAGCGGCTGGCGTGCGCTCAGTCGAGCGTGACGCAGCTACTACACCCCCGCGAGGTCGCTGAGGAAAGAATCGGCCCAGCGTTCGATGGTGTGGGTGGAGACCTGTTCCTTCATCGCCCGCATGCGCTTCGCGCGTTCCTCATACGGGTCGGTGAGCGCGCGCATGAACACACTCTTCATGCCGTTGAGGTCGTACGGGTTCACGCTGTAGGCCTGCTCGAGTTCGCTGGCCGCACCAGCGAACTCGCTCAGCACGAGGGAGCCGCCGTCACCGGGGTGACAGGCTACATATTCCTTGGCGACGAGGTTCATGCCGTCACGCAGAGGGGTTACGAGCATGACGTCGGCGATCCGGTACATTGCCGCCATCGTCTGACGGGGGAATCCGCGGTGCATGTAGACGATGGGGGCCCGTCCGACGTCGCCAGTCTCAGAGTTGATGCGCCCGACCAGGAGGTCGATGTCGTCGCGCAATTTCATGTACTCGCTCACGCGTTCACGCGACGGTGTCGCCACCTGTAGATACACCGTCTCTTGTGGGTCGAGCTTCCCATCGCGGAACAGTTCACCCATGGCTCGAATGCGCTGCCGGAGGCCCTTGGTGTAGTCGAGGCGATCCACACCTAAGAACACGTGCTTGGGATGCCCGAGGTCGTCGAGGAGCTGCTCAGCTTCCTCCACGGCTTCGGGGGATTCGGCCAGCGCCGCGAAGCCCGCCGAGTCGATTGAAATGGGGTATGCCCGAGCGGTGCAGTGGTGTGAATCATCGACGTGTACTGTGTCACCTTCCACCGTGAGCTCGGTGTGTTTGTGCACGAGCCGCAGGAAGTTGTGGGCGCCGCCTTCCACCTGGAAACCGACGAGATCAGCGCCGAGTAGCCCTTCGACGATCTGCCTGCGCCAAGGCAGTTGGGCAAAAATCTCGATCGGGGGGAAGGGGATATGGAGGAAGAATCCGATCTTGAGATCGGGCCTCAGCTCCCGCAGCATCTGGGGCACGAGTTGCAGCTGGTAATCCTGCACCCAGACTGTCGCCCCTTCATCAGCGACGTTAGCGGCTTCGTCGGCGAAGCGTCGGTTGACCTTCTGGTACGCTTCCCACCACTCGCGGTGGAACTCGGGGAACGCGACGGTGTCGTGGTAGAGCGGCCACAACGTCGCATTGGAGAAGCCCTCGTAGTACTCCTCGTACTCGGTTTGCCCGAGCGAGACCGGAACGATTTCGTAGCCGTCGTGCTCGAACCTTTCGATGGTCTCATCCGGGGCTCCGTGCCAGCCAACCCAAGCACCACCCTTGCGGCGCATCACGGGTTCTAAGGCAGTAACGAGCCCGCCCGGCGACGTGCGCCAGTCGACGGATCCGTCATCGTGAACGATGCGATCAACGGGCAAACGATTGGCGACAACAACGAATGAAGCGGACATCTGCTCCTCCTAATGTTGCTGTCCACCCTACCGAAGCCCGAAACATGCAAGGCTTGGTGCATGGATACACCTGCACATACCACCGACTATGAGAAAGCATTTCTACAAGCAGCAGCAGCACACCCGGAATCCACCCTAGTTGCGCTGGATTTCGACGGCACACTCTCTGACGTAGTTCCTGACCCCACGCAGGCGTACATACATCCTGATGCCCGCGACGCGCTCGGACGTCTCATCGGGCGCATCGGCCAGGTGGCGATCATCACGGGCCGGCCCGTCGACGAAGTAGAAGAGCTGGCCTGCCTCGACGCGGCCCTGCTGTCCAAGCTGATTGTGCTCGGCCAGTACGGCGCAGAACGCCTCGACAAGGGTGGTCGGCAGGTGCCCGAGTCTCCGGAATCGGTGCGTGCGGCGTTGCGTGATCTCGCTGGTTTGGCGGAGCAGTATCCGGGGCTGTATCTCGAGGACAAGCACCATGCCCTGGGGGTACATACCCGACGCGCCCCCGCCGGCACGCTCGATGAGATCGAACCCGAAGTGCTCGCTGTCGCTCGGCGCTACAGCCTCACCATCGAGCCTGGCAAGCAAGTACTCGAGCTGCGTGCACACCAGATTTCTAAAGGAGACACCCTGCGTGCATTAATCAAGGAGGTGTGCTGCGATGCCGTCGCGATGGTCGGCGACGATCTGGGCGATGTCCCCGCCTTCGACGTTATCCGCCAGCGGCAGGCGCGAGGCGAAACGGGCGTCGTCGTGGTGTCCACCTCCGACGAGCGCCCGGAACTCGCATCGCGTGCCGACGTGTTGTGCGACGGACCTGCGGGCGTTGCGCGCTGGCTGGACACCATCGCGCCGTAGCACGCAGGACAGGGCGGCGATTCGCTAAGCTTGTCGAGTTCAATTGCACGCGACGAGGGGCGTTAGCTCAGCCGGTTAGAGCAGGGGACTCATAATCCCTGGGTCGCGGGTTCGAGCCCCGCACGCCCCACCACGCGCAGCGCCTGCGAGGTTACAGCCGCCGGTTCACCGTCGGCTCGCCACCACCGTCTGACTCCGACTCGCCTGGTTCGCCCATGGTGGGCTTGTGGGTGTGGTCAGTCTTGGGCGGGCCAGACGGATCTCCTGACTGCGGAGAACCCGACTGGGGTGATCCGCTGCCGCTGCCACCCTCGGACCCCTGCGACGGGATCGGCGCCGGGGGAGACACCAGCGGCGCGTTTTGGAACACGAGAATGGCGAGCAACAACCCCAGCGCGGCGAGCAGCAGCATCAGCAGCCACGACGTGAAGATGGAAATCCATCCAGCCTGGTCGTTACGTGCGGGCCAAGCAAGGGGCCATATCCGTGTGCGCCCGACCCCCGTTTGGTGAATCCAAGGAAGTTGGAAGCTCGGTCCGCTCGGCTTGCTGATGGGTGCGGCGGTCTCCAAATCGACGGCATTCAGCACCCGACGAGCCTCTGCCACGGCTGCGGCAGACCCGTCGAAGGCAAGAGCCGCCCAAGGTGCGGTGGGGGGCAGATCTTCCAACTGCGGGCTGCGTTCCTCCGTCCGGAACCGCACGCCCATCCGGCCTTCGTCTTGGCCTTCTCCACCGCGAGCCACGACGGTGTCGATGTGCATGGTGTTGATCTCACCCGAGAAGCGTGCTCGCGCTGCCGGATCGCCGGCGGCGCCGTCGTTGAGCAGGAGCAGCATAACCTCGTCGGAGTGGTCCTCGTGGCCGGCGTAGGCCACACCAGCTGGCGTGCTGGCCAGGCGCGCGTCGAGCCAGAACGTGTCGACCTTGACGGGGTCGTCGTCGAGCAGTGGCTCGTGTCCGCGGAATGGCTCCTGAGGGAACGCAGCGGCACCGCGCCTGCTCTTCGTGAGTGCATCGCGCGGCACCTCAGTAGTGGCGTCGGGTTCGGGCCCGAGCTCGTCGTTTGGCTCGCTCATTGACTCCATCGAACCATATAGTGCAAGCATCACGGTGCAGCCGCCAAACGCGTCCCGGGTGAGCGGTTGCTTTGGACGGTATCGTAGCGGCAGTACATTCTTGAGCAAGGAGACCAAGCGCGTGAGCAGTTCGCCGAACGAACAGGCAGCCATGCCGAACAACGTTGCCGAAGCGGCGCAGCTGTTGGGGCAAGCCATCAGCCAGGTGCAGCGAGTCATCGTGGGTCAAGAACACATGGTGCAGCAGCTCATGGTGTCGCTGCTCGCCAAGGGCCATTGCTTGCTGGAAGGTGTGCCCGGTGTTGCGAAAACTCTGGCAGTGAGGAGTTTCGCGGACGTCGTTGGCGGCGACTTCGCGCGCGTCCAATTCACGCCCGATCTGGTGCCTTCAGACATCGTCGGCACCCGCATCTACTCGGCTTCCTCGGAGTCATTCGACATCGAACTGGGGCCGGTCTTTGTGAACTTCGTCCTCGCCGACGAGATCAACCGCGCGCCAGCGAAGGTGCAGTCTGCCATGCTCGAGCTCATGGCGGAAAAGCAGGTCTCCATCGGCGGTAAGACCTACCCTGCCCCCAAGCCATTCATCGTGATTGCCACCCAGAACCCCGTCGAATCCGAGGGCGTCTACCCGCTGCCGGAGGCGCAGCGCGACCGTTTCCTCGTCAAGGTCGACGTGCCATATCCGCGCGGCAACGAGGAGCTTGAAATTCTGCGACGCATGTCCGTCACGCCCCCGACCGCACAGCGCATTCTCAACCCGGAACTGATTCGCCACCTGCAGGACATGGCCTCAAACGTGTTCGTCCACAACTTGGTGGCCGAATACATTGTGAGGCTCGTGCTTGCAACGCGTGAACCGTCGGATTTCGGTATGCCTGACCTCGAATCGGTCATTTCGATTGGCTGCTCGCCTCGCGCGACCCTGGGCCTTGTCGCCGCGTCCCGGGCGCTTGCGCTCATCAACGGCCGCGACTATGTGCTCCCCACCGACGTGCAGGCCGTGGCGAAGGACGTGATGGCGCACCGGCTCGTGCTGGGTTTCGACGCGGTGGCGGACAACGTCAACCCCGACGACGTCGTCGCGCGCATCGTCGCGATGGTTCCTGCCCCCACCCCAGTGTGGAACAGCCAGCAGCCCGCGGCTACCCAAGGCCCTTCCCGTGAACCAGGACGCGCCTAGTCGCCGTGAGACAGCCGCAGTTTGAGGCCCCGGGGCAGGTGGGCGCGGCAACGTCGGTGCTCCACGCGCCGACGGGTCCCACCATCCCTTTGAACAGGCTCGCTCCGGAAGCTGCACTTCGACGGATCGAGCTCACCGTCGTGCGTCGGCTCGAGGGCTTCCTACAAGGTGACCACCTTGGCCTGCTGCCCGGCCCAGGCACTGACACGAACGATGCCCGCGTCTACCAACCAGGGCAAGACGACGTGCGCAAGATGGACTGGGCCGTCACCGCCCGCACCGGCATTCCGCACGTGCGTGACACCATGGCCGACCGCGAGCTCGAGATCTGGGCGTTACTCGACCTCACTCCGTCGATGAACTGGGGTACCGAAGGCATCACGAAGCGTGACCTCGGCATCGCCGCCATCGCCACCATCGGATTCTTGAGTCAGAAGATGGGCGATCGCTTCGGCGGCATGATGATGCGCTCCGACGAGGTGAAACGTATTCCGGCCCGCAGCGGCCGTACCGCACTGTATGGGCTGCTGCGCAAGATGCTGGAAGAGCCCATCGTCCAAGACAACACCGAAGCCACCTTCGAACTCGGCGAGGGCATCGAGCAGCTCGCCCGGATGCAGCGCCGACGGGGTATGCGCGTGGTGGTGTCTGACTTTCTCACGCCAGGCGAGGACGAACTCGACCCCGATGTGCCGCCACCCTGGGAAAGGGCCCTGCGTCGGCTGGGCGTGCGCAACCAGGTGCTGTGCATCGAGGTGCTCGATGCCGCGGAGGTGGAGTTTCCCGACGTCGGAGAGATGCTCATCCGTGATCCAGAAACAGACTTCGCCCGCTACATCAATACCTCCGACGTAGCCGCGCGCGACCGTATGAACGCTGCCACGGCTGCACAGCGAGAACGCGTCGCTACCGCCATCCGACGCGCAGGGGCCGGGCACATCCGGCTCCGCACCGACAGAGACTGGGTGACAGACATCGCACGATTCGTGCTGAACTACCGCCGCACCGCTGCGTTCCTTCACCAGCCCCCGCAGGGGGTGAGCAAGTAGATGTTTTCTTGGGTGCCTGACTTCGAATCACCGCAACGGCTGTGGGCGCTGTTGGCGCTGCCCGTGCTCGTTTTGCTGTACGTCATCCTTCTGCGCCTCAAGAAACGCTTCTCCATGCGCTTCACGAACACCGGAGTGCTGGGGAAAGTCGTCGGTGGGCAAAAGCGCTGGACGCGCCACGTGGCCGTCGCCATGTCGTTGTGTTCGCTGGTGGCCCTCACGTTCGCCTGGGCGCAGCCCTTGGGCACGGAGAAGGAACGTAGGGAGCGAGCAACCGTCGTGATGGTGGTAGACACGTCGCAGTCGATGCAGGCCACCGACGTTTCACCCAACCGCCTAGACGCGGCGAAGCAGCAAGCGCAGGAGTTCGTGAACGGTTTGCCGGAGAGCTACAACGTCGCGCTCGTGGAGCTGAACGGGCAGCCGTCGGTGCGGATGCCGCCGTCCACCGACCGCGGTGCCCTCTCGCGCGCGATTGGGGCGCTACAGCTGAAAGACGGCACCGCGATTGGCGATTCCATCGACGAGGCCCTCGCCGCTGTCAAGCTTGCTCCGGTGAGCGACGATGAAGAGCCAGCTCCCGCCATGGTGGTGCTGCTCTCCGACGGGACGAACACCGACGGCGGCGACCCCGTCGCTGCGGCTCAGCGCGCGAAGCAGGCCGAGGTGCCGATCTACACCGTCGCGTTCGGCACTGAGAATGGCTACGTCGACCTTGATGGGAAACGCGAACACGTTGCCCCCGACGTGGCGGCGCTCGACAACATCGCCAAAGCCACCGATGGCAAGCCTGTGACCGCCGACAGTGCCGGGGCCCTCAAAGATGCCTACAAGAACCTCGAATCGACGTTTGGCTACGAGGAAGTGCAAAAACCCATCACCGCTCAGTACGCGTTCGCTTCGCTCGGGTTCGCGATCGTCGCAGCCCTTGGCGCGGTGATGATGGCAGCGAGGTGGCCGAAGTGATTCCGCAGATTCTCGAGTTCATGTACCCGGTTCGGCTCTATGCACTAGTGCTGGTGCCCGCGATTGGCCTGCTCTATCTTCTGTTAGCCACCCGTCAGCAGAACCGGAGACCCACTCGGCGCAACCGCATCAACCAAGTGCTGCCTAAAGACGCCGCCTGGAAACGGCACGGGGCGGTGCTGCTGTCGCTGCTCAGCATCGCGATGTTGATTGTGGCCTGGGCCGTACCCAAGGATTACGCCAACAAGCCGCGTGACCGCGCCACCATCGTCGTGGCTATTGACGTGTCGTGGTCGATGGAATCCGAGGACATCAAGCCGACGCGCATGATCGCCGCGAAAGAATCGGCGAAGGAGTTCATCGCCACGCTACCGAAGGCGTTCAACGTCGCAGTGGTGTCGTTCGCAGGCACCGCGCAGCTCGTCGTCCCACCCACCGTCGACAGGGGCGCCGCTTCCCGGGCCATCGATTCGCTGAAGATGGCGCCATCGACCGCGATTGGTGAGGGCATCTACACCGGGCTTGATTCCCTGGCGCTCGTGCCGCCCGACCCCAAGAACCCAAACAAGGGCGCGCCCGCCGTCATCGTGCTGCTCTCCGACGGCGCCACCAACATGGGGCGTTCTTCCGCGTCCGGGGCGAAGACCGCGAAAGAACGCGGAGTGCCCGTCTACACCATCGCCTACGGCACCGACGATGGCTACGTCGTTGACGACGACGGCACTCGCCAGCGCGTTCCCGTCGACCACTATGAGCTGTCCGACATCGCCAAACTCTCCGGCGGGAAGAAGTACTCGGCCGAATCGGCAGGGCAGCTCGACGAAACTTATCACGCCATCAGCGAATCCGTCGGGTACGAACGCGTACCCGTGGAGGTGGCAGACCGCTACGCAGGGCTCGCCCTCATCTTTGCTGCACTGGCCGCGCTCGGGGTCATATCCTTGGGGGCACGATGGCCATAGCAACTGCACTCGAAGAGCTGGAAACGAAGATCGCGCGTGCTGCGCAGGCAGCCGGACGAGACCCGTCAGACATTCGGTTGATGCCCGTTACGAAGTTTCGCTCCGCCGACGAGGTGCGTGCCTGCATGGATCGCGGCTACCGGATGTTCGGAGAAAACCGCCTGCAAGAACTGGCGCGCAAGCACGCTGAGCTTCCCGATGCTCGCTTCGTCATGATCGGGCACGCCCAGCGCAATAAGGCCAAGCTCGTGGTAGAAGCCGCGGCGGAACTGCACTCACTTGATTCCCTCGAGCTTGCCGCCAACCTTGATCAACGGCTCTGCGACGCGGGGCGCACCCTGTCCGTGCTCGTGCAGGTCAACACATCGAACGAACCCCAGAAGGCGGGCATCGCGCCCGGCGAGGCCGAGCGTTTCGTCGAACGCCTCCTCGAGTTCGAGGCGCTCAACGTGCAGGGGCTCATGACCATGGCCATGCCGTCCCCCAACCGCGACGAAGTGGCGGGCTGCTTCCGAACCCTGCGCGAGCTGCGTGACCGCCTGCGTGAGGCCTTCCCCGAGTGCGCGTGGAATCAGCTCAGCATGGGCATGTCCGGCGACTTCGAACTCGCCATCGCTGAAGGCTCGACCATCGTCCGCATCGGCACCGCCATCTTCGGCCCCAGGCCAGCTGCCTGAGCCCGCGACGGGCGCCGTCGCTACAGGTTTTCGATCTCGAGCGACGGGATGTCGTCGCTGATCGGCATCCCGAATACCTGCTCCAAGAAGCTGAGCTCGGCGGCGAGCGCACGCCCGCGCGCATCCATGGTGCGGAAGCCGTGCCCCTCCTTCTCGAACGTCAGCAGCGCGAGCGGCTTGCCGGCCGCGCGCACCGCGTCGGCCATCTGGAACGCCTGGTTGGGTGGCACGACCTTGTCTTCCAGGCCTTGCATGATCAGCATCGGCGTCGAGAGCTGGTCGAGGTGGTGGATGGGGGAGCGCTCCACGTAGAGATCGCGTGCCTCCGGCCACTCGCCACCGATCAGCCCGTAGGGGTAGCGCGACTCGAACTTGTGGGTGTCGCTGACGAGCGCCTCCAAGTCGCCGATGCCGTAGCGCGAAAGCCCGGCGCTGAACACGTCGGTGGTGACGAGCGCCTGCAGCGTGGTGTAGCCGCCCGCGGAGCCACCCTTGATGGCGACGCGATCAGGGTCGACGAGGCCAGCCTCGCTCAGATCGCGCACCGCCGCGACAACATCCTCGACGTCGGCCACGCCCCACTTGCCGCGCAGCGCGTCGCGGTAGGCCCGCCCGAAGCCGGTGGATCCGCGGTAGTTCACATCCGCGACGGCGAAGCCGCGTGAGAGCCAGAACTGCATTTCCTCGCTGTACCCGGCCGTGGCTTGCGCCGTCGGCCCTCCATGGGTCTTCACGATGAGCGGCGGACGCTCGACGCCGGGAGGGGCCGCGAACCAGTAGTGCACCTCGCCGGCCTTGCGGGCGGCCATCTTCGCCACGCAGGGCGCATCGCCGGCCCCGGCGAGTTCGTCCACCGTGCCAGTGGGCGAGATGGCCACGAGCGTTGCGGGGCGGTCGGCCCATTCCGCAACCGCGTAGAGCTTGTCGTCGAAGGTAGCCACCGATTCGATCCAGACGGTGCTGCGCAGCGGGTAGGTCACGCCCCCGGTAGAGGGCTGCCACATCGCGAGTCGCCCGTAGCCTTCGACGATCTCGATAGTAGCCAGCAGGTCGGGGCCGACGGCGCACGCTGCCGGCCGGTCGAGAACCCAGATCGGCGTATCGCAGTCGTGATCGACGGCGAACGTGGCGCGATGCCCGTCTTCCGCGACGTGCCAGTTCCAGAAGCCCGACTCATCGGAGGTGTAGGCGAGCTTGCCTGCAGCCAGCCACATCGGACGCTGTGCGCTCACACCGTCGGCTGCGTATACCTTACGGGCCGGTTCGTCGTCGTCGAGGTTCTTCGTCCAGATCGACGACGTATCCCAGCCCATGTTGGGATGGTCCCACTGCTGCCATGCGACGACGCGGTTGCGGATGCGGGGCCCCGCGTAGAAGTCGGCGCCAGTAGCGACGACGATGCCCTCGGAGACCTCGTCGAGCGGAAGAGCGACGACCTCCGTGCGCGGCTCGCCCGGCGCATCGTGGTCTTCCCGAACCGCGACGACGACCCCATCCGCGAGCTGCACGTGCAGGCCAGCGTAGAAGTATCTGTTCTGCTCGGGCGTGAGCGGGCGGGCACCGTGCTCGTCGAGGAGAAACACTTGGTTGGTGCAGTCGTCGTTGTAGACGACGGCGTCGTGCTCAGCGTCGTAGGCGCCGCCGCCGTACTCCATCACGCGCGTGCGGACGCTCGCCTCTGGCGTGAGGTCGACGGTCTCGCCGTCGCGCCACCGGCGAACCGTGGTGCGCCCGTCTTGATCGGCGATGCTCGCGAGCCAGTACACGCCGGAGGATGTAGCGCGCACCTGTGAGATGGCGTCGCGGCGCTTGATCACGAAGTCCAGTGGAAGTCTCATGGTCTTAACTATGTCTGATCCGGCACACTCGTCAACTCAGTTTACGGAAACCACCGGGAGCGATGAGGGGCAACCGCAGCTTGTTTCGTGGCGAGCTGTGGGGCAAGATGAAGGCACCTGGTCGATTCGTGATCGCAGGGGAAGGCAATCAAGGCCGACCAGGAGGTACAAGTGAACGCATCGACGACACAGCAGGCGCGAGGCATGGTTTTCATCCACTCGACGCCGGCCGCGCTGCGCCCTCATGTCGAGTGGGCAGTGGCTGGTGCTACGCAAGCGCCGGCGAAGTTCGCTTGGATCAACCAACCGGCAGAACCCGGCACTACCTGCGCTGAACTCTCCTGGGTAGGAGCCCCCGGCACCGGGGCACTCCTCGCGAGCGCGTTGGCTCGTTTGGGCAGGGTGCGATTCGAAGTAACCGAGGAGCCGTCGAAGGGCTGCGACGGGCAGCGCTTCATGTTCACCCCAGCCCTCGGATCATTTTGCGCGACGGTGGGCGTGCACGGCGACATGCTCGTCTCGGAAGATCGCCTGCGGCAGGCTGCCACCTCGGGAGATCTGTATCACGCACTCGACGGCCTTCTCGGCGCCCCGTGGGACGAGGAACTCGAGTACTTCCGCCACGCGTCCGAAGACGCTCCCGTGCGTTGGCTCCACCAGGTGGTGTGACGC
>NZ_CAMYFI010000044.1 GCF_947255005.1 uncultured Tessaracoccus sp. | reverse complement strand
GTGTGCAATTAATCGACGTAGAGAAAAGCTATTCGGAGAGGGCGGTGGGAGTCGGCCTCACTGAAGCGGATCGGCACCCGGCTGCTCGAAGCCATCGAAGGCGTTAGCGTGGACGAGCAGTGACCGACGGCCTCTCGATCGTCGGTAGGTTGGAGCCTATGGGAATCACCGTGACCGATGGCCGGCGAACCGAGATCGATGCGTACGTGAATCTGCTGGTTGAGGTGTTCGTGGACGACCCGCTCGTGGCCGAGCAGGCAGGGTCCCACCCGGAGGCCGTCCTGCGTGTGCAGTTCACCGCCATGATCGATGCGGTGTATCTGGAGGCGGGTGCGGTCGACGTCGCTAGGGATGGCGACGAGGTCGTCGGTGTGGTCTCGGCAGAGTGGACGCCGACCAGGCGCCGGCCTACTTGGAAGCCTCGACCCCACGTGTCGCGGCGTTGTACCGACGCCATGGTTTCGGCACGATCCAGGTGTTGCACATCGGTGACGCGCCGGTGCATGCCATGCTGCGCCCGGTGCAGGAGCGCTCCTCAACCTCGGCAGCGGCGTCGCCGCCTGCTCAGCCACCTAGGGCTGAGGCTCTCCGAGGATTGACCAGGGCGCAGATGCCCCCGTCGAAATCATCGGAAACTATTCGCGACAAGTGGCCCAAGAAATGTCAGGCTCCAACTCGGGACTGATTGCACTAGTTGATCGAAGGGTGTGTTCCTGACCTGCGGGCTCCGGTTGGGAGGTCAGCCGATCGGCGTTTGTTCGGGTCATCCATCGCGCGAAGCTGGCAGGTGGCTCGCAACGTGATCTCAGTTGCCCAGAGACGCAAATCGGGCCTCCTCGAAGGATGATCGAGGAGGCCCGACATGGCTTCGGACCACAGGAGACAAAGGCTCTGGCCCAAGGGGTTGAGATGGATGTGGGACGCGCCCGACGGTGCGGCGTGTCTTTCGAGTTCCAGCCGCGCCGCCGGGTAGGGTTCACAGAAGGTTGCGCACCCCTCGGGTGAACGTGAGGACCTTGTCCCCGACGGTCACCTCCCGGCGGGCCGCTGCCGGCATAGTGCCGTTGTTGCAGTAGCCGCACGCGCTGCCCTGCAAGCTGAGATTCGGCGGGTTGGCTCCCCACTGCGGGGCAGGGCCACTTGCGATCCACTGCTTCGAATCGTTGTGGTACACCCACTGGCCGCGGAACACTGCCGAGTATGCCGTCATTCCGCGGTGCTGGGGGACAGTGCGATCCACTGTCAGATTCGACCAGCCGCTTGAAGTAGCGCGATTGGTCCACCTGATGCTCCCCAGCCTCGAGGGCACGTAAATGGTGAGCTTCGCGTTTCTTGGCTCGACGGTGGGTTTGCCGTTTTCCACGTAGAAGCCATAACGAACAAGCTCACCCTTGTCGTCGTAAACCGGCTTGGTGTCCGAGATATCCGTGGTGTTAACCACCATGCTGTACGGACCACGCTGGTAGCCGCCACATCCCTTTGCGATGTTGAGCAGACCCTGCAAGCCGACTTTGGAATCACCATCGTCCGGAGGGACGGGGATATCTCCACCCGGTTCAGAGGCCGCGAACGCAGGAACAGATTGAGCGCCAACCATCACGGGTACCGTCCAAGCGGCACCCACCGCGACGGCACGGCGAGAAGGCTTCGAAATCATCAAGAACGCACCCCGCTGCTGAAGGGTTCAATGTTGTCCTGGATGGGGCGAGCCTTCGGGACGTAGCAAGGCTTGCACCAAGTGATGCAGATCAGCCGGTAGGTGCCGTCTGCGTTGCGGGCAAACAGGTAGAACCAGCCGTGGGAGTATGCGTAGACCCGGGAAGACTTGTTGGCGAACTCGTACTTCACCCCGTACTTGTAGGCAGCGGAGACGCGGTAGTAGCCGAAACTCGCTGTAGTGGTGGTCGCCGGCGACACCTGTGCCGGAGCCGCGTGGGCTGCCATGGACCCGAACATTCCCGAACTAGCCACGACCGCCGAGGCGGCGATACCCAAGAGAATTCGTCGCACGATTTTCCTTCCTCAGTTGAAAGTTATGGAGCGGAGTTCAAGGAACCCGCTCGCCTGTGCCCGCAGGCGTAGCTCGGAAACGAGGTCGCCTGTCGAGCACTAGGTGTATGAGAACCTAACACTCGATTGGGTTCAACTCGCAGGGCAACCTCGGTACGCTGAACCAAGATGATCGCTTTGGCGGGCCTCACACTCCGACTTGGAAAGTTGTGATGACAACCCCTTCGGTACGCCAAACGTTGAGTTTTTGTTGTCTTCGAGCAGCGATGCCGCGGGTGATGAAGGTAGAATCTGGAAACGGTGAGATGATTCAACCGAAATATGAGTTCGACCTCCCGCAGTTGTCGTAAACCTGAATGCAATGCGCAATGCAAAAGTTACGAGGGCGCGGCGTTGGTCTTGCAGTGGCCGTGCGATGCGATTTCGCTGACGAAGTGTCATCGCATGGCGAGAGGGCAAGCGCTACACCTGAAGATGCCCTTGTCAGACGTGATTTTCGAGCCAAAGCGGCATCGTGTGCGGGGTGCATGGGCCGTCTTCACCCAGCCGATCCGCTTAGGAAGGCGTCCTGAACTCTCGCGTTCGCTGCAGCACACTGCCTCTTCGTGCCGACGCCTTCCGAACGCCGAGGTAGGTGTGCGACCATCCGCGCTAGCACGTTGCGTTGCATTGCATTAAAGAGAAAAAAGCGGGGGTGGGGCTCCTAGCAATTGACAAGCGATGCACTACTTGGCGAAGAAGTGCACCCCTCGAACAGTACGATGCTTCGACTACGAACGCTCCGCAATAGGCGGTGGGTGATTGATGAACGAGGAGGGCAGCACCATGGTTGACGAAGATTCGCACAGTAACCCCCGTGCCCACGAGAGCAGCACGCGCGCCCTTCCCGACGGCATCTTTCCTGTACGGCTGTCGGCGGTCATCGACCGCAGCGGACTGACCTTGGAGCGCATCGCCGCACGATTACAAGAACGGAAGATCAGCTGCTCGCCCTCGACCTTGAGCCTTTGGCGCAATGGGCGCACCCGGCCGGTGAGAAGCACAGCACTAGAGGCCGTTGAAGCGTTGGAAGCGATCTTGGATACTCCGCGCGGATACCTCACTGAAGCACAGCATCGTTCCCCAGAGCGGGGTGCGAGCTGGTGGAACGCAGGCCCCAGTAAGCTTGACAACGTTGCCCACGGTGATGAACTGAGGGTTGCACGCGCCGACTTTGGTATGGACGAGGCGGAGGACCTTCGATACCTCGCAGTGCTGGAGCGGTACGTCTACGACTCTACGCATCGATTAGTCCGCTCCAGCACTATCTATGTGCTGCAGGCTGGCCGGTTCGCCGTGGAGCGCATCTCAGTCTCCACCTTCACCGAACGCGAACCGGAACTTCAGGTGCCCCCGCTGTTCAGGATGATCTACCCCAGATCCGGGGCGCGGCTGGGAAGGGTGCGCGAATTCCCAAAGACGGGTGGGACGGTTGCGGAACTGTTGCTCGATCGTCTGCTGCTGCCGGGCGAGATCACCACCGTCGAGTTTGAGACTCGCCCGTCTGGCGCTCCACAACCAGCGACCTCGGGGTGGAACCGGCAAAGGATCAGCACCGGGCGGACGATTGGACGCTTTTCCTTGAGTATTGAGTTCAGCCCACAAGTGCTTCCCCAGTTGGTGAGGTTGCGGAGCTTTGAAGGAGTGGGGGAGCGGCCCGAGGAAACAAAATCGTACGAGCTGATTGAGGTGCGAGGCAACGAGGCATTCGGGACAGTGAACGATTTGAGGGGCGGAGGCGTGGAGCTGGGATGGCTCTGGAGCGAAGAGGACGTTGCGGCGACACGCCTTACGGACCCCGAACTCGATGCGGCGTTGCGCGGGGAGGCTGCATGAAGCAGGAACTGAGCTCAGGGCAAGGCACAGGTTTCGCCGACGCGCTCGACAAGGCAATGCGTGATGCCGGCTACAGCGCTAGTCGGCTGGCAGCGGAAGCCACTGAGCTGGGCACCCCGATCACGGCACCGGCGCTTCGCACGTGGGTCAGTGGTAGGTCGGTCCCGTCGAGAGCCAACAGTTTGGATGCGTTGGACAACATCGAGAAGCTACTGGGAACTGGCAGTGGCATGCTGAGGCGCTACCTGGCGGCCAACTCTCCCACCTTCACCACGGGCAACGATGAGTGGCAGGAGGTTATCGAAGCGCTCCAGTCCGTCTACGAAAGCTGGCGGTTGCCGTTCAACGACGGTGTAGTCATGGCTCTTGCGTTCGCCTCGCTCACCCACACCATCCCCGACGGGTCTACGGTCCGGTATCTGCTCGAAATTGAAGCCACGTACGATGGCGTCGCACGTTTTGTTCATGTCATCGATGGGCGTGCGGTTGGTCGAGGCCCCCATGACTTCTCTCGGCCCTGGGTGGTAGCCGAGCACAACTGCGAGATTCGAAGAACGTCCCTGCTCCCTCACGGATGGGTGGCGCTCGAGGTTGGTCTGCCGTGGGAACTGGCTGGGGGTGAGTGCCTTCAAATGTCGTTTCACCTGTTGCCCGCGATGTGCGGCAGCGAGTCGGGGGCACTGCGTGCCTACAGTCACCGCGCCACAGAGATCTTGGGGCTTCAGGCCGATGTCGACGTCATCTCCAGCCTCGCGGTGCGCTCCTGCGCATGGATGTGCGTGCGTGAAACCAAACAGGCGAGGAGCGGAAACTGGGAAAGCACCAAAGACACCGAGCCGACGCCCATGGTTCAAGGAACACTGCAGACCACCATGACTGATGTAGAACACGCCGAGGCGACAATCTCGTGGGCATTGCCCTAGGTCGTTTCATCGTGCATTCCGATTCGACGTGTAGCTCAGCGGGGCCAACTCGTGAAGTGGCTCGGTTGTCACCGCGTGCGGGGTGTTGCAGGTCATCCCGTGCGGTGATGCATCGCCGCACGCCTCCTTCGTGATGAAAGGCGGCGGTGGCTGTTCGTTATCGATGCGCCACACCTGCTGGCCACCAGCCTGGCAAGGCTTGGCCGCCCGAAAGCCTGCACAGCCATAATTCATCAGCGGGTTAATTGTGACTGTGTCAGTTTCAGATAGGTGGGTGTGACTGCTGGTGGTTCGCGTGCCGGAAGCCTTGCAGCCGGTTCCCATTCGTAAGAGGCTGCGATGGCGGGTCGGTACGCAATGTGTGGAGATCAATGTAGCGATGTGGCATGCGCGAAGGATGGCGACGCAACAGTTCGATTGGTCGGTACAGGCCTCCAACGTTGCTTGGGAAGAAATCCGCGCAGGTGCCTTCGCGGTGGCGCGTGACTTCTTGAGGGCATCCGGTGAGGACCACGCGCAGGAGTTGGCGGAAGCGCGGGACCTCGACCTTCTGAAGCGACTGAACGTGATCGCCCCGAACGGGACGCTCACGAATGCTGGAGTGTTGGCCTTCATTGGACGGGGTGAGGCCGCTTTGGACTTCATCCGGCGACCGGGAGCCGGTGAGGACAGCCAGCTCCGAATTCGACGCGATGGGCGATCGCTGCTCCAGGAGCTGGCTGAAGTGTTCCAGGTGTTAGAAGGAACCGTCCCCGCGGTACATATGCCGCAGGGACTCATCGTCGGCCAGGCGCGAGAGATCCCTCTGGGGGCCGCCCGTGAGGCCATCGTGAACGGCGTGGCGCACCGGGAATGGTCGGTGCCCGGGCCGACAGTGGTTGAGTATGTTGGTAGCTACCTGAGGGTGACGAGTCCGGGCGGCTTCGTGCAGGGAATCACCCCGGACAACATTCTCACCCATCCATCGCGTTCCAGAAACACCTCCCTCGCGGAGTTGCTTGCTTTGCTACGTGTCGCCGAGCGGGAGGGTGTTGGCGTGGATCGCATGTTTCGTGACATGGTCAGACTTGGGCATGAACCACCAACGATCGAGGAGCTGGATGGTCCTTACGTCCGGACCACGCTGATTGGTGGGGAAGCTGATCGGGCGTGGATCGCTTGGCTGCGACGTATCCAGGGCAGCCGTCCGACGGCCATTGACCTGAACGCGCTGCTGACACTTCGCCTCGTACTGGACCGGGGCTGGGCAGACGAAGCTTCCATCGCGCGGATCATTCAGGATTCCCCCGTTGTCGCACGCAGTGGCGTCTATGCGTTGCTCGTCGCTAAGGGGCGTGAGTTTGCGCCGTTGATGCCTGTTGAAGGCACCGTCGACGAGCAGGGACCTTCCTGGCGGCTGTCGCACGAGGCGGAGGATGCGTTGCGTGAATTGGATATGCAGACCGGCCGGATGCGGCAATGGCCGAGTCGTGAGCAGATCGCCCGGAGTTACGTGGATCAGCGAGGGCGCATCAGCTCCACCGAATTGGCAAGTCTTACACGCGCTGCCCCCAGCAACGTAGGGCGGGTGCTCAAAGATTTGGAGGATGCCGGCTTGGTCGAGCCGTCGTGGCCATCACGACGCGGCAGAGGGTTCCACTACCGCTCAACGGGCCACATCGGATAATTAACTGTCCGCGAACTGCATTGATCTTCCGCACAGGGTAGTCGTGGGAGGCTCCGTAGGAGCCTCATGACTGCTGGCCGAGCATCTCCCGCGCCCATATCGATCATGTCCAGCGTCCGCGCCCCTGAGGTCTGGGCTGGCGGGGTGCTCCTGATGGCGAGGAGCAAGGAGGCACTTCCTGTCTGAGTCACGACGGAGGAGTAATCCACACAGTGAACTTGGCCGGATCGCGAACATCATCAGGGCAACCTCGCCCGTGCGCCAACAGGACTCGTCGAATCTCGCAGAACCGCTCCTGGTTGATATAGCCCTTCCAATGGGCCACCCGAAAGAGGTGCATGAGGTGGTCGATTGAACTGTTGGGTGGAGACCCAAGTCGGCCAGGCGCTGTGGTACTGCCTTGTCGTCTGTCACCACCAATGACCTGATGACTCGGGACGATAGGATTGCCAACATCTCAGATTCGCCAGGATGGCCTCGTGATTGTCGGAGGCCTGACGGAAGAAGTCCTGATTGAGGCGGTAGTCAACCCACTCGGCTTGAGTGTTCAAGCGCCAGGGTTTCCCGAAGATGTCATCAGCCCTACGCATCTGGGGTAGCCCTTGTTTCTTGCTCTGATCCTGGCATTCGTTCGCGACCGTGTCACGCCAACGGCCATTGCCTGCGACGAGACGCTCCAAGAGTGACATCTCGCCCACCAAGGCGAAGTTGACGAGCACAGTGGTGTCCGGAAACACCAGCCGTCGAGTCTCGATCGTTTGCACTCCGTCAGGCTATCCGAGCAGGGACATCAGGTCGGAGTCACTCATGGTCGGTGCTGACGGCTGCTCCACCTCGAGGGCTTCTGGGTCGACTCCCAGCATCCAAGCGAGTGTGCCTTTCTGAAGGCGTCCCCTAGCTACACCTTCAACGTGCGCCTCGGTGAGCCACGCAGGGAACCGTCGTGCGCTCGCCAGGATCATCCGTTGCGTGATCGCGTCACCCACGCCGTCGTGCTTCCAGTACCGCCGGAGAAGCCTCTGCGTGCTCAGGTCCAACAGCGACTGAGTTTGGGGCGACACCTGGAGACGGAGAGTGTCCAAGCGAAACTTCACGGTCTGAGTCGACACTCCCCAACTCCAGATCAGCGCCGCAAGGTGTTCAGGAGAGACGGTAGCCCAGTCGAGTGCTCGCATCTCCTCTTGGGGAAGGAGCAACTCGGCGGCGAACCCGTTCGCAGCAGACTCCTCCTGACTTACCTCGCGGTCCGGGGACGCCCACACGCCTTCGTGTCCAAGGACCAGATGGGCCAACTCGTGGGCGAGGTCAAAATTCTCCTTGAACCAGTTGCCCGTCTCAGGAATGACCATCACTGCGCGCGCTCCGACATGGAGCGAGTAGGCGGTGCTGAGCCCTGACAGCCGAACGGTGTCGATCTCCATGGCGGCGAGGCGGTCGATGAACTGAGGGACAAAGTCCGCTCCAAGGGCCTCACGCGCTTGGTGCAGATCAGAAGGTACGCGGCTGGGCTTCAGCGAGTGGACCCTCTCCGCCTGCCGGTAGGCAAGGAGTACGTCAGACAGAATGGCCTTGTCCCCCTCGCCTCCGTCGATACTCCGCGCCCACGTCTCTCGGTCGAAGTTGTGGCGTCCCGATACCACGAGCCGGTTCGGGTCGGGCTCACCAGTGATCAGCAGGTGGATGTCTTGGTCTAGGACCTCCGCCAGACGTGCTAATTCGAGGGCTGAGAAGCCACGCTTGCCCCGCAAGGCTCGCGAGAAGGCGTCCTCGGTCATGCCGATCTGACGCGCGATCTCCTTCTGGGGGGTGCCTGCTGGGAGCGCCTCGAGCACCCGCTCGCCAATGCTGGGTTTCATGGTTGCCATCCTAGGGCACTCTTGGGATTTTCCCAAGAATCGAGGTGCGCGGGGTCTTAGAACACGGAAATCCTGCGACACTCCGGAGTGGAGCGTTCGACGCAGGCGTCTAGTCGGACAACGAGAAGACCAACTACAGCTAGTCGCTTCCTGCGCAGTGCTCGCGACTGGACCATGTCCAGAAATGAGCGAGCCACTACGCCATGCAGTGTGATTGGGGGGCGCCGGACGGGCCAATTCCAGAAGGCATCGACAGCACGCCGTGATCCGGGGGGGGCGACCTCGACTGAGACCACACTGGCCTTCCTGCAACACCCCTGACTAGGGGATTGGCCGGGACACCCCTGGGCAGAGGTCACCTCGTACCGAGGCGTCTCGCTGCCCTCTGCGTCCGGAAGTGGCGCCACAGGTTGAGGCAGACCGCCCCCAGGCAGGCGCCGAGAGTGTTGGCGACGACGTCATCCCAGCCGGCCTCACGGGGGAGATAGCGCCACTGCACCGTCTCGATTCCCAGGGACAGGCAGAACCCCAGCAGCGGCCACACCCATCGGCGGACCCGAGGAAACACGACGGTGAGGAGTACCGTCGGGACGAAAAACAACAGTACGTTCAGGACAAATGCGTAGCCATCCAAGGAGATGCCGCGGATGCCGAAGATGTTTCGATTGAAGTGGTACAGCCACACGACGAAACGGTTCAGCTGCCAGCCGATCGGCAAAAACACCAGCGCCGCCCCCGCCACGAGCATCATGAGCAGGAGTACGGCAGCGACGACCCGACCGCCCGACCAGCGAACGGGTGTTTGTTCGGAAGGTGCGCGCATCACAGTTTCCACTATAGGTTCGGCGCCCACTTCGCTCGGGCACCATCTCTTTGGGCGACCTGAGATTCGCGCGCACGCCGAGATGAGACCCTGTCATGTTCCCGCTGCCCGGGTCTACTCACCCCAGGTGGTGGTAGGTAACGTCAGCCTGCCGGCGCATCGGGTGCGGGCGCGTCGTCGGGGCGTGGCGCCTCCCACGTCGCCACGAGTGCGACGCACGCCCACCACCACAGGCTGATGCCGAAGTTGCGCAGCAAATAAGTGTCGAACAACATCGCCACCAGAGACGCCACCAGTGCGCTCGCTACCACGAGCCTGGACAGCGACGCACGCGAACGCCACCACAGCATCAGCAGCGCCACGCCCATGACCGCCCCGGCTAGCACCCCCATCACGCCGTGCTCCACCAACAGCGCCAGCGGCGTCGAGTGTGGTGTGAGCAGGAGGTCGCCGTACGGTGTGGGGCGTTGGCCTGAATGCCCCTCAGGTGGGAAGCGGTACAAGCCGGACTCGTACGCAGGCCACGGCCAGGCGCGTCCCGAACCGACCCCGAAGATACGCGTCGACCAATCCTCGTTCCACAGTGCGAGCGCAGCCTTCAGGTTTGCGGAGCGCTTCGGGTCGGAGAGGCTGAAGATCCGGTCCAAGCCTGGCACGAACGGCGCCAGGATTGCCCCCAGGATGAGCGCCAGCGCCAGGGGCCACAGCTTCCAGATGCTGCGCGTGCCGTTGAGCACCCATGCCAAAGCCAGGAGCACGACGAACGCGCCCAGCGTCAGCAGCGCGCCACGCGACTGTGTGGCTAACGTCGCCACCATCGCACCGAGCGTGAGCCCGATGCCGAGCTTCCGGTTGCCGCCTGGCCTCAGAAACTCTGTGAGCCCCACCGCAATCAGCAACAAGAAAATCACGTGCACCACAGCCGCCCCGCCCTGGCCGGTGGCGAGCCGCGTCGAACGTCGATACTGCGACTGGAAGGGCCATCCGATGAAGGCGACGACGAGTGCAGCGGCTCCAGCGGAAGCGATGATGCGCAATCGGAGTCTGCGCTCGGCTGCCAGCACCACGCCTAGCCCGGTCAGCGTGGAAAGCCCCGCATTCAACAACGGAACCACCAGATAATGCAACGGTACGACGCCGCCCCCGGCGGTCGTCGCGACGGCCTGGGCGTGGAAGGGCAGAGCCACGATGCCGTAGGTCACGACGGCCAGGAACGCTCCGACGAGCCACCACGCCGCTCTCCCGAGCTCGCGCCACCGGCCAAGCCACCACGGCGCGGTCACCGATGTCCATACGATGAGCGCGATGAGCTCAAAAGTCAGAAATCGCGCACCCGGTACCGGGAAGGCAAGTTGCACCGCCTGGCACAGCGCGAGATACGGCACGAAGGCCCACGCCACACGGTTGCCCCGACGAATGAAAACCTCATGCTCGACTTCCTGCACGTAGCCCATACTCCCACGCTTGAAGGCTCACCGACGGCCCATGCTCCTCAGGCGCGCACATCGACGAACGCGTTGGTGCGCGCAGACTCGATCATCGCCTCGCAGACTCGCACCACCTGCGCGCCCTGCTCCAAGGTCACTATGTCGGACTGCTTGCCCAGCACCGCGTCGCGGAATCGTTCGTGCTCGGTGCGCAGCGGTTCTTGTTTCGGGAACGCGAACCGGGTCACGTCGCCTTCCGCCACGCCCCGGAAGCGTGCGAGGTCGTCCCACGTTTGCTGCACGGATGCGTTGGCGTAGAACGTCAGATCGGCGGTGAGCGTGTCGGCGACGAACATGCCCTTTTCGCCGGTGACCGCGGTCAGCCGCTCCTTCGTGGGGGTGAGCCAGTTGACTAGGTGGTTGGACATCAACCCGCCGGTGAGGGAGCAGGTGGCGGAGACCATGTCTTCGTACTCGCGCCCCGCTTTGAACACCGACCGCGCGGCCACCCACTCGTAGTCGCGCTGAGTCACCCACGCGGTGAGATCGATGTCGTGCGAGGCAAGGTCTTTCACCACGCCGACGTCGGCGATGCGCGCAGGAAACGGCCCCTGACGCCGAGTGACAACCTGGTAGAGCTCACCCAGCTCGCCCCCCTCGAGCCGGGCACGCAACTGCTGCAGCGCTGGGTTGTACCGCTCGATGTGCCCAACTGCGGCGACGATGTTGCGGCTGCCGAACGCATCGACGAGTAGCTGCGCTCCCTCGAAGGTCTTGGCCAGGGGCTTCTCGATGAGTGCCGCGACGCCCGCCTCCGCAATCGCAATGCCGATCTCCTCGTGGAACATCGTCGGGGCGGCCACCACGACGTAGTCGAGGCCCTGCTCGAGCAACGCGTGCACGTCGGGCAGCACGGGCAGATCGCCCGCCACGCCGTGCGGATCGCCCTGGGCGTCGGCCACCGCGACGAGGTCTACCCCGTCGATGGCACGCAGGTTGCGGGCGTGATTGCGGCCCATCATGCCCAGCCCGATGAGCCCGGCGCGGAGGTTCGCCATCACGCACCCGCCTTTACGAGGGCGTTCACGGCGGCGACGATGCGCTCCAGATCACCTTGCGAGAGCGACGGATGCACCGGCAGCGACAAACACTCCTTCGCCGCCTGTTCCGTGTTGGGCAGCTCCACCGCCGACTGGAACGGCTTCAGGCGGTGGTTCGGCACAGGGTAGAACATTCCCGAACCGATGTTGTACTCGTCCTTCAGCGCCTTCGCCAAGCCGTCGCGGTCATCAGCCACCCGCACCGTGTACTGGTGGTAGACGTGCACCGCGCCCTCAGCCACTGTCGGCGCGACGACGCCTGCCAGGTTCGCGGAGAGGAAGGCCGCGTTGCGCTGGCGAATTTTCGTCCACGCGTCCACCTTGGTGAGCTGCACGCGCCCGATGGCGGCGTGGATGTCGGTCATGCGGTTGTTCAAACCGACCACCTCGTTGTGGTATTGCTGCAGCATGCCCTGGTTGCGGTAGAGGCGCACGCCTCGTTCGATCGTCGCATCAGCGCAGGACACCATGCCGCCCTCGCCGGAGGTCATGTTCTTCGTTGGGTACAGCGAGAACATGGCAAACGTGCCAAACGCGCCGACAGGGGTGCCGCCAAGCGATGAACCGTGCGCCTGCGCCGCATCCTCAAAGAGCAGCAGGTTGTGCGCCTCCGCGATGGCGAGAAGCTGGCTCATCTTCGCCGGGTGGCCGTAGAGGTGCACCGGCATGATCGCCTTCGTGCGCTCAGTGATGCCCGCTTCAACGGAGGCTGGGTCGAGCGTGAAGTCGTCGAGCGCGATGTCGGCGAAGACGGGGGTGGCGCCGGTGAGGGCGACGGAATTGGCCGTCGCCGCGAAGGTGAACGACGGGACGATCACCTCGTCGCCCGCGCCGATGCCGGCGCTCAATAAGCCGAGATGGAGGCCGGACGTACCGGAATTCACCGCGACGCAGGCGCGGTGCAGCTGGAAGTGTTCCGCGAACTCCTGCTCGAAGGCCGCCACCTCCGGGCCCTGGGCGATCATGCCTGAGCGCAGGACGCGGTCGACGGCGGCGCGTTCCTCGTCGCCGATGATCGGCTTAGCTGGGGGAATGAATGCTTCAGACATCATGCTTCTTTCACGAGGGTGAGGGCCTCACCGTGCTGTTCGAACTCGTCGCCGGTCTTCGGGTCGCGAAACGTGTGTTCGCCGGTGGCCTCCAGTGGGAAACCCGAGCGCCCCACCCACTTGATCCGGTGGGCCGGCACGCCTGCGACGAGCGCGTAGGCGGGGACGTCGCGGGTGACGACGGCGCCGGCGGCCACCGTCGCCCACTCGCCGATGGTCACGGGTGCTACGCACACCGCACGCGCACCGACGGAGGCGCCGCGCTCCAGCGTCACTCCGACGGGCTCCCACTCCTCTGCGCTCTTCACCGAGCCGTCGGGGTTGCAGGCGCGCGGGAACGTGTCGTTGGTGAGCACCGCCGCCGGGCCGATGAACACGCCGTCGGCCAGCCGCGCGGGCTCGTAGACGAGCGCGTAGTTCTGAATCTTGCAGTTGTCGCCGACGTGGACGCCAGCGCCGATGTAGGCGCCACGGCCGACGACGACGTTCTCGCCGATTCGGGCACCGGCGCGCACCTGCGCGAGATGCCAGATCGAGGACCCGTCGCCGATCGACACGTCGTCGTCGAGGTCCGCGGAGGGCAGGATTCTGGGCTCGGCCATCTGCGTGTAATCTCCTAGCTCAACTGCCTGTCAGTCTAGTACCCGGCTCCCGACGGCTGACGGGCGCGAGGGCGCTATTCAGCCTCAGCCTCGGACGATGGCCGCGAAAGTGCGGAAGATCACGGCGAGGTCGCCCATAAACGAGCGGTGCCGCACGTAGTCGCGGTACATCGCCACCTTCTTCGGCAGGATCACCTCCACGTAGTGCCGCTCCGGGTCGTCCGCCGCAGCCAGCTCATCCTGTTCGTTGCGAAAGGCGATGGCTGCTGGGTCGGAGATGCCGGGCCTCACACTCAGAATCTCCCGACGGGCCTCCTCGCCCCACAGCTCGACGTAGCGTGGCACCTCGGGGCGCGGCCCCACCACGGACATGTTTCCCACCAGCACATCGATGAGCTGCGGCAGCTCGTCGAGTTTCGATTTGCGCAGAAACGCCCCCACCGGCGTGATGCGAGCATCGTTGGCGGTGGTGACCAGCGCCCCCTCATTGGCTACCCGCATCGAACGGAACTTGTGGATACGAAACACCCTTCCGCCCATCCCCACCCGCTCCTGGCGAAAAAACACCGGGCCGCCGTCGGTGAGCTTGATAGCCACCGTCACACCGAGAAACACCGGCGAGAGCAGCACGAGGGCCACCGAGGAGGCGACGATGTCGAAGGCGCGCTTGGCGAGGTTCACCCGAGGATCCCTCGCACTGCCTCGACCACCTGCTCGACATCGTCATCGGTCATGGAAGAGAAGATCGGCAAGCTCACGCAGCACTGGAATTGCGCGGTGGCGACGGGGAAATCCTCCGGCGTGTGCCGGTAGGTGTCGCGCCAATAGGGCTGCAGGTGCAGGGGGATGAAGTGGACGCTCGTGCCCACCTCTCTATCGGACATGCGCTGGATGAAGGTATCGCGGTTGACGGGGGCTGCGTCGGTGAGCCGCAGCACATACAGGTGCCAGGCGTGGGACGAGCCCTCGGGCGCGTGCGCAGGCAGAGTGACCGGCAGGCCCGCGAAGGCCTCGTCGTAGCGGGCACTGATTGCGGCGCGACGGGCGGCCATCTCCTTTGAGCGCCCGAGCTGCACCCGCCCCATCGCGGCGGCGGTGTCGGCGAGGTTGTACTTGTAGCCGGGCGCGACGACGTCGTAGTGCCAGCTCGGCTTCTTGGCGGAGTAGCGGTCGAACACGTCGCGGTTGATGCCGTGCAGACGCATGGTGCGCATCCGGGCGGCGAGTTCCGCATCGGGAGTGACCACCATGCCGCCCTCGCCGGTGGTCATCGTCTTGGTGGCGTAAAAGCTGTAGACGGTGGCGGCGTGACCATGGGCCCCGATGAGGGTGCCCTCGTTGAGCGTGGGCAGTGCATGGGCGGCATCCTCGACGACGCGAAGCCCGTGACGCTTCGCGAACGCGGCGAGAGCGCCGTCGGGGACGCCCAGCCCAGCAAAATGCACCGGGGCGACCGCGACGGTGCGCTCAGTGACCTTCCGCTCGGCATCCTCCAGGTCGATGCAGAGGGTGTGGGGGTCTACGTCGACGAGCACCGGGTCTCCGCCCAGGTAGCGCACCGCCTCCGCGGTGGCGGTGAAGGTCCACGTCGGCACCAGCACCTCGTCACCGGGTTGCACGCCGATGGCCTCGAACGCCAGATGGAGGCCCGCGGTGGCGGAGTTGACGGCGACGGCGTGCGCGTCGGCGCCCAGGAATTCGACGAACTCCTGCTCGAAGTGGGCGGAGTTTGGGCCGGTGGTGAGCCAGCCGGAGCGCATCGTCTCGACGACGGCGGAAATCTCGGCCTCGGTGATGTCCGGGCGCGCGAAGGGAAGGAATGCCACGCCTCGGACAATACACCGGCGCCACGGGATGGGGGCGCGCTTCCGGCCTTGACTGTTGCTGTTGGCACGCGCTGGCGACGCTAGACTTCCCGACGAGAAGCCCAACCGGGAGGTGTGGCATGGTAAACAACGTGGTGAGGACCGGCCTCCTGCGCGTCGGGCTGGCGTTGTGGGACAGCCTGAGCTGGGCCATAGCGGTTGTCGCACTCGTGATTGCTCGCTACAGCTTCAACCTCTCCGGCCCGGAGGCGGAATTCGTCGCCCTCTACCTCTCACTCGCAGTTGTGTTGCAGCTCGCCATCGGGGTAGCCACCAAGCTGTATCGGGGCCGACACCAAGTGGCGTCCTTCGACGAGGCCGCGCAGCTCGGCGCCGTCGTGCTGGGGATCGGCTTCGGGCTCGGCGTAGCGTCGGCGTACCTTGCCACACCCGGCTACCCCCGCGTGGTGACGTTCACGGTGCCGCTCGCCGCGCTCACCTTGATGGCAGCAGGCCGTTTTCTGTTCCGCACCGTCACCCGCACCCCACACCTCGGCGACGCCGAACCCGTGCTCATCTACGGAGCGGGCAACGCCGGAGAGCAGCTCGGGCGCCTGATCGAGTTCGACCCGAACGCGCCGTTCGAGATCGTGGGATACATCGACGACGACTCCAGCAAGCGCAACCTCCACCTGAGCGGCGCCAAGGTACTGGGGGATCGCTCCAAACTCGTCGAGACCGCCCGGCGTCTGGGGGTAACGACGGTGATCGTCGCCATCACCACCGCCGACGCCCGCTTCATGCGAGAGGTGTCAGCCATCACCGACGAGGCGGGCCTGAAAACCCTCGTGATGCCGCCCGCCCGCGAATTAGTGTCTGGACAGGCGCGCCTTTCCAACCTCCACGAGCTGAACATCACCGATCTGCTTGGGCGTGCCCAGATCAAGACCGACTTGGCGGAGATCTCCGACTACCTCTTAGGCAAGGTGGTACTCGTCACAGGTGCGGGGGGATCCATCGGTTCCGAGATCGCCAGACAAGTGCACCGTTTCGGCCCGAAAGAGCTCGTCATGCTCGATCGTGACGAGTCCGGACTGCACAGCACGCAACTCTCGATCTACAACCAGGGGCTCCTCGATACCCCCAACGTCGTGCTGTGTGACATCCGTGACGCCGACGCGCTCGACGCCGTGTTTGCCATCCACCGCCCCGAGGTGGTGTTCCATGCCGCTGCCCTGAAACACCTCCCTCTGCTTGAGCAATACCCGCTGGAAGGGTGGAAGACGAACACCCTCGGCACCCTCAACGTGCTTCGGGCCGCCGAGCGTCACAACGTGGAGCGGCTCGTCAACATCTCGACGGATAAAGCAGCCGACGCCACCAGCGTGCTCGGCAAAACCAAGCGGCTGGCGGAGGAACTCACCGCCTCCTTCGCGCGGCAGCTCGACCGCAATTGGCTCTCGGTGCGCTTCGGCAATGTCTTAGGCTCGCGCGGCTCCATGCTGCACACCTTCACCCGCCAAATCGACGCCGGTGGCCCCGTCACCGTCACCCACCCCGACGTGACCCGCTACTTCATGACCATCCCCGAGGCCTGCGAACTGACCATCCAAGCCGGGGCAATCGGCCAACCCGCCGATGTGCTCGTGCTCGACATGGGCGAGCCGGTCAAAATCCTCGACGTCGCCCGCAACCTCATCGCGCGTTCCGGCCGCGATATCGACATCGTCTTCACCGGCCTGCGCCCCAACGAGAAGCTGCACGAGGTGCTCTTCAGCGGCGACGAACACGTCGAGCCGACGAGGCACGAACTGATCTCTCGGGTGCAGGTCCCGCCACTGGACCCAGCCCAGCTGGAACACGTCGACGGCTCCGATCCGCACTCGATGTCCCAGCTCATCCATCAACGCTGCGCGGACGACGAGCGCTGAACCTGCACGACGAAAGGTCACCCGGTGCGCATCTGCTACATCGATCACTACGCGGGCTCCCCGACATCAGGCATGGAGTACCGCCCCCACGCGATGGCGCGTGCCTGGGAGCAACTCGGCTCCTCGACGACGATTCTCGCCGGTACCTACTCCCACCTGCGCACTCGCAACTTCCCCGACGCCATCGAGGGGCAGCCCTACTGGATCGACGACGTTCCGTTCCGTTTTCTGCGTACCCGCCGCTACCAGGGCAACGGGGTCGGACGGATTTTGAGCTGGGCGGACTTCGTCGGCAAGGGGATGCTGCGAGCCGGCGCCATCGCGAAGGCCACGCGCCCCGACGTGGTGATCGCGTCGTCGACGTATCCGTTCGATACCTGGCTGGCCGCTGCGGTCGCCAGGCGTGCTGGCGCGGCGCTCGTCCACGAAATTCACGATCTGTGGCCGCTCACCCCCATCGAGCTCGGGGGGCACTCGTCGAAGCACCCGCTCATGTGGGCAATGGCCGTGGCTGAACGCTGGGCCTACCAACACAGCGACGCCATCGTCTCGATCCTGCCTAACACCGAGCCGTACGTGCGTTCGCTCGGCGTCGACACCCCCGTCGTCGTGATTCCCAACGGCATCGAGGTTGATCAGCCCCACGCCCCGGCGCCGGCGAGTGTCGTCGAGCGTGTCGAGCGGTTGCGCCGCGAGGGGAGGCGGATCGTCGGTTATGCGGGTGGCCTGACCACCGCCAACGCCATGGACGACTTCGTCGAGGCGATGGGGCGCATCACCGACGAGCCCGTCACGGCGCTGGTGTGGGGCGATGGGCTCCACCGCGATGAGCTGGAGCGGCGGGCCCGGCGGCTCGGCGCGCACATCGAGTTCGCCGGCACGATTCCCAAGGCGCAGGTTCACTCGGCGCTCAGCTCGTGCGATGCGCTGTACATCGGCTCCAAGCGCAGCCCGCTGTATGCCTACGGCGTTTCGGCCAACAAGATCTTCGACTACATGCTCACCGGCGTGCCCATCATCGATGCCTTCGCCTCCGACCATTCGCCGCTGGCCTACTCAGGCGCAGCCGTGCGCGCTCGCGCTGAGGACCCGGCGGACATCGCCCGGACTATCGTCGCTGCGACGAGCCTGCCCGACGCCGAGCGAGCCCGCCTGGGCGCTGCCGCGGTGGAATGGGTTCGCGAACACCACGCGTTGCCGGCGCTCGCCGACGAGTTCCACTCGCTCCTGCACACCGTCGCCCATGATCCCAGGCGTTTCGGATGCTCGGCGAACAGATGAGGGCTGCAACGTGATTGTCATCGTCACCTCGCAGTTCCCGTTCGGGACAGGGGAGTCGTTCATCGTCCCCGAACTGGAGCACTGGCAGGAAAGCGACGATGTCGTGCTCTTGCCCGAGAAGCGCGCCACCGGTGGCGCGCGCCCCGTGCCCGACGCGGTCCGCGTCGACGAGACCCTCGCGGATCGCTGGGCATCCCGCAGATGGTTGGTGTGGTCGGCTGCCAGGGCGCTGACTTCCCCCGCCCTCGCCCGCGAACTGTGGCGGCTCGCACGCCAGCGACGGCTCAACCCCCTACGCGCCCGGGTTGCCCTGCGCACGCTCGCGCAGGTCTATCTGATCGCCCGCACGCTCTCCGACATCGCACGCCGGGATCGGGTGAGGATTGACGTCGTCTACGGATACTGGCTCTCCTCCGGTGTCATGGCTGGAGCGTTGCTGGCGAGGCGCTCCCGCGTCGGGGCGGCGCTGGCGCGGGCGCACGGCACCGACTTGTGGGAGCCCTCCCGAGTGGGCGAGTACACGCCGCTCATCCGGCAGTTCGCCCCGTGGATCCGCTGCGTCCACGCCATCTCCGACGCGGGGCGTCAGCATCTCGCCCGCTACGGCTTCACCAACGCCCAGCGTCGCTGCTCCCGGCTCGGCGTGTCGATCCCCCCCGCAACAACCCCGCCCACGGGCCCGGGGGAGTTCCACGTCGTGACGCTCAGCTCGATGACACCATTCAAACGGCTCGACCGCGCGGCAGCCGCCCTGGCGAGGCTGCACGCGCTGCGGCCGGAGCTCACGCTGCGGTGGACACACGTCGGCGACGGCCCGCTGCGCGAAGAGATGGAGCGACACGCCCAGCAACTGCGTGCAGCGGACGTCCGCGTCGACCTGCTCGGGGCGCTGCCCCACGAGGAGGTGCTCCGCTTCCTGGAGTGCACACCCATCGACGTGCTGCTCAACACCTCAGACTCCGAAGGCATCCCCGTCGCACTCATGGAGGCCATGGCCCACGGGATTCCGGCGGTCGCGCCCGACGTCGGGGCCATTCGTGAGCTCGTGCCCGACGCGACGCTGCTGCCGGCGCACGCCACGGGTGAGGCGATCGGCGACTTTTTGGCGGCCCACGCGGAGCGCTGCAAGTGCGCAGGGTGGCGAAGCCAGGCGCGTCAGCGGATTGAGCAAGAGTTCGACGCGAGCGTGAACCACGCGCGGTTCGTCGCCCACGTGCGCGGCGTCGTCGCCGACGTGCGGGGTGGGAAGC
>NZ_CAMYFI010000043.1 GCF_947255005.1 uncultured Tessaracoccus sp. | reverse complement strand
CCAAGCGAACGAAGGGAATCCTTCTGATTACCCTTCCCCTTGGCACCGGACTTCATCTGGGTGATCTTCAGCTGTGCCATTTAGCTCGCCACCTCTTCCTTGCTGGCGCGAAGCATCGCTGCAGGAGCGACATCCTCGACGGGCAGACCGCGGCGGCGAGCCACCTGCTCCGGCTGCTCGAGCTGCTTGAGCGCGTCAACCGTCGCGTGCACCACGTTGATGGCGTTCGGCGAACCGAGCGACTTGGACAGCACATCGTGAATGCCTGCGCACTCGAGCACGGCACGCACGGAACCACCGGCAATCACACCAGTACCAGGCGTTGCGGGACGCAGCATGACGACGCCGGCAGCCTTCTCACCCTGCACAGCGTGCGGGATGGAACGCTGAATCATCGGCACGTGGAAGAAGTGTTTCTTGGCCTCTTCCACGCCCTTGGCGATCGCGGCCGGCACCTCCTTCGCCTTGCCGTAGCCCACGCCGACGGTGCCTTCACCGTCGCCCACTACGACCAGCGCAGTGAAGCTGAAGCGGCGACCGCCCTGCACCACCTTGGCAACGCGGTTGATCGCAACCACGCGCTCGAGGTATTGCTTCTTGTCATCACGAACATTGTTGTCACGGCCACGACGATCGTCACGGCCACGACGCTCACCACCTGCGCGGTTGCCGCGCTGCTGGGTTTCACTCATCGTTTCCTCTTTCGTCGGGTCAGAAGTCGAGGCCACCCTCGCGGGCGGCATCGGCCAGGGCCGCGAGGCGGCCGGTGTACTTGTTACCAGCGCGGTCGAACACAACCGCAGCGATGCCCGCGTCCTTCGCGCGCGAGGCGAGCAGCGTGCCCAGCTTCGCGGCCTTCTCGGACTTGGTGCCTCCTTCGTTGCGCAGATCGGCTTCCATCGTCGACGCGGACACGAGCGTGCGGCCCTGGACGTCGTCGATGACCTGCGCATACAGATGGCGGGGCGACCGGGTAACCACGAGACGTGGACGCTCGGCGGTGCCGGTGATCTTCTTGCGAGCACGAAGCTGGCGACGGGAACGCGACGCGGTCTTCGGAGCCAGGTTCTTGCCCGCGCGGAGCGAGATAGCCATTACTTACCAGCCTTTCCAGCCTTGCGACGGACGTGCTCACCCGCGTAACGCACGCCCTTGCCCTTGTAAGGCTCAGGCTTGCGCAGCTTACGGATGTTCGCGGCCGTTTCGCCGACGAGCTGCTTATCGATGCCCTGCACAGAGAACTTCGTCTGGTTCTCCACGTTGAAGGTGATGCCTTCGGGTGCGTCGATGATGACGGGGTGCGAGAAGCCGAGCGCGAACTCGAGCTGCTTCGGTCCCTTGGAAATCACACGGTAACCAACGCCGACGATCTCGAGCTTCTTCTCGTAGCCCTCGGTGACACCGGTGATCATGTTGGCGATCAGCGTGCGGGTGAGCCCATGCAGCGAGCGATTCTCACGCTCGTCGTTCGGGCGATCCACCTGGATTGCGCCATCGTCATTCTTGCTGACAGTGATGGGCTCCTTGACGGTGAACTCCAGTTCACCCTTCGGGCCCTTCACGCCGACGTGCTGTCCGTCGAGCGTGACCGTAACGCCGCTCGGCACGGTGACGGGGTACTTACCAATACGAGACATGGTTCATCTACCTCCTGTCACCACACGTAGGCGAGCACTTCGCCGCCAACGGATTGAGCCTTGGCCTGCTTGTCAGTCAGCAGCCCCTGCGAGGTGGAAATGATGGCGATACCGAGACCGCCAAGCACCCGAGGAAGCTGGTTCGCTTTCGCGTAGACGCGGAGCCCCGGCTTGCTGATACGGCGCAGGCCTGCGATGGAACGCTCGCGGGAGTCGCCGTACCTCAGGGTCACCTTCAATACCTTGCCGACCTGGCCTTCAACCTCGGTCTGCTCGAAATCGGAGATGTAGCCCTCTGCCTTCAGGATCTCGGCGATCCCGACCTTGATCTTGGACGACGGCATCGACGTCGAATCCAAGTACGCCTGATTGGCGTTGCGCAGACGCGTGAGCATGTCTGCGATGGGGTCAGTCATTGTCATGACCTGTACCTCTTTCTCGCGCCGGTTTCCTTGCCTCAGGACCTGTCGCGTTCATGGATGTGGGTTAGACGGTGGGACTCACCAGGATGACTTGGTGACGCCCGGCAGTTCGCCTGCGTGCGCGAGCTGGCGCAAGCACACGCGGCACAGGCCAAACTTGCGGTAGACCGACTTGGGTCGTCCGCACTTCTGGCAGCGGGTGTAGGCGCGCACGCCGAACTTCGGCTTGCGGGCCTGCTTGACTTTGAGCGCAGTCTTAGCCATGCCTTAGCCTCACTTCTTCTTCTTGGCGTAGTAAGCCGGGCCACGCTTGGCCTTGGGCTTCTTCGGATCGTCCTTGGCCTTGAACGGGAATCCAAGGTGCTTGAGCAGCGCACGGCCCTCGACGTCGTTCGTCGCGGTGGTCACGAACGTGATGTCCATGCCCCGCACGCGGTCAATCTTGTCCGGGTCGATCTCGAGGAACATGACCTGCTCGTTGAGACCGAAGGTGTAGTTACCCTGGCCATCGAACTGACGGCCGTTGAGTCCGCGGAAGTCGCGGATTCGGGGCAACGCCAGGGTGAGCAGACGGTCAGCGAACTCCCACATACGATCGCCACGCAGCGTGACGTGGCAGCCGATGGGCTGGCCCTCACGCAGCTTGAACTGGGCGATGGACTTGCGGGCCTTCGTCACCGCAGGCTTCTGGCCCGTGATGACAGTGAGATCGCGGATCGCTCCGTCGATGATTTTCGAGTCGCGAGCTGCCTCACCGACGCCCATGTTGACGACAACCTTCGTCAGGCCGGGGATCTGCATGGGGTTGTCGTAGTTGAACTCCTCCTGCAGCGCAGGGACGATCGTCTCGCGGTACTGCTTCTTCAAGCGGGGCATCTCAGCCATCAGATCTCCTCCCCAGTAGCGAGGGCGATGCGAACGGAACGCTCTGATTTGTACTCGGAGCCGTCGGGGCGGGTTTTGGTGACCTCGACACGCTTGTAACCCACACGGGTGAGCACGTCCTTGCCGTCCTTCTTCACCACGAGCTGCACGTTCGAAACATGAATCGGCGCTTCAGTGGTGACGATGCCACCTTCGATCTTGCGCCCTGTGCTCGTCTGCTGCTCGCGACGGTGCTGCTCCACCAGGTTCACGCTTTGCACGGTGACCTTCTGGTCGTCCGGGTACACAGCGATGATATCGCCGGTCTTGCCCTTATCTTTCCCTGCGATGACCCGAACCCTGTCACCCTTCTTCACATGCAGTGCCATGTCAGATCACCTCCGGAGCGAGGGACACGATGCGCATGAATTTCTTGTCACGCAGCTCGCGCGCCACGGGGCCAAAAATACGCGTGCCGCGAGGCTCGCCGTCGTTCCTGAGCAGCACGGCGGCGTTCTCGTCGAATTTGATGTAGGAACCGTCGGGGCGACGGCTCTCCTTGCGCTGGCGAACGACGACCGCTTTGACGATCTCGCCCTTCTTGACAGTGCCGCCAGGGATCGCGTCCTTGACGGTGGCGACGATGGTGTCACCCAGGTATGCGTAGCGACGTCCAGAGCCACCGAGCACACGGATGCAGAGGAGTTCCTTTGCGCCTGTGTTGTCGGCGACCTTCAGCCGCGACTCTTGCTGAATCATTACTTCTCCTTGTCCCACCGGTTCCAGGAACTGGCCTTGTGAAACTAGAAACGGCCCCCCTGGATTTTGCCAGGAGGTAACCCCCGCCTCGAGAGAGTGGGAGCCATGTTGCGGCCCGGGAAAGGTCCCCTCGCAAGGGCACAGACCCAAAGCAACTTGCCTATGTTAACGCAGGCGGGCGCGAGCACCTAATCGCAGGGGCGGTGAACGCCCCGCTCAGCGTTGTGACCCTGCCAGGAGCGCCTGCACGAAGTAGCGCTGGAACGCGAAGAATACGATCAGGGGCACGATCATTGACAGGAACGCGCCGGCCGAGAGCACGTCGATGTTGGATCCGAATTGGCGAAGCTGCTGCTGAATGGCGACAGTTAGCGGGGCCGAATCACCCGAGGTGAAGATCAGCGCGACGAGCATGTCGTTCCACGTCCACAGAAACTGGAAGATCGCGAGTGAGGCAATCGCCGGCAGGCCCAGTGGCAGCACGATGCGGACGAAGACCATCCAATCGCTGGCGCCGTCTACACGCGCGGCCTCGAGGAGCTCCGTCGGGAACTGCGTGAAGAAGTTACGCAACAAGAAAATGGCAAACGGCAGGCCAAACGCAATGTGGAACAGAATCACCCCCAGCACGTCACCAAAAATGCCGAGAGCGCCGAACAATCCCGCGAGCGGGATCAGCGCCACCTGAATGGGCACGGCCAGCAAAATCACCACAACGATGAACAGCGCGTCGCGCCCAGGAAACTTCAAGAACGCGAACGCGTAGGCAGCGAGCGCGCCGATGACAACCACAAAGAAGGTAGAAGGTACGGCGATGACGACCGTGTTCCAGAACGACCCGGTGATCGTGGGGTTGTGCAGCAGGTTCGCGTAGTTATCGAGCGTGAGCTGCGCAGGCTTCGTGAAGACGGTCCACCACCCGGACGCGGCGTTATCGCCAGAGCTCCGCAGCGAGGTCAGCAGTAACCCCAGTGTGGGCACCATCCAGAAGACGGCCACCACTGCCAGCACGACATTGACGACGCCTTTGCCAATGCTGGTCGCGAAGCGCCGCGTACGCTTGTCGTGCTTGCGTGACAGGCTCGTGGGAGAAGTCATGAGCGCTCCTCCTTAAAACGCCGAACGTTAATAATCATGCTGGGCAACACCAGGATGAGCAGTAACACAGCGAGCGCCGAACCCAAACCGAAGTGCTGCCCGCCGCCGAAGGACTGGGTCCACATCTCGACGGCGATGACGTTGGCTGCTGGTTTCGACGTGCCCGGCGGAATGACGTACACGAGATCGAAGATCTTCAACACGTTAATGATGAGCGTGACGAACACCACGACGAGCACCGGAGCGAGCAGCGGCGCGGTGATCCTTGTGAAGACCTTCCACTCGTTCGCGCCATCCATGCGTGCAGCCTCTTGCAGCGAACGATCCATCGCGGAAAGCCCCGACGCGATCATCACCATCGCGAACCCGGCCCAAATCCAAATGTAGGACAGCATCACGACGGCGTTAATGAAGGTCGAGCCCAGCCAGCTCACGCCCTGGGCGCCTTGCGAGAAGTTTGCCGCAGGCAGCGCCACTTTGTACTGGCTACCCGCTTCCAAGCCATCGATCACGAACGTGCCATCGGGGTTCGTAGTGGCGTGGCCGGCCACCTTACCGTCGGCATCGACGGCGTCTACCCTGATGCCGGGCAGCCCCCGCTTGCCCGCCTCAATCTGGCCCTGCTCTCCCCCGCCGCCGCGGATCACGTCGAGCCATACCGTACCGGCGATCTGCGTGCCACCAGGGGCTGGACCTTCGATCGCCTGCAGCGCCTCTTCAGGAACAGTGTCTTGTTTGATGGCGATCAGGGGGAAATGCTGCACCTCGCCCGCACGCACCTGGTTATCCGAGGCGATGATGCCTGCTTCTGCCGCGATCCCTGCGTTCTTGCGCGGCTTCGCGCCTGGATAGTGCGCAGCGTCATTGAACCACCCGTCGACAGCCACCACCGCCGCGTTGACCGTGCCCAGTTTCGGATCCTCTTGGAACATGGAGCGGAAAATCACGCCGGCGGCCAGCATCGAGATTGCCATGGGCATGAAGACGATGAGTTTGAAGGCGGTCTTCCACCGAATCTTGTCCAGCAACACCGCGAATATGAGGCCCAGGATGGTGCACGCTGCGGGTGCGACGAGCACCCACAAAATGTTGTTGCGGATGGCCATGAAGGTGGTCTCGTTGGTGAACATCGTGACGTAGTTGTCCCAACCAACGAATTGGTCACCCGACTTGCTGTAGAACGAGCGCACCACCGTGAAGATCACGGGATACACCACGAGCGCTCCGAGCATCACCATTGCCGGGAGCAGGAAGGATGCGACGGTGAGCCACCGCCCCACGGACCATCGTTGCCGTGAGGCAGTGCGCCCACCTGCAGTTCGCGGTGAATCTGCCATTTACTTGTAGGCGGACACCGCTGCGGCCTCGAGCCGCTGCATGGCACCTGCAACGTCGGACGGGTTCTCGTAGAACGTGATGAGTTCCTGCCAGAAGCCCTGACCCTCCGTACCGCCGAAGGCCGACGGGGTGAGGTCGGACATATCGAAACGGAAGTCTTTCGCGTTCACCAGCGCCTCAGCGATCTGCTTCGAGGTCTCGTCGGGGTACAGCGACGTGTCTACGGCCTTGTTCGGCGACGTGAGGCCGCCGCTCGGGATCCACTCGACCGCGGACTCCGGGGAAGCGAGGAACTTCATGAAGGCGTTGGTGGCTTCCTCATCATTGAACTGCACCGCGACGTCACCGGCTCCCATGACGGCCGGGGCGGAGCCCTTCACCGAGGGAAAGTCGAAAAACTTGGCGGTCTCGCCGACGGTAGAGTTGCCGTCTGCAGTAATGTTGCCCGCCACGAAGTCGCCTTCGTAGACGGTGCCTGCCTTCGGATCAGCGCCGAACGTCTCCGTCACGCTGGTCGGGAAATCGCGCTGGCCACCGCCGGGCTGCACCACGTCTGAACCCCATAACTTACCCAGAATCTCGAGTGTCTCCTTCACCGAATCGTCAGTCCAGGGGATCTCGTGCTTGGTGAGCTGATCGTATTTCTCCGCGCCAGCCGCGCGGAGGTAGACGTTCTCGAACCAATCGGTGAGCGGCCAGCCCTTATCGGCGCCCACGGAGATACCTGCGTACCCTGCGTCGCGAATGAGGCCCAGCTGCTCCACGAAGGCATCCCAATCTTGGGCGGCCTTCTCCGGGTCGGCGCCAGCTTCTTCCCAGATGGAGGTGTTGTACCACATCGTCGACTTGTTGGCGGCCTTGAACCATACGCCGTAGTTCTTGTCTTCGACGCTACCGAGATCGATCCACGACTGCGAGTAGTTGTTCTTGACGACAGCCTGCACGTCCTCGGACAGCGACTTGATGTTGCCGTCCTTGGCTAGGCTCTGCAGCAGCGCGGGCTGGGCGACGACCGCTACGTCTGGCGGGTTTCCACCTTCGAGGCGGGTCTGAATGAAGGTCGGACCGTTATCACCAAACGACTCGTACTTCACCTCCGCGCCGGTGAGCTCCTGGAACTTCGCCAGGACTTTCTCGAAATTCTTTTGCTCGTCACCGGACCAGGCTGCGACGACGTTCAGGCTCTTGCCCTTCAACTCGGGGTAGTCCGACGCTGGGGCTTCACTAGCCTTCGAGGGCGAGGCGTCGTCGGAAGCTTTGGGGCTCGCCGAGGAACCCCCTTCCGAACCACCCGACGAGCACGCCCCCACGAGCGCGAGACTTGCGGCTGCCAGGCTTGCAAGCACTGCCTTGAATCTGTTGGTCTTCATTGATCTCCTCCACTTGGCGTGACGCGAGGATCAACACCACAGTTGATTCCTCAATCGATCTACGCAACGGGAAGTATAACCAACACCGCTCGCTCGCACGAATTTGAACGGTGGCCCGCTCCCCAAAAAGGAACGAGCCACCGTCGACAGTTGTGTTGAGACGAATACTACTTCGCGCGCTCCACGATCTCGGTCAAACGCCAACGCTTCTTCGCCGACAGCGGGCGCGTCTCCATGACGCGCACCCGGTCGCCGATACCAGCAGAGTTGTCCTCATCGTGCGCCTGGAGGCGCTCCGACTTGGTGATGACCTTGCCATACAGCGGGTGCTTCACGCGGTCTTCCACCATCACGACGATCGTCTTGTCCATCTTGTCGCTCACTACGACGCCGGTGAGGACCTTGCGACGGCCACGCTCCTCGGTCTGCTCGACCTGGGTGTTCTGTTCAGTCATCAGTTCTCCTCAGAGGGCTCTTCGACGATGCCCAGGTTGCGTTCCTGGAGCACGGTGTAGACACGGGCGATGTCCTTGCGGACTTCGCGCAGACGTCCGTGGGATTCGAGCTGGCCAGTGGCGGCCTGGAAGCGCAGTCCAAACAGCTCTTGCTTCAGCTCAACAACCTTCTCGTTCAGAGCGTCACGGCTCATGCCGCGCAATTCGGCGGCCTTCAGTGCGTTACTCATCAGAACTCACCTGCTTCGCGCTTGATGAAACGTGCCTTGAAAGGAAGCTTGTGGATAGCGAGGCGGAGTGCCTCACGCGCCACAGCTTCGTCGACACCCGAGAGCTCGAAGACGACGCGTCCGGGCTGAATGTTGGCAACCCACCACTCGGGAGAACCCTTACCGGAACCCATGCGGGTTTCAGCTGGCTTCTTGGTGAGTGGACGATCCGGGTACACGTTGATCCAGACCTTACCGCCACGCTTGATGTGACGGGTCATCGCGATACGTGCTGCCTCAATCTGACGGTTGGTCAGGTACGACGGCTCGAGCGCCTGGATACCGTAATCACCGAACGCCAACTTGGTGCCGCCCTTGGCCACACCGCTGCGCTTAGGGTGATGCTGCTTACGGAATTTCACTCGACGAGGAATCAGCATGTCAGGCTCCTGCGTTCTCGTTCACGGCAGCCTCGGCTTGAGGTGCCGCGGCCTGTGCGCGACGACGTCCGCCGCGCTCGGGACGATCCCCACGGTCACCACGGCCCGGGCGACGGCCTGGGCGCTGGCGGCCACCGGGGGCCTGGTTACGGGCGGCCTTCTGCGCTGCGCGCTCAGCGCGCGTGCCAGTGACGTCGCCCTTGTAGATCCACACCTTGACACCGATACGGCCGAAGGTGGTACGGGCCTCGAAGAAGCCGTAGTCGATGTCCGCACGCAGCGTGTGCAGCGGAACTCGACCCTCGCGGTAGCCTTCCGAGCGCGACATTTCCGCGCCGCCGAGACGTCCGGAGCACTTGATACGGATGCCCTTGGCCCCAGCTCGCATGGCGGACTGCTGCGCCTTGCGCATGGCGCGTCGGAACGCGACGCGCGCGCTGAGCTGCTCAGCGATACCCTGCGCGACGAGCTGTGCGTCGGTCTCGGTGTTCTTCACCTCAAGGATATTGAGCTGCACCTGCTTGCCGGTGAGCTTCTCGAGCTCGCCGCGCACGCGCTCTGCTTCCGCGCCGTTGCGCCCAATGACGATGCCAGGGCGGGCGGCGTGCAGGAAGATGGTGACGCGCTCAGAGCGGCGCTCGATCTCGATCGACGAGATGCCGGCCCGCTCCAGGTTCTCCTTGAGCCATTCGCGAATCTTGACATCTTCACCGACGAGTGCGGCGTAGTTCTTATCAGCGAACCAACGGGTGGTGTGATCAGACGTCACGCCGAGCCGGAAGCCGTTCGGATTAATCTTTTGTCCCACGATCAATCCTCCTTCGACTCGCGGGGTTCGACAACGACGGTGATGTGGCTCCCTCGCTTGAGGATCCGGCTAGCGGAACCCTTGGCGCGGGGGCGAATCCGACGAAGGGTGACACCTTCGTCGACGAACGCCTTGGAAATGTAGAGGTCATCAGCACGCAGGGCCTCGACAGACTCGGCGTTGGCGACGGCAGAAGCCACCACCTTATACACCGGATCTGAGGCTGCCTGTGGCGCGAACTTCAGCGCGGTCAGGGCGTCGTTGACGTCCATTCCGCGCACCAGGTCGACGACGCGTCGGACCTTGCGGGGGCTCATCCGGACGTGGCGCGCAATGGCGTACGAGCCAGGACGATCCCCGAGCAGGACCTCGCGGCGACGGCTCATGCCGTTTTCGTTGCTCATAAATCAGTTCCCTATTTCTCGATTGCCTTAGCGCCGGCGCGCCTTCTTGTCGTCCTTCACGTGCCCCTTGAAGGTGCGCGTGGGGGCGAACTCGCCGAGCTTGTGACCGATCATCGACTCGGTGACGAACACCGGGACGTGCTTGCGGCCGTCGTGGACGGCGATGGTGTGACCCAGCATGTCCGGCACGATCATGGAGCGCCGGGACCAGGTACGAATGACATTCTTTGTGCCCTTTTCGTTCTGAGCGTCCACCTTCTTCATCAGGTGGTCGTCAACGAAGGGGCCCTTCTTCAAACTGCGTGGCATTGTTCAGGCTCCCTTATCAGCGCTTCTTGCCGGTCTTGCGGCGGCGGACAATCATGCGGTTGCTCGCCTTCTTCTTGCTGCGAGTGCGGCCTTCCTTCTTACCCCAAGGCGAGACAGGATGGCGACCACCCGACGTGCGGCCCTCGCCGCCACCGTGAGGATGGTCGACCGGGTTCATCACGACACCGCGGACAGTCGGCCGAATACCCTTCCAACGGTTGCGCCCGGCCTTACCCCAGTGGACGTTGGCCTGTTCAGCGTTGCCGACGGCACCAATGGTGGCACGGCAACGGACATCGACCATACGCATTTCTCCCGACGGCATACGCAGCGTGGCGTGTTTGCCCTCACGAGCGACGAGCTGGATGGACGCGCCGGCCGAGCGGCCGAGCTTCGCACCACCGCCGGGGCGGAGCTCTACGGCGTGCACCACAGTACCGACGGGGATCTGACGCAGCTCAAGGTTGTTGCCCGGCTTGATGTCAGAACCCTGGCCGGCAACCACCTGTGCACCCTGTCTCAGACCGTTCGGGGCAATGATGTAACGCTTCTCACCGTCGGCGTAATGCAGAAGTGCAATACGCGCGGTGCGGTTCGGGTCGTACTCGATGTGCGCGACCTTGGCGGGTACGCCATCCTTGTCGTAACGCTTGAAGTCGATCAGGCGATACGCCTGCTTGTGACCTCCGCCGATGTGACGCGTCGTGATGCGCCCGGAGTTGTTGCGACCGCCCGTCTTCGTCTTAGCAACGAGCAGCGACTTCTCAGGCGTCGAGCGAGTGATCTCGGCGAAGTCCGAGACGCTCGAGCCGCGACGGCCCGGCGTAGTCGGCTTGTATTTGCGGATACCCATGAAAGTTCAGTTCCTTCCTCGCCGCTCGATCACTCGGTCGGGCCGAAGATGTCGATGCGGTCGCCCTCAGCCAAGGTGACGATGGCACGCTTGGTGTCGACGGTCTTGCCCACGCCGTAGCGGGTACGGCGGGACTTGCCCCGGCGGTTGGCGGTGTTCACGCTGAGGACCTTGACGCCGAAGATCTCCTCGATGGCGATCTTGATCTCGGTCTTGTTGGCGTCGGGAGCGACGATGAACGTGTACTTGTTCTCGTCGAGCAGGTTGTAGCTCTTCTCGCTCACGACGGGGCGCAGAATGATGTCTCGATGATTGCGGATCTTCAGACCGGTCACTTCTTCTCCTCCTCGGAGTTGTTAGAGACGGCGTTCACGAAGCCCGCGGCCTCGGCGGCCTCGACGCTGTTGAACCAGACCTCAGCCTTGGTGCGTCCGTACCACGGGGACTCGGGGGTGTGGAACTTACCGGAATCGGCATTGCCCTTGATGTCGAACCCTGCCGGAGGGTTGTCGCCCTTGTAGGAACCGTCAGCGGGTGCATCGTCCTCGGTCTGTGCAGGCTGAGCCTGAGCGGACTGCTCAACCTCGACGGCCTCGGCCGACGTCGCTGCCGCCTTCATCGACTTTCCCCTGGCGGGGCCAGCGACGAATGCCGCGAGCGCTGCCTCGGAGAACACGACCTTGTCATTGACCAGCACGTCGTAGGCGTTCAGCTGATCGACGAGGATGGCGTGCACCTGTGCCGCGTTACGGACGGAAAGCCAGGCGACTTCCTCGAAGCGGTCGAGCACGACGAGCACCTTGTCGATGTCGCCGAACTGCGCGAGCGTAGCCAGCGCGGCCTTCGTCGACGGCTTCTCACCAGCGACGAGCTCCTTCACGACGAACACCTGCTGCTCGCGAGCACGATCAGACAGTGCGCCCCGAAGCGCGGCTGCAACCATCTTCTTAGGTGTGCGCTGCGCGTAGTCACGAGGCTGCGGGCCGTGCACGACGCCACCACCAGTCCACTGCGGTGCGCGCGTGGAGCCATGGCGAGCTCGGCCGGTGCCCTTCTGACGCCAAGGCTTCTTGCCGCCGCCACGAACTTCGCCGCGGCCTTTCACCTTGTGCGTACCCTGGCGTGCGGCGGCCAATTGGGCCACCACGACCTGGTGGATCAAGGGGATGTTGGTCTGAACGTCGAAGAGTTCAGCGGGCAGCTCAACGGAGCCGGCCTTCTTACCCTTGACATCAATCACGTCAACGTTGTTGGTGCTCATGCTGCGTCACCCTTCCGGGCAGCGCTGCGCACGACGACGAGCGAGCCCTTGTTGCCGGGGATCGCGCCGCGCACGAGCAGCAGACCGCGCTCGGCGTCCACGGCGTGGATCTTGAGATTCTGGACGGTCACCTTGTCGTTGCCCATACGGCCAGCCATGCGCAGGCCCTTGAACACGCGACCGGGGGTGGAGCATCCACCAATAGAACCGGGAGAGCGATGCTTGCGGTGCACACCGTGCGAGGCGCGCAGACCAGCGAAGCCGTGACGCTTCATCACACCAGCGGTGCCCTTGCCCTTCGTGGTGCCAGTCACGTCGACGATATCTCCGTCAGCGAAGACATCGGCGGTGAGCTCCTGTCCGAGGGTGAACTCGGATGCATTGGCAGTGCGAAGCTCAACGAGGTGCTTGCGCGGGGTCACGTCAGCTTTTGCGAAGTGGCCGGCCGCCGGCTTGGTGACCTTCTTGGCCTTCAACGCGCCATACCCGAGCTGCACGGCGGAGTACCCGTCGACCTCGGGGGTGCGGACCTGCGTGACGACGCACGGGCCGGCTTGGACCACGGTTACGGGAACGACCTTGTTGTCGTCGTCCCACATCTGGGTCATACCGAGCTTGGTGCCCAGAATGCCCTTCACAATTCGTTCACTCATGCTTGACACCTCACGGAAGTTTGATCTCGATGTCGACGCCCGCAGGAAGATCAAGGCGCATGAGCGAGTCGACCGTCTTCGGAGTGGGGTCGAGGATGTCGATGAGGCGCTTGTGCGTGCGCATCTCGAAGTGCTCGCGGCTGTCCTTGTACTTGTGGGGCGAACGAATAACACAGAACACGTTCTTCTCGGTGGGCAGCGGCACGGGGCCAGCCACCTGGGCACCGGTGCGAGTCACAGTATCGACGATCTTGCGCGCCGAGCTGTCGATGACCTCGTGGTCATACGCCCGCAGCCGGATGCGGATCTTTTGTCCCGCCACAGTTGTTCCTTCTTCTCGTCCCTATTGAACTGGAGTTCATTGGGGTAAAACCCCTTGTCGCCCCCACCCCCGCGGACGGGAGTGTCGCGCTCGCACCCGGCTGAAGGCCGCCTTCCGAACTCAGAAGGCCTTCCAAACACTGGGTGTTTGCCCGACCATGCCAGCGGAATCTACAGCCCACAAATGGGCACCGCTCAGCGGAGCAACCTGACTATCTTGGCACGAACGCCCCGCACACACCAAATCGGCCCCCATCAAGGCGCTCACCACCTCGACGGGGCTGCTGGTCATTTCTGCTTCGACAGCTCCACTGCGGCCTGCTCTACCTCGGACTTCGACGGAACACCACTTCCATCATCAGGATCAAACGCCATGACGGAGAACACCTTCTTGTCCTCGTAGAGGACAACGCAAACCGTGATTCTGCGGCCGTCGCGTTCGCTGTTGACGCAGTCAACACCCGGTGCAGGTTTTGTTTTCTCAACTTCTGCCTTGTCCGTTGTCGTCTCGTTTTCCTCATCGTCGACGCCTTTAGGTTGATCCTCATCGATGTCATTGAGGTCAGACTCGAGTACTGTCAATTGCTTGCCATCCTTCTCGTACAGATTGCCAAACGAGATTCCAAGACGCTGGCTCTCATCCACCCTTGACCACCCACCGAACTCATCGGGCAGCGCAGGACGTTCTTTACCGGCGTACTTGCCGCCACCCAGCACCAAAATGAGCGTGACAATGAGCGCGACGAGCAAGACCGCACCAATGCCGATCCCAACCCACAAGCCGGTCTTTGACCTCTGCGGTGCGGGTCCACCCCATTGCTGGCCGTTCCATTGCTGAGACTGGTAACCCCATTGCTGCGGGCCCCCATGCGGCGCCTGCTGACTGTTCCATGGTTGAGGCGACGGCTGACCACCTGGACGGCCGCCCCACTGCTGTCCGGGTAACTGTGGAGATTGCTGCCAACCCCACTGCGGCGTGGAGGGTTGGCCCGTCGGCTGACCGCCCCACTGCTGGGGCTGCTGCGGATTGTGACCCCCGCCTTGGTGCCACGGCTGCTGAGGTGGATAGCTCATAACATTTCCCTTCGTCGAAGTAGTACGAGAGTATCCACCGCCCGGGTCCAAGCACCATCCTTCGCCGGCACGAAATACCTAACAGCCACGTTGCGTATTATGGATGCTAGCCGTCAGCCTGGAGGAACCTATGCCTGTCGCAGCCAACCCGGCGCGCCCCGAACCTACAATCGCCCGACTCACCGTCGCACGAAAAGAACAGCTCTGCGACTCCGTGATGCGCATCATCTTTACCGTCGATCAATTCGACTATCCCGGCTTCGCTGACTCCTACCTCAAAATACTGTTCGACGAACACGGCCCGCTCCAGCACGTTCCCGATCACCGCCCAACGCTGCGCACCTACACTGTGCGACACTACGACGCAGACGCGCACGAGGTGACCGTCGATTTTCTCGTGCATGGCTCCGAGGGCCTGGCAGGCCCGTGGGCGGTGCGCTGCGTGCCAGGCGAGTGGGTGCTCGCCCGCGGACCGCGCGGCAAATGGTCGCCCCCAGCCGATGCTGATTTCCATCTCTTCGTTGGCGACGAGTCGGCAATGCCCGCCATCGGCGCGGGCCTCGAACAGCTCGACGAACGCGCCCGTGCTTTGGTCATCATCGAGACCGAGCACGGCACCCATCAGCTGGACGCACCCGCCGGGGTGGAAGTGCGCTGGGCGCCGCGCGATGGCGAGCCCTACGACGAGCAGCGCCTGGCGAACCTCGTCGCCGCACTCCCCTGGTCCACCTACGGCGACATCAGCGTCTTCGCTCACGGGGAGCGCGGGGCGATGAAAGCGCTCCGGTCGGTGTTCAAGGAACGCAACGTGCCTGCCAACCGGTTGAGCATCTCCGGATACTGGGCATTCGGACGTATCGAGGATGAGTTCCAGGCGGAGAAGAAGACCGCCATTGGCAAGATCTAGCGAAAGACGTACATAAGGGCCAACCGAAGAAGCTTGAAGGCGTGAACTCGGTGGGCTAATTCTTCACTTCCCGCACATTGGTGGGGCTGGCGCCTATGGGCCTCGGCCCCACTGTTCGTTAGAGTGTGGGAATGCAGTTGGAGGAGGTACCCCTCGAAACGCCGTTGGAGCGGGCACCTCGTCGGCTCCTGGTGGAGACCGAGCAGGGCCGTGTCTTTTTCGAGCATCGGTCCGGCAATGAGCGAAATCATTTCATCGCGTACCTCCCTGATGGCCGGAAACGCGATGCTTGGGGTTTTCCGCGTACACAGCGGGTGCGCCAGGCGGTGGCAGCGGCGGCGTCGTTGCGCCCCCTGCGGGCCTTCGCAGTGGAGCAAGGGATCATCGTTGCCAAGCCCCATCACGCACGACAGGTGCTGAACTTCATCCCCTTCATCGTCGGTGGGGCGATGGCGATCGTCGGCATTTTCTGGGAATCTCTCGGATTCCTGCGGTTCCTCATCATGGGCATCGGCGTCGCCGCGGTGGTTATTGGCTTTGACGCGGCGAAGAAGGGAAACCATTCGCGCTCCTGGGTGGTGCGCCAGGGGAAGAACGACGAGATCACCACGGCCGAGCAGTTTCAACTGCCCGCTCCGCCGCAAGACGTGGACGTCGACGATGTGAAGGCCGAGTATGGCAGGCTGCTCAGCGATGTGGTGTACCGCATCGAATACCCCGCACTGTTTGATCCGCACGAGCCCACGTCGAAGGCCTTCACGCTGGCCCTCCTCCAGTGGGACAACAACGACGGCATGCTGGGCGACGAGGGGCGTCGCGCACTTGCTGTTCGGGTGCGTTCCACATTCGACGCGGCCCGCGCCAACGCTGAACGCATCGGCATGGAGCACATTCCGGCGGCGTCTCGGGAGAAGGCTGGCACCGCGCTCAAGGCTGCAAGGTTGGCTGCGGACCAGTCGGCCACCGACGCGGAACGCGCCGCTGCGCTTGACCGCGCCGTCGCCATCCTCGACGAGTTGGCGCTCTACTTCCTGCCTTCCGGCGCGCAGGCGCGCAAGGCCATCACTGGACGCGCTCCGCTCCAGCTGCCCGGAAGGAGGGCGTGATGGTCGACACCTGGCAGCCCATCCCGCTCGATGCGCCGTGGGGAGACTTCGAACCCGGATATTGCCTCCTCTACACCAACGTCGACGCCATCGTCGTAGACGCCCAGAGAGACGACGATGGGGGCCACTGGGAGGATAACAAGATCAAGCTGGTGATGCAGCGCATCAACGGCGAGCGTTTTGAAGAGAAAGTGAAGCCCAGCGTGCCCATCGGCAAAACTGGCGCGGCGCGGCTTTCTGGCGACGGGAGCGAAGGTGACCTGATCCGTGCGCTGGTCATCCCGACGGTAGTGTGGAGCGAGGACAAGCTCTTTTCGACACGTAACCTCGTCGTGATGCTGGCGACCACGCTCGCCTTCACGCTCATGACGGCTGCCCTTTCTGGCTCCATGCTCTACTTAGCGTTCTTGACAGGCGGCGCGGCGGGCGAGTCGATTCGTCGGTTCTGGAAATCACCCAACAAGGTGCAGATCATGGCTCCCGACAAGCTGGGCATCACGATGGAGACCATCCTCCCCTACGCGCTCACCCTAGAGCAGGGAAAACTCTGGGTGCCGCCATCGGCGAGCGCAGATCGTCGCCAGCTGGTGATCCAACGCGTCGATGCCATCCGCACGCATTACCTAGAGCTTCGCGAAGACATCGCCTACCGGATTGAATGTTCGGCGCTGTTCGACCAGACCGTGTCTACGACGGCGGAGTTCGAGGCTGCACTCGTGGCCTTCGACGACGCCACCGACGCCACGAGTACCGACGAGCTCGACGCGCTGGCTTCTGATGTGGAGGTCAGCTTCAACGTCGCCCAGGCGAATGCCGAGCGGCTCGGCTTCGAGCATCTGCCTGAGCAGGCTCGCTCGGATGCCCGACGAGCCGGCAAGGCCGCGCGCCTCGCGGCCGGGGCCACGACGGAGGGCGAGCGTCAGGCGTCGCTCACCCAGGTCAAGCGCATTCTCGACTCGCTGGCGCTCTACTACCTGCCCACCCTCGACGAACGCCTCGCCATCGAGGCCGGGCCGAGCCTCGCCAAACCGTGATGTCGTGAGATTTGTTGCGGGTTTCCGTAACAAATCTCACACGTTGAGGGTTGTGGCGCGCGTTACAGTTCGGCGCGGAGAGCGCGCAGACGCCGGACGGACTCGTCGCGGCCCAGAATCTCCATCGACTCAAACAGCGGCGGTGACACCTTCTTGCCGGAGATCGCCACTCGCAGCGGGCCAAACGCGAACTTCGGCTTGATGCCCATGCCGTCGCACAGACGTTCGCGCAGCGCAGCCTGAATCGCGGCGGCTTCCATCGGCACCGATTCCATCACCGCGAGCGCCTGCTCGAGCACCTCGGCTGCGTCATCCTTCAGCGTGGCGCGGGCGTCGTCGGCGATCTGGATATCGTTTGAGAACAGGTAGTCGAGCTGCGGCAGCGCCCCCGAGAGCGTCACCAGGCGCTCCTGAATGATGGGCACGGCCTGGCGCAGCACGTCGAGGCTCATGTGCTCCTCCCACTGCCCGTACTCCTTCGCCCAAGCGACGATGCGCTGGGTGAGTTCATCGGCGCTCAGCGAGCGGATGTAGTGGCCGTTGAGCCAATCGAGTTTCTGGAGGTCGAAGATGGGCCCGACGGTGTGCACCTTGCTCCAGGAGAACTCGGCCACGAATTCGTCGAAGGTCTTCACCTCGGATTCCTCGTCGCCGGCGTAGCCGAGCAGCTGCAGGAAGTTGCGTACCGTCTCCGGCAGATAGCCTTGCTCCTTGAACCACATGAGCCGCGCAGCGGGGTTCTTGCGCTTCGAGATCTTCGACTTGTCGGTGTTACGCAGCAGCGGCATGTGCGCGAACTGCGGCACCTCCCAGCCCAGCCATTGGTAGAGCAACACGTGCTTCGGCGTCGACGAAATCCACTCCTCGCCGCGCACGACGGTGTTGATGCCCATCAGGTGATCGTCCACGACGACCGCCATGTGGTAGGTGGGGAACCCGTCGGTCTTCAGGATGACCTGGTCGTCGGGGCGTGGCGCCTTCACCTCGCCGCGAATGAGGTCGTCGAATGTGAGGGGGACGTCGTCGGGAATGAGCATCCGCACCACTGGCGTCTCGGAGAAGCCGGGCAGGGCCGCGCGTTCTTCCTTCGTCTTGCCGTAGCAGAGTCTGTCATAGCCGGTGATCGACTGCTTGCTCTTGGCCTGCTCGTCGCGCATCTGTTTCAGCCGCTCGGGCGAGCACCAGCAGTAGTAGGCGTGGCCGTCGGCGATGAGCTGTTCGACGTAGGGCCGGTAGGTTTCCAGTCGCTCGGACTGTCGGTACGGAGCAAACTCTCCACCGATGTGTGGGCCCTCGTCAGGCTGCAACCCGAGCCAGGCGAGCGAATCGTAGATCTGCTGCTCGCTGCCTTCGACGAGGCGGGCCTGGTCGGTGTCTTCGATACGGAGCACGAACTGCCCCCCGGTTTTCCTCGCCCATGCAAGGTCGAACAGGGCCATGAAGGCCGTGCCGACGTGGGGGTCTCCGGTGGGCGAAGGTGCGACGCGGGTGCGGGCGGGCGTGATCTCAGACATAGTGCAGCCAGCCTATCGTCTGCCGGCACATCGAGGCTGCTCAGCGCTCTTCGTCGATCTTCTTGACGACGTCCATCTCGACACCGGTTCCCTCCGGGTCACGCAGCCTGGAGGCCGGGTCGACGAGCACCAGCCGCCGCTCTCCCGCTCCACCAAGCTGTTCCATCGCGTCGAGCAGCATGCGTCGACCAATCGGGTTGATGTGCGTGACGTCGCTCAGATCCACGACGACGGTGTGCTCGTCCGGGATATCAGCCAGCTCGCGCAGGAGGCGCTCCACCGAGCCAAAGTACAGCGCGCCGCGCAGTCGCAGGTGGCGGGCCAAACCGTCGCGCAACTCTACTTCACGGCTCGACTCCAGCAGGCGCACCCTCGCTTCCTGCACCTCCATGAGATGCAGGTTGAGGTCGCGCGACAGGTGACCAAACACGCGCACGCCGCGCACACTGTGCCCGTGACTGTCCACCTTCGGGGAGAACGCGGCCAGACCGGCCTGCCCCGGCAGCGCGCCGAACACGCCGCCAGACACCCCGGACTTCGCGGGGATGCCCACGGTGGTCATCCAGTCGCCGGCGGCGTCGTACATGCCGCACGTCATCATCACCGACAGCACGTACCGGCACACCCACGCCGGCACCACTTGCTCGCCCGTGACAGGGTTGCGTCCGCCCATCGCCAGGGTGACGGCCATCGTCGCGAGGTCCTTCGTCGTCACTTTGGTGGCGCACTGACGCGTGTATTCGCCGACGATGTCGCGCGGGTCCTGCTCGATCACCCCGACGTTGCGCAGCATGTTGGCGATTGCGCGGTTGCGAAACGCCGTCGCAAACTCCGACGCGTACACGTCCTCGTCGACGGTCAGTTGCCGCCCGGCGAAACGCGACAGTCCATCGATGATCATCTCCGTGCGTTCACGCAGCGGCGCCTGTGGCCCACCGATCAGGGCATGTACCGCCATAGCGCCGGCGTTGATCATGGGATTCTGGGGCCGACCATCGTCGCTCAAGGAGAGGTCGTTGAAGGCATCGCCCGACGGTTCCACCCCCACCTTCTGCTGTGTGGCCTCGAGGCCCTGATCACGTAACGCGAGCGCGTATACAAAGGGTTTCGACATGGACTGAATGGTGAACTCGACATCGGCGTCGCCCGCACCGTACACCGTGCCATCACCCATACACACCGCGACCGCGAGGCGGTTCGGATTGACGTTGCTCAGCTCGGG
>NZ_CAMYFI010000042.1 GCF_947255005.1 uncultured Tessaracoccus sp. | reverse complement strand
AGGTGTAGCCAGAGGCGGGTCGCACACCCAGGTAGGGCTCGGAGGCCACCATGAACGGGCGAATGTAGAGGGCTTGCTCGCCGGCGGGGTCGGGCACCCAGTCCTTCTCGAGCTCGACGAGCTGGCGGATACCGTCGACGAAGTCCTGCTCGGGGAAGGGCGGCATGCTCAGGCGCTTGGCGGAGCGGGCGAACCGGGCGGCGTTCGCCTCGGGGCGAAACAGCCAAACGGAGCCATCGGCGTGGCGGTAGGCCTTCAGCCCCTCGAAGATCTCCTGCCCGTAGTGGAGGACGGCGGCGGCGGGGTGCATCTGCCACGTGCCCATGGCTTCGATGCGCTGGTTCGTCCAGCCGCGCTCCGGTACGTACTCCGCGAGCAGCTGGTGGTCGACGAAGAAGTGGCCAAACACTGGGTTGGCGAGGATCTCCGCTCGGCGCTCGGCGCTCGTCGGAGAGGTAGTGCGGTGCAGGACGAATTCGCTCATGGCCGCAAGGGTAGTCGGGTAGGCCGCCTCGTGGGCGGCCGGTTCACCAGTCGACCCGGCGCGGACCCCGTCGGGGTGGGGTTCCGGGGCTGCCCTCGCCCCCGGTGCCGGCCCCGCCCCGCCGGGCAGGTGCAACCTGTGCGGCAACTGAGCGGATCATGTGTCACCTGCTTCCCGACGGTGCCTCGTCGCCGCTAGGCAGGTGACACTTGATCCGGAACTGAGCCGCACAGGTTACAGGTGACTGGGGCAGGTCAGCGCATTGTCCTGCTGAGTTACAGAGGGCGCAGGCTGCCAACAAGGTCCTCGATACTCTGAAGCAGCACTTGCGGCTCGGCCTGAAGATCCACCGCATGCGCCACTAATCGCGTCCCGGCTAGCCGCACGTGGTGTTCCCGAGCTTCCTCGTTGCCCTTCGCGTAGATGAGATGTCCTTCTGACAATCCCAGCACCGTCGCGTAGGCGAGCAGTTGATAATAGTCGGCGTTCGGAAACCCGCTCGGTTGTTCGGCCTTGTACTTCGCGTCGACGACAACCCGCGGAACTCCACGCTCTTCCCAGACGAAGTCGGGCCGCATGGGGATCGCACGTTCGTCATCGAGGTGGGCCTGGAACTGCGCTCGGGAGACACCCCCGAACCGCTGAAACGACTCCTGTAGCGCCACGGTAATGGAGTCTTCGAAGATTCTCGCCATGTCCAGTAGGAACCCATTGATCCGAGCCTCACCCACCTGCTGCTCAAACGACTGCCCAGCCAAGATGAGCTCGGCAACCGCCAGCGCCGGCTGATACCGCACATTGAGCCTCGACGGTGACCACACCGGCAGCTCAGCTTCCAACGGAGGCGGCGAAACCTCGGAGAGCTGAAGCCGTAGACGCTGTAACGGGCCACGCGCCCAACACGGCAATCCCGGCACCTTGAGCAACCGTTCCGCAGCAAGGACAAGCAGCTGATTCTCGGCAATGTCTACCGAGTACTCATCGAATCGGACTTCGAGGGGAATGGATCGCCCGAAATGACGGCGAAGCTGATCCCCTTCGCGGATCCTCCCTCGCATGAGAGGTAGGGCGGCGTCGATGGCGACATACCCTTTAAGCACACCTTGAGCTAGGGCTCGTCGGGATGCATCGATGAAGGCTCGGGCAAGCAGTTCGATGAAATCGTCCTGCGGATCCACATGCACAAGGTCGTCGCGCCAGAAGTTCGGGCGCCGCGCGTACGACATCATGAACACGAGCCGTCCGATGTCGACCTTCGGCAATATGACAACCTGCAGGTCATCGATGGCAACGACACCAACTTTGGAGCCGGCCTGCAATACGCGCTGGCCGCCGACGCCGGTTGTCATGCTGACTACGCCCATGCGCTTCAGAGCGTGAGCGGCTGTCTTGTCGATATGGTCGACGTGGATGCGCTGTCCCTCACGAAGGATCAGTGGCCGCACCTGTGTCACCTGGTTTCGATGCCACGCTCGCCTGAATATCGGCGAGCCCGTACTGTGCCTCGACGTCAACGCCATCTCCAAAATGGTGTTCCTCAAGCAGCGGCAAGATCGACGACCGCCAAGTCCGTTCAAGACCGCCCTGTCTGTGGACCGCGTCACGCATGAAATAGGACGGGCCTATCTTGAACTCGGGATCCTTGATGCGGTTGTTGAGCTCGTCGAGCAAGTCGGCGATCGACTGATCATGACGCTTGGCCGCCAACCAGCGCCGCAGGACGCCGCTCGTCGGCGGTTCAGACGGATGCAACGAGACGAAAGAGAAGCGACGACGCATCGCTGCGTCGACAAGTGCAATCGACCGGTCTGCCGTGTTCATCGTGCCGATGATGAACACATTCTTGGGCAGAGTGAATCCTGTCTCGTCGTCTCCGTACAGCAGCTCGATCGCCTGGTCTCGGTACTCAAGCAGGAAGTAGAGCTCGCCGAAGATCTTTGCAATATTGCCACGATTTATTTCGTCGATGATGAGGAAATACGGTGTTGTTTCATTCTCTCGGGCTGCTTCGACGGTCTTGCGCAACGGCCCTGGCTTCAACGCGAAACTGCCGTCGGGCTGTGGCCGGAATCCCTCAAAGAAATCTTCGTACGAGTACCCGGGATGGAACTGCACGAGCCGCACATTGTCCCCGGCGAGGTGCTCGGCGAGTTCACGTGCGATGAATGTTTTCCCCGTCCCCGGAGGCCCATAGAAGATGACTTGAGGCCGATCCTTGAGCAGGTCGATGATGTCCTGCAGCCAGGACTTATCGACGTGAAGCTGCTCCGCCAATGCATCCGTAGCGTCAGCCAACGTCGCATGCCGTTCGACGACAGGCTTGGGTTTCTCAACCCGCACCTCCGCCTCTTCAACAGCTTCCCGCATTTCCTCGAGTAGTTCCAAGGACTGGGTGAGGTCGACGACGTCGAGCTGCACCTGCAGCTTGGCTTTGATCGAGCTGGCAAGATCCGCATAGTCGATGCCTTCGGCATCCCAGACTGTCAAGCGCCTCAGGTTGGCTAGGCCCGCATCGGTGCTCACGAACTCCGCATCGCTCGCGATTTCTCCTAGGTAGAGCTGACCCTGACTCGTAGTGGCGACGATGTCACCCACCCGCATCCTGGAGAGGAATGCGTGGAATTCGTCGAGCTTGGCTGCCCTTCCTGCGTAAGACGCATGGGCGTAGTCTTCCTCGACAATCGGCCTGAGCTCATCACGGGCGATACCGGGTTCGATATGTCGAAGTTTGGCGGCTCTCAACGAGATGAATCCGTCAGCCCGCCAGCGCGGCACAAGGTCATGCCCATCGACAGCAGATCCGCGAACGAGCCAGGCGCGCTTGGGCAGAGCGGGCAGGATCCCTTTGTCCTCGAGAAAGTCTCGAAAGTCTGCCATTCGGAGCATCTGCTTCGGAGAGGCGGATCCCTCTGAGAAATCGACGCCTTCCTCCTCCAGCACTTCTTGCTGGGTCTCCTCGCGAGCATCATTCCAGCGGAAGTCGGGCACCGGGAGCCCATTCTTACCCAGGACGCGATGCGCGCCTTCAGCTTCGGTGGCACCCATGTGTGCACCTACGGTCTGGGGATTGGTATTCACGAGAGCGGCGAGCTCCGAGTAAGAGGTCCAGGTCCCAGGCTCCAGTAGGTCAAGCGCAGCATCGAGCAACTGACCGCGACGCTCCATCGGGCCGGATGACTTCTTCCGCTTCTCGGGGTACAGGCGTCCAGATTCGCTCACGAGCTCTTCGCCATCCAGCTCCGCCAGCGCGCGTAGCCCCGGCTCAGTGATCTTCCACCCTTCCCGCAGCTTGGTGATCCATCCGGCCGCCGCCAAGTCTGTGGATCCCGAGTCCAAATTCACCACCCAACGGGGCAGGCCATTGCTCTCGAGAGGTTCCAACTCGTAGTGATTGAGCTGCTGACTCAGTTTCTCTTCGACGCGCTCAACGGCTTCTGCTCGTGGGATCGGGCTCCCCGCCTCACTGAGCACCTCAAGCAGGGCCGGGTAGAGAAGGAATCGTCGGACGGGCCCCAAGCTGGTCTCCGCGCTGAGTTCACTCATGGGACGAGCCTAACCAACACTCTTTCGGGTGTTGTGGCAACCGCTCTCATCTAACTCGTGGTGCTTACTCCATAGCGCGCTCCGTCCACCTTCTGAAACAGGCGTGTCAGCTGCGGAATTGCGCCATTCTGCGTCAGTGTTCGCTCAAGCAATTGGATGTCATCCGACGAGAGCCGCAACACGCGGTCTTCAGCGACGACCTGGCGGGCACGGTCGACCGCAGCTCCGACCACAAACGATGTGAGGTCTTGCCCTTGCGTCTCAGCGGCTTCACGTAGCAGTGCAGCCGTCGACGGGGTGCAGCGAAGCTGCAACCGCTCCGACTTGGAGTTCATAGCGGCATTCTCCTTCCTCAGTAGCCCAGGGGTCTCGTACGCCCACTGTACGCCTACCGGACATACAAACAAATCCCGGGTACTTCAGGTAGAGGGAAGACTCGCCCGAACCTGCTTGATGGGCAGGAAGAGCCGCCCCTCCGTCTCGTGGAACCTGATGAAGCCGTGCTTGCCGTAGAACGTCTCGGCTGCCTCGTCGATCGCATCCGCCACGAGAACCTCGAACCCGACGAACTCGTTCGCCGCGAGCACGGTCTGCAGCGCGTGAGCGAGCAACTGCTGCCCCACACCGCATCCCTGCCATTTCCGATCCACGGCCAGTCGAGCCAGAAGTACCGCAGGGATTGGGTACTCCCTCTGGCCAACGCCATAGCGACGCGCCTTGTCGTCCGGTGCAATGCTCGCAGTACAAGTTGAGTAGTACCCCACCACCGGCCCGTCGGCGTCGACGATTCCGAGAAATGTTCGCGTGTTGTTGCGGCGCTGATTCTGGCCTGCGTAGCGTGTAAGCCAGTCGTCGAGCGCGGGATGACCACACGAGAAACCCGACGATTGCCGCACCAGCGCCCGATCGTAAGGCACCACATTGACGACAACAGAACCCACAGCCATCAGACCTCGTCGATACGGAGGCCCTCATAGGGCACCCCGGCGTCAATGACCTCCTGCATGGCGTCGTAAACGTCCATCACACCCTCCCAGCGTCGATGCTCGCTCCGGTAACTTACCGGGACTGCAGGCTCACCAGTCGACCCGGCGCGGACCCCGTCGGATGTGGCCCGGCTGCCCCTGGCCCCGCCCCCCTCCCAGGCAGGTGCAACCTGTGCGGCAACAGAGCGGAACAAGTGTCACCTGCCCAGCCGCGACGAGGCGCCGTCGGGAAGCAAGTGACACATGATCCGGAACTGAGCCGCACAGGTTACAGGTGCCTCACGGCCGGGCGGGCACCACGTTTTCCACAGATATGGCACCCGCGCTTTTATCTGGGCGGCAAGATCTGTACTGTTGTCCTCGTGCTTCCTGAGAGTTTTTCAGGTGGCCTTGATGAATCGACGATGAAGGGAGCCCGGTGCGCAAGTTTTTGCTCGGCATTGCTGCTGCAACAACAGCGTTGATTGTCGCCTTGGGCCTCACGCAAGCATCCGCGCTCCCCGTCGCACCGAAACCGGCACCGCCGGTCGCAGGCATCCCCACTCCCTGCGCCGCGCAGCACCCGTGGCCAGCCGACGCGTCGATATCGTCGATCCGCAAGCAGATGGAAGAGAACTTCCACCTCAAGTTGACGGGCAACTACTGGTCGAATGAGCACCGCGCGTCGATCAAAATCCTGTGGGAGACCCTCGACGGCGTGGCCTGCACCGACTACGTCGACACGCTGCTCGACAAGAACGGCGGCAACGTCGGCATCAGCGCAGCGAACACCCGGAGCTGGGCGTGGGGCGATTGGTCGCTCACCAAACCTGGCTACGTCACCCTCGACTTCCAGAAATTCCAGACTGCACTCGACAACGACGACGAAGGCCGCCTCGTGCGCCTCGTCATCCACGAACTCGGCCACGCGTGGAACTCCGACCGCGGCTCCGAACCCCCGTACTGGCGCGAGTTCCAGAAGCTGCAGCGCTCGCAGGGCACGTTCTCGAAGTACGCCGGGTCGTCGGTGACCGAAACGTTCGCCGACGCCGTCGGGTACTACGTCGGCCGATGCGCGCTGAACAACCCGTACGACACCGGCAAATTCTCTGGCTACTACGAGTTCGTGAAAGACAACGTCTTCGACGGTAAAGAGTTCGGCCCAGCCCCCGGCGAGAAGCCCAACTGCGCCGTGCCGAAGCAAGGCGCCGAAGAACCCCGCCCCGGCAAACCCACCGACACGAAGGCCAAGTGGATCTCCGATCTCGCCGGTGAATAGGTCAAGCCCGGCTGACGCACTTTGCATGCAACCGGGTGCTACCAGAGCACACGTTGCTACACCCGGCCCCATCCCCACCAAGCGCAGCAGCATCGTCCCGGTTACGGGTCGGGAACGGCCCGTCGACGCGCGTTGGCTCTAGCCATCACATCATCAATCACATACTCGTGTCGGGACAGTAATTGCTCCGTGGACTACCTCCTTCGCAGCAACAAGGCATCTCTATGCACTCGTGTGGTCGTCAACCTCTTTACAATCGCGAGTTCGTCCAGGACCAGCGGTGACGGTTAGGGGCTAGAGGCAAGGGGTGCGCAGCCAGACGGTAACGTCAGGGCCCCACCCTGTTACAGTCGTAACCCCATCTAAGCAAGGGATAGCTGTGTAGGCACACCTGACATACGCCAGCTGAGTGAGATGAATAGCGTCGTAGTCATTGCTGACACTGGGCCAGTGGGGTTCATAGAGTTTTTGGTGGGAAAACCAATGTGCTAAATCATGCTGATAGCGATTCAGGTCGGCCTGGGCATCTTCAAAATGTGATGGGTAGCGCTCTACAAGCCGCACCCAAGCTACAGGGCTGTCCACTTCATAGATACGGGGCTCAAAGGAGGGGAGAACGGGTCTTGATTCCATATCGTCAAACCAGTCTGGGCCAGTCTGGATGTAAGAGTCTTCCATGCCGAAAGCCGCCACGCAGGGTGCTCCAAGCCAGGGGCCTGTAGTGGTCTCAAGGCAAGCACCTTCGCGCATAGTTGGCAGGGTAGACCAACGTGCGTTCGTTGATGGCTGGATTATCAGAGCAGATTTGGGGGATTCGAGCAGGGGTGTGCCTAGCTGAACTTGCTGTGCTGGCGCATATGGCTGGGACCACAGTTCGATAATGGACGGGGGCAACGGAGGTATCGCCTGGAGTTCGGCAGCGCGAGGCTCGAATGGATCGGCACCCATCCAAGGGAGGGAATCAACAATGGCTCCAAGGGCAAGTTGCCATGAAAGTGTGTGATTCGGGGTGAAATGCTCCTGCATCAGGAGCTCCCCAATAAACCACTTTGGCGCGCTATGTGCCACAGTTATCCCTCCATTCGTTGGTGTATTGTCGGGCGTAGTACGTGTGACCATTCGAAGCTTTGATGGTGGATGAAGTCTTGCCACGCCAGTTCGTTGACAAACGGTTATCGCACTTCTTGTCAACTGCCTTGTATGTGAAGCCAGCTCTATAGGAAGTTGTTACGAGCTCCTTCTGGGTGAGGACGTGGTTCTTCGTGTATTCAGTCTTCCACCAATGGACATTGGCAACCGTCAATCTGCATCCATCGGGATTCACTTCAACACCACCTGACGCACGCACAGCCGTTGTGATGATTGGCCGTTCAGGGAGATAGCACTTCTCCATGACGGAGTCGTCTCCATCAGCGAGTGCACGAGCTTCGGCAGGGGTAACCTGTATCCAGCTCATTTCTCGTTCTGCACTGTCAGCTAGGGCTGTAGGGACTCCCACCGGGGGAAGATTGCTATCAAGATCGCTAGTACGCCAATCTTTCTGACTCGATTCATGAGCTCGAGTGTAGGGCTCAGGAGCCATGCCGTGGGCAAATTTTCACACCGTAACGTCCCAGTCTCGTAGGTGGCGCACGCATACACTCAAGAAATCCGGAGAAGTACACGTTCAAGACTCGTAGCACGCTTCGCACGCATGGTGCGCACGAGGAGGAGTGGCCGTCGAGCTGCTCGCAAAGGTGCTTCAGATGCCTGCCACAGCAGGACTGCTCCCCTAGCGTGCATTCTTCCAGACCCCACCCCGGCCGCCTCGTCGAAATCGCTCCTACCTATACTCGGGTCATGTCCGAGTCAACGCCCGCCCCGGTAGCCCGGAGGACTCCGTCGTCCTTCGTGCTGAAGCAGGTTATGGCAGTCACCGGTTTCGTGTTCGTGGCGTTCGTCGTCGTGCACATGATTGGCAACCTCAAGGTGTACGCCGGCCCCGAATCATTCAACGCCTACGCAGGCTGGCTGCGTGAGGTCGGCTACCCGCTGATCCCCAAGGAAGGCGTGCTGTGGGCGTTTCGGGTGACGTTACTCGTCGCGCTCGTGCTGCACGTCTGGGCGGCCATCACCATCTGGGCGCGAGGTCGTCGCGCGAGGGGGAGCCACCGTCGCAAACGTATGCCCGGCCTCATGGCGACGGGCGCGCGCACGATGCTGCCCGGCGGCGCCGTCATCCTGGTGTTCATCGTCGTGCATCTGCTGGACCTCACCATCGGTGCCGCCCTGCAATCCAGCACCTTCACGCCCCCCGACGGCAACAAGTTCTACGCGTACGAGAATCTCGTCGCGAGCTTCCAGCGCCCGTGGATGGCCATCTTCTACAGCCTGTGCATGCTCATCATCGCCTTCCACGTCGAACACGGGTGGCGCACCATCTTGCAAGATGTCGGCGTCACCGGTCGCCGCTTCCGCACATTTTGGGTGGTACTCGGCGGCTTGCTCGCGCTGGCCATCATCCTCGGTAACGCCACCATTCCTCTGCTGGTACTCACAGGGGTGATCGCATGAAACTCCCGTTCACGTGTTTCCGACGAAGTGGGCGCCCCCTCGCGTCCGCGCCTGCCGCGAGCTCTCGGGGCGGCCTCGATCCACACGTGCCACCAGGCGACCCGATGACGGCGTGGGATCGCCGTCGGGCGGAATATAAGCTAGTCAACCCGGCAAACCGGAAGAAGATGACGGTGATCGTCGTCGGCACGGGGCTGGCCGGGTCGGGTGTCGCCGCAGCGCTCGGCGAGCTCGGGTACAACGTCGAATGCTTCACGTTTCACGACGCGCCACGCCGCGCGCACTCCGTCGCGGCCCAGGGCGGCATCAACGCTGCCCGCGCGAGGAAGGTGGACGGCGATTCCATCGCGCGCTTCGTGACCGACACCGTCAAGGGCGGCGACTTCCGCGGGCGCGAGGCCGACGTCGTGCGGCTGGCTACGGAATCTGTGCGCGTGATCGACCACATGCAGGCCATCGGCGCCCCCTTCGCACGCGAGTACGGCGGACAGCTCGCCACCCGCAGCTTCGGCGGCGTGCAGGTTTCGCGCACCTATTACACGCGCGGCCAGACCGGCCAGCAGCTGCAGATCGCCGGCGCGCAGGCGCTACTTCGGCAGGTGGAGCGCGGCACCGTGCGGCTGCACACGCGCACCGAAATGCTGGACCTCATCGTCGACGACGGCCGCGCGCAAGGCATCGTCACGCGCAGCCTCGTCACGGGCGAGATCGAAGCGTGGACCGGCCACGCCGTCGTGCTGTGCACCGGCGGGTACGGCTCGGTGTACTTCCACTCCACGTTAGCGATGAACTCCAACGCCACAGCCACCTGGCGCGCGCACCGTCGGGGCGCCTATTTCGCGAGCCCGGCGTTCGTGCAGTTCCATCCGACGGCGCTGCCGGTGAGTTCGCATTGGCAGTCGAAGACGACACTGATGAGTGAGTCGCTGCGCAACGACGGGCGCATCTGGGTGCCGAAGAAATCAGGCGACGATCGCCGCCCCGCCGACATCCCCGAAGCCGAGCGCGACTACTACCTCGAGCGCCGCTACCCGGCCTACGGCAACCTCACGCCGCGCGATATCGCGTCGCGTGCGGCTCGCACGGAGATCGAGGCCGGGCGCGGGGTCGGGCCGCTGAAGAATTCCGTGTACCTGGACTTCTCCGACGCCATCGCGCGGCTGGGCAAGGACGTCATCGCGGAACGCTACGGCAACTTGTTCGACATGTACCACGACGCGACGGGCGAGGACCCGTACGTCGAACCCATGCGCATCGCGCCCGGCGCGCACTTCACCATGGGCGGGCTGTGGACCGACTACAACCAGATGACCTCCATCCCCGGTCTGTTCGTCGGCGGCGAGGCCGGCAACAACTACCACGGCGCCAACCGGCTGGGCGCGAACTCCTTGCTCAGCGCGTGCGTCGACGGTTGGTTCACCTTGCCGCTGGCCGTGCCCAACTACCTGGCGAAACTCGTCGGCAAACCCAAGCTGGAACTGGGCGACGATGCCGTCGCGACAACGGTGAACGCGGTGCGGGAGCGCACACACCGGCTCATGTCCAACGACGGGCACACGCGCCCCGCGACGTTCCACCGTCGGCTGGGCGACATCCTGTACACGCACTGCGGGGTGTCGCGGTCGAAGGCATCGCTGCAGGAGGGGCTCACGAAGGTGCGGGCACTGCGCGACGAGTTCTGGGCCGACGTGCGCGTCGCCGGGTCGTCGAGCACCCTCAATCAGGAGCTCGAGAAGGCCGGGCGGGTGGCCGACTTCCTGGAGCTCGCCGAGCTGATGATCGTCGACGCGCTGCACCGCACCGAGTCATGCGGGGCGCACTTCCGCGAGGAGTTCGCCACCGACGACGGCGAGGCCAGGCGCGACGACGCCCGCTGGTGCAACGTGTCGGCGTGGGAGACGCGCCCCGACGGCAAGCACGTCTGCCACGATGAGCCGCTCAGCTTCGCATTGGTGCCGCTACAGCAGAGGAACTACAAGTGAGAGTGGAACTGGAAATCTGGCGGCAGGACTCTCCCGAGGCGGAGGGGCAGTTCGAGACGCACATCGTCGAGGATGCGACGCCTGAGATGAGCCTGTTGGAGTTGCTGGACCGCCTCAACGATCAACTGTTCGACGAGGGTGAGGAGCCCATCCAATTTGAGTCTGACTGCCGCGAGGGCGTGTGCGGCGCGTGCGGCGTGACCGTGAACGACGTGCCGCACGGGCCCGTGCCGAATACGCCGTCGTGCCGCCAGCATCTGCGTGCCTTCGGCGGCATCCGGAAGCTGCGGGTTGAGCCACTGCGGAGTGGTGCGTTCCCCGTCGTACGGGATCTGGTGGTGGACCGATCGGCGCTCGATCGGGTGATCCGCGCGGGAGGGACCGTCGACGTCGCAGCCGGCACCGCACCCGATGCCGACGCCGTGCGGGTTGGGCACGGAGATGCCGAACTGGCGCTTGACTTCGCCGCTTGCATCGGTTGCGGCGCGTGCGTGGCCGCGTGCCCGAACGGGGCGGCGCATCTGTTCGCGGGCGCGAAACTCGCGCACCTGGCGCTCGTCCCGCAGGGCAAGGAGGAGCGAGGGCGACGTGCACGCAGCGTCGGCGACGCCGTCGACGCCGAGTTCGGGCCGTGCTCCACGTACGGCGAGTGCGTGAAGGTGTGCCCCGCGGGTATTCCGCTGGAGGCCGTGGCAGCGCTGCACCGCGAGCGCCTGCGCGCCGGGGCGCGCGGCAAGAATGACTGACTCGCGGCGGTCGTCGGGCTGCCGTGCCAGATCGTCGAGCAGGGCACGCGCCGGAAGAACAACTTCAAAATCCGTACGCAGTCTGACCAAACCCCCCAAAATCGGGCCCTTAGTCCCATCTGCGTACGGATTATGAAGTTCCGTCGGCGTCTCACTACCCCCTAGGCTGGTGAGGGAAGTGTCTTTTGAGGAGTGACCATGGAAGTTTCTGCGTATCAGATCGATTCGGCCGAGGGCCGCTTCACCAAGACCACCATCACCCGACGCGAACCCGGGCCAACGGAAGTGTTCTTCGACGTGAAGTTCGCCGGCATCTGCCACTCAGACATCCACACCGGACGCGGCGAATGGGGTAAATGCCTGTACCCGCTGGTGCCCGGCCACGAAATCGCCGGCATCGTCACCAAGGTGGGCAGCGACGTGACGAAGTTCAAGGTGGGCGACCGCGTCGGCGTCGGCTGCTTCGTCGACTCCTGCGGCGAGTGCGACGAGTGCCGCTCCGGCTGGGAGAATTTCTGCCTGCGCGGGGAGACCGTCGGCACCTACAACGCAATCGGCCGCGACGGGCTGCCCACCGCGGGCGGCTACTCGCGTGGCATCACCGTCGAGCAAGATTATGTGCTGCGCATTCCCGACGAAATCCCGCTAGAGAAGGCGGCGCCCATCCTGTGCGCTGGCATCACGACGTACTCGCCGCTGAAGCGCTGGGGCGCCGGGCCAGGCAAGAAGGTGGCGGTGATCGGCGTCGGCGGTCTCGGCCACATGGCGGTGCAGATCGCTGCCGCACTCGGCGCCGAGGTCACCGGCATCGGCCGCACCCTGTCGAAGCGCGACGACGCCATGAAGATGGGCGCGACGGACTACGTCGCATCGTCCGATCCGGAGGCGATGAAGACGCTCAGGAAGACCTTCGACATCATCATCACGACGGTGTCCGACGGGCTCGACCTCAACCTACTGCTGTCGCTGTTGAAGAACCGCGGCGTGCTCGTCGACGTCGGCATGCCCGAGCATCCCGCTGAGCTGCACGTGAAGCGACTCATTGGCGGCAACAAGGTGCTGACAGGCTCCAACATCGGCGGCATCCCCGAAACGCAAGAGGTGCTCGACTTCTGCGCCGAGCACGGCATCGCCCCGTGGGTTGAGATCATCGGCGGCGAAGACATCGACAACGCCTGGGACAAGGTGGTGGGCTCCCAGGTCCGCTACCGCTACGTCATCGACACCTCCACCTTCGACGACTGACGCCGGCTGCGCGCCGGGTGCCGGCTGCAAAACTTCAAAATCCGTACGCAGATGAGACTAAGGGCCTGATTTAGGGGGGTTCGGTCAAACTGCGTACGGATTTTGAAGTTCTCCGGTTCGAAGGGCGCATCCCTCCAACCTTGGGTAGGCAGCTCCATACCCAAGGATACGGGCATAACCTTGGGTATGGGATTCCTTACCCAAGGATATTCTGCGGAACGCCCGCCGCTCACCACTGCGTCCCTCAACGCACCACCCATCAGTCCACGCACATTTCTGTCAGAGCTGTCGGTTACTCTGGCTCAATGGATCACGACTACGTTGCAGCGCTGCGTGAGCGGCACGTCGCCTGGCGCATATTGCGCGCCGGCAACGCGCCCCTGATCCTGTCGTTTCTAGGGGAGTATTTCGTCGACGCCAACCGTGGCGCCTCTCCGGCGGCGGAACTCGTCGCCGCGTTGGACGACGTCCTCTATGAGCTGCAGCGTACGGGCGCCGACGCCGACGGCAACCCGCGCTACCCGAAGGAACCCCGCGACTATCTGGACGACTGGGCGAGCGAGGATGCCGGCTACCTTCGTCGCTTCTATCCTCTCGGCAGCGACGACCTCCACTACGAGATCACCCCCGCGTTTGAAAAGGCGTACTCCTTTCTCGCGTCCCTGCAGGAGCAGCAGTTCGTCGGCACCCAGTCGCGACTCCAGACCGTCGTCGATCTGCTGCGCCAAATCGTCCACGGCACCGAAGAACGCCCAGACGAACGCCTCCGGGAGCTCACCCGCCGTCGTGATGAGATCGATGCGGAGATCGCCCGCGTGAAGGCTGGCGACATCACGGTCATGGATGCCACCGGCGTGCGTGAGCGTTACCAGCAGCTCGCCACGACGTCGCGCGAGCTCCTCGCAGACTTCCGGCAGGTCGACGAGAACTTCCGCGCCCTCGACCGCTCTACTCGCGAACGCATTGCGCAGTGGCGGGGTTCGAAGGGCGAATTGCTCGACGATCTCACTCGCGGCCGCCACGACATCGACAGCTCCGATCAGGGCCGAAGTTTCAACGCCTTCTACGAGTTTCTCCTTTCTTCGCGCCGGCAGGAGGAGCTGTCGTCGCTGCTCGAACGCCTGAAACAACTCGACGATGTCCCCGCCGATTCGCGCGTGTTCACTGTGCACCACGACTGGGCTGAGGCTGCCGAACGCACCCAGCGCACGGTGCGGCAGATCTCCGAGCAGCTACGCCGTTTCCTCGACGACCGCGTTTGGTTCGAGAATCGCCGCGTGCTGGAGCTCACGCGCAATATTCAACAGCTCGCCCTGGAGGTCCGCGACGATCCCCCTCGCCTCGGCATGGAGCTCGACGTGCCAGGCGTCGACATCACGTTGCCGTTCGAGCGCCCCCTCTACCACCCGCCGGCCGAGGCAACCGTCGACAGCCGGGTCGTCGTCGGCGACGAATTGCCAGACGATGAGGCGCTGTTCGAGCAACACTACGTCGATGCGACAAGGCTCATCGCCAATCTGCGTGACGCGCTGCCACGAGGCTCGTCGGCGCTCCTCGAAGAGATTCTGCAGCAAGCCCCCTTGGAGCAGGGGGCTGCGGAGCTCATCGCCTATTTGGCGCTCGACGACGACGCGTTCGAGATCGAATTCCTAGATGCCGAGGCACGCGTCGATTACACCGGTCTCGACGGTCAGGCCCGCACCATCACCATGCCCAGCACGGAAGTGAGGCGCCGATGAACGAACACGATACGGCCACGGCAATCATCCGCCTCATGCAAGGGGTGGTCTACCGCGAATCCGACGAGCAAAGCTGGGGCTCGCTCAAGGCAGAGCTGGGCGCGATCCGCGACCACTTCGCAACCATCGGCATCGACGTGGTGATCGACGAGGTCGAGGGCTACGCCTACCTGCGTACCCGCGAAACTCCGGAGGGTGAGGAGCCGCTGCCGCGTCTGGTACGACGTCGAAGCCTCACCTACAACGTCAGCCTGCTGCTGGTGTTGTTGCGGGGGCGGCTCATGGAGTTCGAAACCACCGGGGGCGAGGGAAAACTGGTGCTCACCACGGAACAGATCGTTGAGATGCTGCGGCTATTCCAGCGCGACACGAGCAACGAGGCGCGCATCGTCGACCAGGCTGAAACAACCATCAGGAAGGTCGAGGAGCTGGGCTTCCTAAAGCTGCTGCGCGGGTCGCGCAACGAGTGGGAAGTGCGTCGAATATTGAAGGCGTACGTCGATGCGCAGACGATGCACGGATTCGAGGCGCAGCTGCGCGAGTACGCCACTGGCAGCCGTGCTGGAACGGATGGCGCCAATGACTGACGCGCTGTTCTCCGCGCTCGAAATCCCCGACGCGAACGCTCCTGGCTACCGCCTCCACCACCTCGAGGTGCTCAACTGGGGCACCTTCCACGAGAAGATCTGGCGCTTCGTGCCTGGCTGCGAAACATCGCTGCTCACCGGAGACATCGGCTCAGGCAAGTCGACGATCGTCGACGGCATCACCACGCTGTTCATGCCCGCCCAGAAGATCGCCTACAACAAGGCGGCTGGCGCGGAGGTTCGCGAGCGCACGCTGCGCAGTTACGTCGAAGGTCACTACCGCTCCGAACGCGGCGACGACGCGCACCGCTCCCGCACCCGGGGCTTGCGCGAAGGGCGCTCGTCGTATTCCGTGCTGTTAGCTGTGTTCATCAACTCCGGCTACGACGAACGCGTCACCATTGCGCAGGTGTTCCAGCAGCGCGAGTCGACGGGCCAGCCGTACAGGTTCTTTGTCACCCATAGCGGCGAGCTGTCGATCGCCGACGACTTCAGCGACTTCGGCTCTGACCTCCGCGACCTCCGCAAACGCCTACGCGGCAAGGGAGTATCCATCTTCGACGAGTTCCCGAAGTACGGCGCCTCCATGCGTCGGCTGCTGGGAATCCCGTCGGAGCAGGCGATGGAGCTGTTCCACCAGACGGTGTCCATGAAGTCTGTGGGCAATCTGAACGAGTTCGTGCGCGAGCACATGCTCGAGCCCTCGCCTGCCGACGAGCGCGTCCAGGCCATCATCGGGCACTTCGACGACCTCACCCAGGCCTACGACGCCGTCGTGCGCGCCCGAGAGCAGCTCGACGCGCTCGAACCGATCGTCCGCTCCGCGAAGAGCTACGACGACACCCTCGCCGCCCGCACCGCGTTGGAGATCGAGCGGGACTCCGTCGGGCCGTTCATCCTCGAGCTGCGCCTCGGGCTTCTGGCCCAGGAGATCACCGACGGCGAAACGCGCGTCGGGCAGCTCGAGCGACAGGCGGGCGAGCTGGATGCGCGCCTGACAAGCCTCGACGACGAACGCACAGAGCTGATTACCCAGCGCGCGCAGGCTGGCGGCGACCGCCTCGCGGAGCTCGAGCGCCTCGAACGGGAAGCTCGCGTCGAGGCAGACCGTCGCGCTGAGCGGCGCAAGAGTTTCGACGACGCCGTCGCGGCCACCGGATCCTCGCCCGTCGCGAACGCCGACGACTTCCTCCGGCTCACTGCGACGGCGGGCGATCAGGCAGCTGAGCTAAGCCACACCAAGCGCGCGCTCGGCCACGAGACGGCAGCGAAGATGGCCGACGCGCGAGCCGCGGCCAAGCGCGCGGCCACCATCGAGGCCGAGTTGGATAACCTCCGCACCCGGGAAAGCAACCTCCCTGCCGAGCAGGTGCAGTTACGCGCTTGGCTGTGCCAGGAGCTGGGGCTGACACCCACCGACGTGCCGTTTGCGGGTGAGTTGATGGACGTCTCGGCAGAGCACGCCGAGTGGCGCGGGGCCGCCGAACGGGTGCTGCGCGGGTTCGCGCTCTCGATGCTGGTGCCCGTCGAGCACTACGCGGCGGTGTCGCAGTGGGTCAATACGCACAAGCTCGGATTCGTCGACGGCGAGGGGCGGCGCCGGGGTGGGCGGCTCGTCTACGAGAAAGTGACAGACCGCATTGTGCCGCTGCGTGACGAGACGCACGGCACGCTCGCTGAGGTGCTCACGCTGCGTCCGGGCCCATTCGAGGAGTATCTGCGCAACGAGTTGGTTCGGCGGGCCAACCACCACCGTGCCCTGTCGCTCGACGAGTTCCGTTCCGCGGAGCATCAGCGGGCGGTGACGCGTGAGGGTCAGGTGCGTTCGGGGGCGCGGCACGAGAAGGACGACCGCCACAGGGTCGACGATCCCCGTCGCTTCGTGCTCGGTTGGGTCAATGAGGCCAAGGTGGCCGCGCTCAGCGCAGATCTCGACGCGGCACGGGCGGCCGCCGTCGGCGACGATGCTGCCGCCGATGAGCTTTTGGCAAGGCAGGAAGCCTTAGATTTGCAGGCCCGAGCGTGGGGCGCGCTTGCCCAGTTCACACGTTGGGAGGAGCTGGACCACGACGAGGCCACGCGCCGCGCTGACCAGTACCGCGAGGATCATCGTCGGCTCAGCGAAAGCTCAGATCGGCTGGCCGAGCTGCAAGCAGCGATTGTTCGCGTCGAGACGCAACTCAAAGATTCACGCGCGGAGAACCAGCATGTGGCCGGCGAGCTTGCGATGGCGAGAGATATCGTCGCCAAGGCAACGGCGCAGAAACAGCAGGATGAGGAGCAGCTCTCCGACTTCGACGAGGCACAGCTCGCGGCTGCTCGCGCGGCCTACCCGCCGCTCGAGTCGAGGATCGGGCAGCGGCGGGCGACGTCGTCGGCAGCGTGTGAGGGGCTCGCCGGCAGGCTCGCGAATGAGTTGAACGCCGCGATTCAGGCGCGCTCGAAGGAGCTTAGCGGCCACGCCGCACAGCTGATCTCCGCGATGCATTCGATGCTCGGCCGGTGGCCCGAGCTGCGCTCCGATATGGATCCGAGCGTGGAGGCGAGGGGCGACTTCCTCGTGCTGCGCCGCAACCTCGCGGAAGATGACTTGCCGCGCTTCGAAGGCGAGTTCAAGGAACTGCTCAATCAGCACACCATTCAGGAGCTCGCTGGCTTCAACAACTGGCTGCAGCGGCAGGCCAGCGCCATCACTGATCGAATCGCGAAGATCAACGAGGCGCTCGGTGCCGTGCCCTACGGCGAGGGCACCTATCTGCGGCTCGACAAGGAGCCCACCGCGCATCAAGAAGTGGTGCAGTTCCGCGCGGACCTGCGCAATCTCACCGACGACGCACTCGCGCAGGAAGACGACACCTACTCCGAGCAGCGTTTCCGCGACGTGCAGCGCATCATCGAACGGTTCCGCGGACGCGAGGGGCATGCCGACGCCGACCGCGCGTGGACCCGTCGGGTGACGGATGTGCGCAACTGGTTCGTGTTCTCCGCCTCCGAGCGATACACCGACGACGACCGCGAGCGCGAGCACTATTCGGATTCCGACGGGAAGTCGGGTGGCCAGAAGGAGAAGCTCGCGTACACGATTCTGGCGGCGTCGCTGGCGTACCAGTTCGGTCTTGAATGGGGTGCTGGCAAGTCGAAGGCGTTCCAGTTCGCCGTCATCGACGAGGCGTTCGGTCGCGGGTCGGATGCGTCGACGAGGTACGCGCTCGAGCTGTTCGCCAAGCTGGGGCTGCAGCTGCTGATCGTCACGCCGCTGCAGAAGGTGCACATCATTGAGTCGTACGTGCAGGCCATCGGTTTCGTGGACAACGTCGACGGCGCAAACTCCCGCATCCAGACCCTCACCATCGACGAATACCGCGCCCGTAAGGCCAAACGATGAGCTGGACTGGCGCGGACGTCATCGCGGCGCGGGTGCGCCGTCGGTGGAGCTCGGGCGAACTGCTGCGCACGTACGCAGCCGGCGAGCCATTCCCGACGATCAGCGTCGCCCTCCGTGGGCCGAAGGCCGGGGAAATCGGCGACGATCTCGCCGCTGTCCGGCAGTGGGTGCGGGGCCTCGTCGACTCATCACGCGACGGGCGTCGGTACCGCCTTGAGTGGGCTGCAATCGGGGGTCGGGCTGTGGGCCGCAACCAGATTCCGTTGCGGGCGCACGTCGAAACTTGGGAGCAGGCTTGGGCGTTGCTGGGAGTGCAACGCGACGTGCGGCGCTTCGACGAACTGCTCGCTCTGGCGGAGGCGGAGCAGGCGGGGCCGGTGCGCGCGTGGATCGCGGAGCGCCCCAAGAGGGCGCTGGAGCTTGCCGACGATGTTCCTCGCCTGATTGCGGCGTGGCGGTGGCTCGATGCTCACCGCGGGTCGGGCCGGTACCTGCGCGAGATCTCTGCGCCGGGGGTAGACACGAAGTTTGTGGAGCGGCACCGAGGGGTCCTCGCCGAGATGCTGGGAGTGCGCGGTGGCGCGGCAGATTTCCTTGTCGGGCTGGGGTTGGCAGGGACGCCGTCGATGATCAGGCTGCGATTGAGCCTTCCGCTGCCCGGTTTGGGTGTCGTCTCCGAGGTGGGGTTGCGCGTCGACGAGCTCGCGCAGCTCGACCTGCGTGTGAGCGCGGTGCTCGTGGTGGAGAACCTCGTCACCTACCTCAGTGTTCCCGTGCCCAGCGGAGGTGCGGTGGTGTGGGGGCAGGGTTTCGACGTGGGGAGGCTCGCTCTGCTCCCGTGGCTGCGTGGGGCTCGCGTCCGGTATTGGGGCGATCTAGACGCCAAGGGGTTCGAGATCCTGAACCAGCTCCGGGCTGCGTGTCCGCAGACGCAATCGGTGCTCATGGACGAGGAGACGCTGCTGGCGCACCGCGACCGCTGGGTGAGCGAGCCGCGCCCACCCAAGGGTGCCGCGCTGACCCACCTTTCAGCCGACGAGCAGTCCCTCTACCGAGCCCTCGTCGAGGACCGTTTCGGGCAAGGCGTGCGACTGGAGCAGGAACGCATCGACTGGGCTTGGGCGCGCGAGCGGTTGGCAATTGACTGACTGGACATCGCGCCTTGTACCCCTGGAGCTTGTCAAGTTGTTTGTGTAAGTGGTCTGTTTTTAGGTGGTTTGGGGGAAGCGTTCGGGGTAGCGTAGTGCGAGTTCGTTGAGGGCTTTGGTCCAGCCTTGGATGGTGGCGCCTTCGACGAGCTTGCCAGGGGGCCTTCCGGTTGGTGCCTTTGGGTAGGCCTGCTTCCTTGGCTCGTTCACGGGCTCGTTTGTCTTCGATGTTGCGGATCGCGAGCCAGAGCAGCTTGACTACCGAGGCGTCGTTGGGGAATTGGCCGCGGTTTTTGATGATTTTGCGCATCTGGTAGTTCAACGACTCGACCTGGTTGGTGGTGTAGATCACCTTGCGGGTCGCGGGCCCAAAATCGAGGAACGGGATGAACCGATCCCAGGCGTCTTCCCAGGTTTTCACCGCCATCGGATATTTCCGGCCCAGGACCGAATCAGCGAACGCGGTCAGCGCCATCAAGGCGTCGTCGTCGTCGACGGCGGTGTAGATCGGTTTGAGCATCGCGGCCACGGCCTTACGATCCGAGTAGGACACGTAGCGCATCAAGGCGCGGATCAGGTGGACCACGCAGGTCTGCACCAGCGCGCCAGGCCAGGTCGCCTCGATCGCTTCGGGG
>NZ_CAMYFI010000041.1 GCF_947255005.1 uncultured Tessaracoccus sp. | reverse complement strand
ATTATCCAGGACGTCTCGTGGGCTCGGAGATGTGTATAAGAGACAGGACGAATACGGCTTGGCCTCCGCATCTGTGATGCTCAGCAGCGCCTGGTGTGTGAACGTGCCCGCGGGGCCGAAGTAACCGTGCATTCCCCCACCCTACTGGCGCACGGGCGTCGTCACTTGAGGCCACGCTCCTCACGGGACACCTTCCGAGCCTGCGGCACGACGATGGCCAAGACAACGCCACCCACCACCAGCAGGAGCGCGACGACACCGAGCACGATGCCGATCACCACCGGTCGCTGAGCCACCACCTTCGACGGCGGGTAGTGCTTGGCGGGTAACTCCGTCGCCGCCCCTTCGTTGGGGTAAATCTGCGGCACCTCACCCGACAGCAGCCGCAGCGGATTCACGATGCCCGCACCGATGCGCGGATCGGGGTTGGCCGCTGGCGGCGGGTCGGCCGTCTCGATCAACCGCTGCCGCACCTCCGCGGGCGTGAGGCGCGACAACCCGTCCGCGCGCTGCTTCTCAATCATCAACGCGACGATGCCACTCACGATGGGGGTGGCGTAACTCGTGCCGGTGATGGGCCCGGAATACACCTGACTCTCGATGCCGCGCACGGAATCATAGTTCGACGGGTCCAGCGCCTGCACCCCTTCGCCCGGCGCGCCAATGTCGACTTTCCCGCCTGCTGCACTGCCCTCCGACGCGGCGTCGTTGCGCGTCGTTGACCCCACCGAGATGACGCCCGGAAACGACGCCGGGTACGCCGCGACACCCGGCAGCTGGCCGGTATTCCCCGCCGCGGCTACCACAACGATGCCGTTGTCAATCGCCAATTGGATGGCGTCGCGGAAGTTCTCGAAACCCTGCACCTGGTTGCTCACCACTTGCGAGAGGTTGATGACGTCCACCTTCCGCTTCACCGCGTCGAGCACTGCCTCGGTGGTGGGCTGGAGCGGCATCTCCGTCTGCTCCTCCCCCTCCTTCGGGCCCTCCGACGTGAATAGCGAGCGGTAGGTAATCACCTTCACCTCCGGGGCGATCCCGGAGAACTCCACCCGTCCATCGAGCGGCCCGCCGTCCTTCGAACGTCCACCCGCGAGCAGCGACGTCACCCTCGTACCGTGCAGGCAGTCGAACTCGTCGAGCTGCTCGTTGCCGTTGCTCTTCAACCCGCCGAGCGTGTCGTAGGCGGTGAAGCGCTTGTCGTCGGCTTCCTGCAGGTACAGCGACCCCTCCGTCGCGGTGCCGGTATCGATGACGGCAACCGTGACGCCCTTGCCCGTCGCTAGCTTCCACACGCGGTTCATCTGCAGGCGCTCGAAATGCCACGACTGGTCGGGCGCCGCCGTGCCTTTCGCTGCGACGTGGCACTCCCTCGGGTTGAACGTCGTGACCGCGGCAAAAGCGTTCGTGGAGCACTGCGAGAAGCCCAGCACCGCCGCTGCAATCGCTGCGACGACGCGGGTGCACCGTCGCTTCACTCCTGCCCCTCCTCGTCATCCTGACCGGGGCGGTACGCAGCCTGCACGAGCCCCTTGAACGCGCGCGTAACGAGTGTGCCTCGCCCGGGCGGCATGGGCGACGCCTTCACCTCGCCGAACATGGCGCCCTCGTCCTTCGTGCCCGACATGACGAGGCCGGGGCTGATGGCTTCGCGCATCTTCGCGATGATCGGATCGCCGTAGATGGCTCGGCCCGCGCCGCCCATGGAGCGGGCGACGATGATGTGCAGGCCGATGTCACCCGCCTGGTTCACGAGGTCGGCGAACGCGGCCATCGGGTTGCCCGACTGGGTTGCCACCAGCTCGTAGTCATCCACAACGACGAATACCTCGCCGCCCTGCCACCACGAGCGGTCACGCAACTGCTGCTGGGTGACGTCGGGGCCGGGAAGGCGCATGCGCACGGCCTCGGCGAGCTGGCGCAGGTTGTCCGTCGCCGCGGATGCCGACGGGTAGTAGCCGATGAGGTGCTCCGACTCGACTTCGCCGAGCAGCGAGCGTCGGTAGTCGACGATGACGATCTTCGCTTCCTTCGGGGTGTACCGCGTGGTGATGCCGTGCAGGAGGTTGCGCAAAATCGTCGATTTGCCGCACTCCGGGCCGCCGACGATGGCCAAGTGCGGCTCGTGCTCGGGATCGAACCACACCGGCGCGAGCTCCTGCTCGTCGATCGCCCACGGGATGCGGCGGTCCTTCTCGTCGTGCTCAATGGCGGGGAGCTCATCGATGTCGAACCGCTCAGGCAGCATGCGCACCTCCGCCGCACGCGGGCCCTTCCAGGCGTTGTTGACGCGCTCGATGAAGTTGCGCTGCCCGTCGGCGACGTCGTCAGCGCTCTCCACTCCGTCGACGCGGGGCAACCCAATCAGGGTGTGCAGCGGCCCCTCCGTGATGCCGCGGCCAGGGCGGCCGGCGGGGATGATGGCCTGCACCTTGCGGTCGATTTCGGAGTCGAATGGGTCACCGAGTTTCAGCTCGACGCGGCTTTGCAGCATGTCCTTCGTCGCCGCGCGGATTTCGGACCACTTCGCCGCGCCCACCCACGTGTGGATGCCAAACCCGAGGCCGCCGGCGGCGATCGCCTGCACCTGCGGTTCGAGCATCTCGAACTCCGTTTTCAGGGTGAGCCAGCCGTCGATGATGAGGAACACGTCGGTGGGGAATCGGTCAGCGGGAATCGAGCCGTCGGCGCGTCCACGTCGGTAGGTCTGCATGGAGTCGATGCCCAGCTCGGCGAATTGCAGCTCGCGCTGGCCACGCAGGCTGGTGAGCTCCGCGATGGTGCGACGGACGCGGTCGACGTCGAGACGGCCCGTCACCGAACCCATGTGGGCGAGATTGCGCATCGACGTGAGGCCGCCGCCGCCGAAGTCGAGGCAGTAGAAGCCCACTTCCTCTGGGGTATGCGTGAGCGCGAGGCCGGCGATGGCGGCGCGCAGGGCCATGGATTTACCGGCCTGGGGGCCGCCCGCGACGCCCATGTTGCCGCCGGAGCCGGAGAAATCGATCACCCACGGGTCGCGGCGCTGGTGGCGGGGACGGTCGATGAGACCAATCGGCGCGCGCAGCGTGCGGTGCCAGGCGGGGTTGGTGGCCTGGAGGCCACGATCCGGGGTCTCGCTCACGCCGTCGAGGAGCTGGTCCATCGTCGGCGGGTCGTCGAGCGGCGGCAGCCACACCTGGTGTGCCGGCCAGCCGTGGCCCTTGAGCCGCGACACGCAAATAGAAAGGAGCGTCTCTTCTTCCTCCTCGTCCTCCTCGGGCGTTATGGCGGCTGGCTTGGGTGTTTCCTCCTGCGTCGACGGCTCAAGCGTCGGCGGCGGCACCGACTCGGGCTCGGGTTCTGGCGGCTCCACCGGAATCACGTAATCGACGGTGAACTCCAGCACCGGCGGGGTCCACGCCTTTGTCTCGACGATGCCGCTTTCGTCCATGGGCTGCGCGTTGCTTGGCCGCGCCGACGGCGACTCGTGCCACGGGCCCGAGACGTAGGCGGCCTTGAATCGCGTCATGCCGGTGGTGTCGAACTTCAGATAACCGTTACCAGGCGGCGTCGGCAGCTCGTACGCGTCGGGCACGCCGATGACGGTGCGCGATTCCGCCGGCGAGAAGGTGCGCAGCGCGATGCGGTAAGACAGGAAGGTGTCGAGGCCGCGCAGCTTGTTCTCTTCGAGGCGCTGCGAGGCTAGGAGCTGGTGCACCGCGATGGATCGGCCCACGCGCCCGATCTGCACGAACAAGTCGATGAACTCAGGGCGGGCGGTGAGCAGCTCCGAGAACTCGTCGACGACGATCAGCAGGCTCGGCATTGGGGGGAGGTCGGCGCCGGCTTGGCGCGCGTTTTCGTAGTCTTCCCGGTTCTTGAAGTTACCCGCGGCGCGCAGTACCTCCATGCGGCGGTCGAGCTCGCCACCGATCGCATCCTGCATACGGTCAACGAGGCTGAGCTCGCCCTCGAGGTTGGTAATTACCGCAGACACGTGCGGCAGTTCGTCGAGGCCGAGGAACGTCGCGCCACCCTTGAAGTCGACGAGAATGAAGTTGAGCTGCTCTGTGGAGTGCGTCGCGGCAAGGCCAAGCACCAAGGTGCGCAGGAACTCCGACTTACCAGAACCCGTCGCGCCGATGCAGATGCCGTGCGGGCCCATGCCGCCCTGCGCAGACTCCTTGATGTCCAGCTCCACCGGGTTGCCGTCCTCGCCGGTGCCGAACGGGATGCGCAGGTGGTTGCGCAGCGGGCGGGGGCGCCAGGCCTGCCGGGGGTCGAGGGTGAGCGGATCGCCAATGCCGAGCATCGCCGGGTAGTCCTTCGGTGGCTCGAACACCACTTCTTCCGGCTCGCCGTCATCCGACGTGACAAGCTCCGGCATGCGGTACGGGGCCATGGCTCGGGCGAGCATCTCGACGTACACGCCCTTCACAGTGTCGGGGTGACCGAACGGCGTCTGCGCGTGCTGCACCTTCGATGTCCGACGGTGCAAGATGACGCTGTCACCGTTGATCTCGAAGTACGCGACGCCCAGCTCCAGCTTGCGCGGGAGCTTCCGCTCGCCGGTGACGTGGATACTCACCGCCTTCGTCTGCGGGGTGACGAACTGCTGCGCGTTGACCCCCTCGACGCCGTCCGAGACAACCACCATGAGCGACGGGGGTGTGTCCGCCGCCTGCGCGGAGGTGCCCAGCTGGGAGATCTCGCTGGCGCCGGTGGCGAACATGCGCAGGCTGCCCACGCCGTCGGTTTCGGAGGGGTGCTGCAGGTGGGGCAACCACTTCACCCACTGCCACTCGGGCTGGACTTCTTTCCGCGCGGCCACCATGAGGGCCGCGTCGGTGGGGGCATGCCAGGTGACGAGTTGCGCCACCATCGAGAAGGCGACGCCACGGCAGGCCTCTTCGTCGCCGATGAGCTGGATGGAGCGGAAGCCGCGGAGGTCAACGGCCAGCGGCACCGACTGGATCACGCGGTGGGTGCGGATAAAGCGCCTGAGCGCGCCGGTGGTGAGGGGCTCGAGGTCTTCGATGGGCTGCGACTCCGGCGGCGTGATGCGTTTGGCCGACTGCTGCCGCCCGACGGAGATCCGCACCGAGCCGAAGTCTTCCGCGTCCGGGCGGCGCTCCCACATGCGCATGCCGCCGACGATCGTCCAGAGGGAATCCGGTGCTGGGTGACGGTAGGCGACGGAAGCGCGTTGCTCGTCGGCGGTTTTGGCGAAGTTCCTGCGGGTTTGGGCGAGGTAGCGGAAGTAGTCGCGGCGGTTGGCGTCGAGCTGCGATGACTGGTCGTCGTTTTGGCGGCCGGTCTGCGAGAGCATCATGCCCATCATCGAGACGCCGTAGAGGCCCATGACGATGCCGCGCAGCGGGTTGCCGCCGCCTCCGGTGAGGCCGCCGCCCAGGAGCATGAGGCCCATCGCGAGCGCGCCGGCCACCATGGGGAGCATGCGTAGGAACGCGCCGAACGGTTTCGAGGGGGACGGCGGGGGGATCTCGGGGGGCGATTCGAGAAGCAAATCGCCTCGCGGCATCGCCGGTGGGGTCACCCGCTTGGGGCGGTGAAAGGTGACAACACCCATCTACGCTCTCCCTCTCCTGAGACCTACTCAGCTAAACCTAGTGTGAGCAGGGGGTCAAAGCGACTTCTCACCCAATATCCACATTCGTTTCCCAGAATCCGGATTTTGGGGCGTTGTCGGCAAACGAGTGTGGATATCGGGTTAGGACAGCCGTCGTAACACGTCGGTGACGGCGGGAACGAGGTCGTCGATCGTCGAGTCCGTGAAGCGAAGCACCGTCCATCCCCGCCGGACGAGCTCGACATCGCGCTTGCGATCATTCACGAAGCTATCGAAGGAGTTGTGATAGCGCCAGCCATCGAGTTCGACCACGAGCTTGTAGCGAGCGAGTCCGATATCGGCGAAGATCCAGCCGTAGCTGAGCTGAATGGCAAGGTTCGTTAGCCACCCGGTGATGCCAGCCGAGCGAAGCGCTCGATGTCCGGTGCGCTCGAGATGCGACCATGGTTCATCTCGTGAGTCCTCGATCCACTGCCTAGCCTCCACGTTGCCCGGCACGTTCGGCATCAGGTTCAAGGCACCCCGCAGATCACTGACCCGTATCGCGCGGGCGAGCAGTGCCTGATCGATGGCATTCGGGCCATGCTCCGGCAGCATTTGGATCACGGAGAGCGCAGGATGCGCAACGCGTACCGGGTGCAGATCGCGAATGAGCTCCACTGGCACAATCCCGCGGTTGAAGGAGAATCCGGCCGCGGGCTCCAACTGGCGTTGGCTATGCACCGAGACGTGATGCACGTCGACGGCTGGCCACCAGGTGAGGTGCGCGGCGGCGGCTCCGCCGATAACGCAGTCGGGATCATGAACGGTGGCAGCCGCCACCCGGGACTGGACGGAGTGGTCTGGCGCGAACACTCCGGGAAGTAGTCGGACCAGGTCACCGTGCTTAGCGGCGGTGCGGATGCGCTGCCGCAGGTCAAGGTGGTGGCGCGTCGCGATGGCGCCGTGTTCAGCGATGATGTGGGTGAGAAGTTCGTCCATATATAGGTGATGGCAGCGACACGCCCGAAACTTGCATGCGAATCCAAATCTGTGGATAACTCGCTGCTAACCCGATATCCACATTCGTTTGTCAGAAACCGAATTTTTTGGGCGTTTTCGGCAAACGAATGTGGATATCGGGTTAGGTCTACGCTGAGACCGTGTCCCGCCCGAACCTCTCCCCGTTCACTGCCGGGGTGCTGCTACTGATTTTCGGTGCGCTGTCGGTGCAGCTGGGGGCGTCGATCGGCACGTCGATCATTCCAACGCTCGGCGTGTATGGCGTGGTGCTCGCCCGCTACACGCTGCAGGCGTGCGTACACATCCCGCTGGCGTGGAAGCATCTGCGCCGCGCGCGACTCGCAGAATGGTGGTGGGGCGCACTCGTCGCCGCGCCGCTGCTGGCGATGAACCTCACCATCTACCTGGCCTTTTCCCACATCGGCGTTGGGCTGGCGGTCACCATCGAGCTCATGGGCCCCATCACGCTCGCGGTGCTGACCGCCCGCAGCCGCCCCGGCTGGCTGGCAGCCGGGCTCGCCGCGGCGGGCATGGTGCTAGTGACGGACCCAACCGGCGACGTCAACGTTCCCGGAGTGCTGTGGTCGCTTGCCGCCGCTGCAGGCTGGGCGTTCTATCTCCTCGCCACGCGCAAGGCCGGCCAACAGCTGGAGGGCCTGACGCCGTCGGCGATGGCGAGTGTGATCGGGCTGAGCGTCCTAATCCCCCTCAACCTGATCTTCACCAGGCCCGCACATCTCAACCCGACGGTGCTCCTCCTCGCCGTGCTGGCTGGGGTGCTCTCGTCGGCGATCCCGTACGCCTGCGATCTTCTGGCGCTCCGGCGCGTGCCGATGAACGTCGCATCGACGATGATGTCCATCAACCCGGTGACCGCGTCGATGTGGGGCGCGATCATCCTCGGTGAGCGATTCGGCGCGCTCGAGATTGCCGGCTTGGCGATCATCTGCGTCGCCAACGTGCTCGTCGTGCGCGCCGCGCGGCGCCCGCGGTAGATCAGCTGAGGTGCTGGGCGGCTGCCCTCTCCATCTCGAAGAGCAACCGCTCGCCCGCCAGGAAGCGCTCTACCTCGTCGAGTGGAAGCGCGACCTGGTGTGAGCCCAGCTACTCGGCCTTTCCCGTCGTGCCGCGCACGCGCAGTTCGGGTGTGAGCTCCACTCGGCTGGGCACACCGTCGAGAGCTTTGATACCCATGTCCATGGCAAGGCGGCCCACTTCGTCGAGGGGCAGATGCGCCGACGTGAGCGGGGGCACGGTGTCGCGGGCGAACTCGATGTCGTTGAAGCCGGTGACGGACATCTGTTCGGGCACAGAGATGCCCCGCTCGCGCAGGCAGGCAAGCACGCCGAACGCCATCTGGTCGGCGGTGGTGGCGATCGCCGTCAGCCCGGCGTCGTCGGAGTCGAGTAGCTCGACGCACGCGTCGTGGCCGCCGTCGCGGGTGGGGGCGGCGCGTCGGACGACCAATTCGTCGCCGAACACGTCGCGGAAACCGGCGACGCGGTCGGCCATGGAGAGCAGGTTCGTCTCACCGGCGAGGAGAGCCACCCGACGGTGCCCCAGCTCGTGCAGATGCTCCGCCACCTGGCGGGCGGCGAGGCGGTTGTTGACGTCGATCCTGGACACGCTCAGATCGGCGCTCACCTCGTGCGGCCCGATCAGCACGGCTGAATTACCGCCCTTCACGAACGCCGCCAGGCTCTTCTCAAGCGCCTCGGAGTGAATAGGGTCATCCAAACCCGATGCGGCGACGATCATCACGTCGACGCGCTGGGCGCGCAGCCGGCGCAACACGTCGAGCTCATTGCCGGGGTCGCGGTACGTGTTCACGACGGTCACCATGTAGCCGGCCTTCGCCGCCACCTCGTGGATGCCGCCGATCATCGTCGAGAAGAACGGGTCGGAGACATCACCGACGAGCACCCCGACCGTCTGCGAACGCCCCTGCAGCAGCCCGCGGGCATTGGCGTTCGGCACGTAATCGAGTTCGGCCGCCACTCGCTCCACCCGCTCGCGAAGCTCGTCCTTCACGGGGTAGTCGCTGCCGGAGAGCACCCGCGACGCCGTCGCCAGCGAGACACCCGCCTGCTCCGCAATCGTCTTGAGGTTCACGCTTCCCATGACAAGGCACCCTACTGGGCAAGGGGGTCGCCAACCGGCCCTCCAACCGCCCCAATTCCCGACCCGACGCGCTGACGCCCGACGCTATCCCCCTGTCAAGGTGTGCTGAACCCGTCGGGCAACTAATGTGACCTCTTGTGAGCATCCCTGTGCAAGAGGAAGACCTCGCACGCGTCACGATCATCTCGTCGGCGCGGCGCGTGGACTTGGCCCTCCCCGGTTCCGTAACGTTGAGCGAACTTCTCCCCAGCATCCTCAAGTTCGCCGGTCTCGAGTCGAACACCCCCACCGACGCCGTCCACGCGTGGGTGCTGCAACGCTTCGGGCAAGACCCCTTCGACCTCTACGCCCCCATCAGTAAGCTCGGCATCCGCGACGGGGAGACGCTCCACCTGCGCCAACGCGAGAACGCCATCCCCGACGCTGCCTTCGACGACGTCGTCGACGCTGTCGCCAGCGCCACCAACTCCCGCCCCTCGTGGCAACACCGCCACTCACGCATGATTGGCCTCATCTGCCTCTCGGCGGTACTGCTCGGCATACCGCTGCTGCTCATGCTCGGCACCTCCGACGAACGCCGCCTCGTGCAGGGGCTCGTGCTCATCGCGACGGCGCTGCTGTCGTTCGGCGCATTCATCGCTGCGGTGTCGTTGGCGCGCGCCGCCAGAGAAAAACCGACGGCGACCGTGCTGGCCTGGATCAGCGTGGCGCTGGCGGCCCTCGTCGGATGGGATCTGCCGAACGTCATCGCCACCGAGGCCGCCCTCCACATCCACATCCTCATGGCGTCGTCGCTCATACTGCTCGCGGCAGCATCGAACGCGCTCGCCGCGCGCGTGCACACCATGCCGCTATTCGCCGCGGCGCTGTTCGGGGCACTCATGCTCGCGGCCTCGTCGGTGATGGCGCTCAACTACGGCAACGACGACAAGGTCGCCGCTGGAACCATGGCAGTGATGGCCCTCATCACGACGTTCATGCCGTCGCTCAGCTACAAGATCGCGGGCATCGCGCTGCCGAACCTTCCCGTCACGACCGAGGCAATGCTCGCCGACGAGACCCCCGTCCAGTCGGACATCGTGAGCCGCGCGCTCTTCGCCGACCGACTCCTCGGCGGCATGCTCATGGGCACGAGCGCCACCGCCGTCGCTGTCGCGTTCATCACGATTACGAACGGCACGTGGTGGGCCGTGGCCCTCATCAGCTGCGTCGGCCTGGCATTCCTGCTGCGCGCGCGTGCGTTCGTCGGATTGACGCAGCGCATGGCGCTCGTGCTGAGCGGAGCAATCATCTTTGGGCTCGGGCTTGTGTCCATCGCCTACGGCCTCACGTCGAGCTATGTGGGCCTCGGTGTGCTGTTCGGCATCACACTGCTCATTGGCTACCTCTTCGCGCACTACTCGGCCGCCTGGTACAAGCGGGTACTGTCACCGACCTGGGGCCGCTGGGGTGACATCTTCGAGTGGCTCGCGATCATCGGCATCGTCCCGTTCATGCTGGGCGTGCTGAACTTCTACGTCTGGTTCCGGGGCCTCTTCAACTTCTGAGGGGTGCGAAGCCCATCTGACGATAAGGAATGTGGGATTCCACCGTTTTCGGTGGAATCCCACATTCCTTATTGACGACACCGTCATTTCAGTGGTGGTTTCGATACGCGCCTTCGGCGCTACTCAACCACCGGGGTTGACGAGGTTTCGATACGTGAGCTTCACTCGCTACTCAACCACCCGGTAGTCAGCACCAGCCATCCGGTGATTGAGCCGCGGGCACAGCCCGCGATTCGAAATCACCCGCCGCCAAACTGCAAAACTCGCCAACAGTTGAACGCCTCCTGCGGCAATCACGCGTGAGCGGTGCCACTGTTGGCGAGTTTTGCAGTTTTCCAGTTGGGTACTAAGGATGTGGAGGATGGTTTCGACTCGGCCCTTCGGGCCGGCTCAACCACCGGGGGCGGTGGGTTTCGATACGCAGGCTTCGCCTGCTACTCAACCATCTGGCCTCGCGGGGTTTCGGTACGCGCCCTCGGCGCTACTCAACCACCGGGGGCTGCGCGGCGCTGCTCAACCAACGGGGGGGCTGCGCGGGCGGCTCAACCAACGGCGGACGAGGGGAAGCGGTCAGGAGCCGAAGAGCATGCGGTATTCCATCGGGCCGGGGGGAACGACCACCCGCGCCAGGCGGCGCACGCTGGCGAGCACGACCTCGGTCTCACCCAGGTCCTGAGCGCCCTTCACCTGCGAAGACGGCAGCGCGTAGGCCCGTCGGATGTTCTCACTCGACTTGCTATCCAGCGGGGTGAGCATGGCGATGTCGCTGTTGCGCAGCTCGCCGACGGCTTTGCTCTCCGACGGGTCGCCGATCCGCGCGATCGCCTGCCACGCACCCAGTTGATAGGTGGGCTGGATGGCATCCATGTCGTCGATGATGAAGCTCGGCCTAAACGGTCGCCCTTGTCCAGGCACGTTCTCGGTGTCGCGCAGCAGATCGACGGTGCCTCCGCACGCGCGGATGGTGTCGGCCAGGGCCAGCCACTCGCGATGGTCTTCGGCTAGCACGGACAGGTGCGCACCCAGACACACCGCGCGAAACGCGATCAACCACCGCATGTACTCGGGCACAGCCAGATACAGCCGCGTGGGCTGCGGGCGAAACAACCGCACCGCGACGGGCCCACCCGGCCCCCTGCCCAGCAGCAGCCCCGAAGGCCCGGTGCTCACCACTGACTCCACCGACTCCCGCCCGGGCGCGAGCGCCTGCAACGTTTCGGACGACATCAGTCCACCTGCCTTCCCAACGGCACAGTCGCCAACAATCCCGGCACCTGCGAGCCCCCACGTGGCCCGAGCCTCACCCACGGCGGCAGCACCGTCTGCACGGCCTCGTCGGCGTCGCGCGCCTGATCATCGTTGTTTGTGACGAGCCGGACCGCGCCGTGCGCTGGCTCGCCGGGCGAGACTGTGTACGACGTGATGGCCATCATCGCTGGCGCGGCGGCGACGGCGTCGAGCAGCGCCTGATACCCCTGGCTCGCGTCCCTACCGAAATGCCTCACTTCGCGCGCCTCGTGAGTGAGCCCGTCGCAGATCCACTTGCCCCACTCCTCGCGACTGCGCTCCTCGCGCGGGTCGGGGCCGACCCCCGTACATGTGGCGAGCACGTCGGCAATCTGGTTCGGGTCGAGCGGTTCGGTGCTAATCCCCTGACGCTTCAACATGGCCTGCGCGCGGTGCAGCCCGAACCGCAGCGTCGCGAACACGCCGTTTTGCCCGAGCCCGCGACGCCCCACGGCCTCCAAGCACAGGCGCGGGTCGAGCCGCAGCGCAATCCACGTCCGCCGCACCGCGGGGGGCGGGTACTCGTCGCCCAAAATCTCCAAGTACGACGCGATGGCGGGCGAGTTGGCGGGCAGCATGGCCCGCGTCGGCGCTCCGACGGTGAACGTCACCACCTGAATGCCGGCGAAGATCACGTCGTCTTGCTTCGTCAGCTGCGCCAGCTCGTCGAGGTTGAGGAGGTTGCCACGGTCGGAAAACATGTTCAGGTCCGACGTGAGCTCGACGATGCCCGTCCACGAGTTCCCGTCCGCGACGACGCCGATCTCACCGTCGTGCGCATCCTTGATCTGGGTAATCTCGAGCTCGCTCAGCCATTGCGCCAACGGCACGAGATCCTGCGGCTGGTCGGGCGCCACATTGAACCGCTTCTTGCGTCGCTCGAACTCCCGACGGTGGGCAATCGTACGCGGAATGGTGCGGCCATTGACGGGCACCGTCAACAGCAACCCGAGGAGCAACGTCACCCCAGCGAGCAGCCACGCCCAGGGCTGCTGCAGCGCGGCCAGCGCGAGCGCAATCACGATAATGATCTGCCAACACACCACGAGGGGGATGTACCGCGTCGAGTGGGCGCGCAGCGGCATGTGCGTTTTCGCAGCCGGAGCAGACTTCAGCATGGCGTCCTTTCGAGACCGTCTCCGTGCGTAACTCTAGAGCCTTGACGGCGCATTCACTGCACTTCCAACGTCGCTCTCGCACCATTCGCAGGCTAATCTGGGCCCGCACCGTCAGATAGTGAGAGTAGAAATGGCGACACGCAAGGACCTCCTCAAGGCGCAGTCGTTCACGTCGCGGCGGATGATCGCCTCGTTCATCAACCGCGACCCCGACGACCCCACGCCCCCGCTGCGCCGCGTCGGCATGGCCACCTTCGTCTCGGTCCTGCTTGGCATCGTCCTGGTAGCCGGCTACACCCTCCTCGGCCTCATCAAGCCGGGCTCGAACCCGAACTGGAAGAGCACCGGCGTCGTCATCTCCGACACCCAGTCGGGCGCGCTGTTCATCTACAGCGAGGAGGGCGACATGCTCGTTCCTATGGCCGACGTCGCCTCCGCCCGGCTGAAGGCCGCCGGCGATGGAGGCGGCGACGTGCCCAACACGTCGAACGTGAAAACCGAGGCGCTGAGCGGCCTCGAACAAGCCCCGATGGAGGGCATTCCCGGCGCACCCCGCCAGCTGCCCGACCCGAAGAACATGGCCGCCTACCCGTTGAAGATGTGCTCAACGGAACCCAACCTGGGCGGCGAGCGCTTCGTGACGCTCGACTTCGACGCCCCCAACCCGGCCTCCTCCAGCTTCGCGTTCGTCGCGCAGCACTCGGACCGCTCCGAGTACCTCATTTTCGGCGGCAAGAAGCACCGCCTGTGGACAGACCCGACGAACAGCGGCCTCGCCATGGTCACCGATCTGCCGCGCATCCCCGTCGGCAATGCCTGGATCGCAGCGATGCCCGAGGGCCTGCCCATCCAGCCCCTCGAAATTCAGGGTCTCGGCGACGATAACGGTCGCTGGATTGCGGGCATGGCGCGCGGCGACATCGGGCGTGCGCCATCGCCGAACAACGAACACCAAGACCAATACTTCGTGCAGACCGCCGAGGGCATCGTGCGCATCTCCTACCTCGACGCGGACGCGCTCATCCAGAAGTATCACCAGGGCAACGCGGGAGCGGTGCGGACGCTCGGCTCGCGCGACTTCAAGTCGATTGACCGCTTCAACCTGCCTGATCGCCGCAGCGCCGACGTGCCGTGGGACCGCCCCGTCGGACCCCCGCAGGATTCGAGCGTGGAATCCAAATCCGTGTGCGCAACGTGGAATGCCCAGAACCCGGAAACCCCCACCATCAGCTACGGCGACGACACCCCCAAACTGCCGTCGACCTTCCGCGTGGCCGTCGGAAACGCATTCGATTACATCGAGATGCCCACGCTGACAGGCGCGCTGTTGCGCAACGCGTCGTCGAAGGAAGACGACACCGTGGCGTTCCTCGTCACGGATCATAAGAAGTACGCCATTCCTACGACGGGGGCCCGCGCCGCCCTCGGTTACAAGGACGTCACCCCCGTCCCCGTCCCGGGCGGATTGCTGTCGCAAATTCCCGACGGGCTCGCCGAGGGCACCAGCCTCTCACTGGAGCATGTGCGCTCGATCAGTGAGCCGGGAACCCCCGGCGGGAACTAGGCATCACCCATGTTCGTCTAGGTACTCCTACTCGATTCCGCCTCCAACTGGGGGAAATCTATTGGAAGTGACCCCGACTGTCCGTAATGTCATACTCGACAGCAAGGCAGCCCCGAGGGATTCGAAGTTGCCACCGAAGCCGGACCACACCGGCGTAACCGTCGAAGGGAATGAAATCATGGGCAACAAGTCCGTAGACCGCGCCGAAATGAACAAGGCTGCGCAGCAGATTGACGCCAAGCACCAGCAGATTGTGGCTCTCCAGTCCCGCCTCCGCGGCGAGATGCAGACCCTCGCCGCTACCTGGACTGGCAAGGCTTCCACCGCCTTCCAGAATGGCTACCAGCGCTTCGATGAGGAGTACGAGAAGGTCAAGAACGGTCTCGAGAAGATCCACTCCGCTCTGACCGAGACGCACCGCGACTACACCATCCGTGAGGATGAGAACTTGCAAGAGGCCAACAAGTTCCTCGGCTCCATCTGATCTACCCGTACTTACATCACTTTTGAGGAGAATCAACAATGAGCGACGCAACCGTATACTCCCAGTCTGGCCTCCAGGAAGGCATCAGCTCCCTGAAGCGCGCCCACAAGGAACTCGTCGAAATGCTCGAGACCCTCAAGGGCGAACTCCGCTCCTCCCTCGCGCAGTGGGAAGACAACGCCCGTCACGCCTACCAGGAAGTGCAGGAGCAGTGGGATCGTTCCGCTGAGCGCCAGAACGAGATCATCGAGCGCATGCCCGTGCTGCTCGGCAACATCGCCGACGGCTACGACGCCACCGAGCGTTCGAACCAGTCGCGTTGGGCCTGAGTTTCAGCCAACGTTGTTGAAAGGGTCCGGCTTCGGCCGGGCCCTTTCTTGTTGTCTTCGTCACTGCTCGACGAAGTGCAGCTCCGCGTTCGCCATGCTCAATCTTGGTGGCTTGGCCACGGGCGCATCTCGTGCTCGAGCGCGTCGGAGAGCCGACGGAGGTACTCGTCGCGCGATATTTCCACGGCTCCCAGCGTGGCGAGATGATCGGTGAGCCATTGCACGTCGAGCAGCGTCACCCCGGCGCCGCGCAATTCCTCGACGAGCCGCAGCAGCGCCACCTTCGACGCGTCGCGCCCCACCTCGCGGTCGTGGAACATGGATTCGCCCGCGAACAACCCCCGGATATGGACGCCGTACAGGCCACCGGCCAGGGTGCCGTCGGGGGTCCACACCTCGACGCTGTGCGCGACGCCCGCGTCGTGCAGCTGGCGGTAGCAGGTGGTGATGCGTTCGTCGATCCAGGCGCCTTCGCGCGACGGGTCGGCACAGCGCTCGAGCACGTCGCTGAACGCCGCATCCACCGTTGTCACATAGCGTTTCGCCGATTTCTTGAGGCTGCGCGTCACCCGCATGCCGTCGAGCGGCAACACCCCTCGCCGCACGGGCGACCACCACCCCATGATTCCCTCGACCGGCATCGGAAACACCCCGGCTGCGTACGCCTCGACGGTGAGGTGCGCGTCGAATTCTTCGGAGATGCCGATGAGGTCCTGGTCGGGCCACGAAGCGGCATCGCCGAAGATGGTGCTGAGCATGGCACCCAGTGTTGCACCGCATCTGCATCGTGGCTAACGCGACGATGCTTGGCTCCATGTGCGAACCTTGGAGGTGGAGGAGCGCACATGGACAACAACCAAATGGCCAACGCCGAACACATGTCGGCCGACGTGTTTCATCAGATTCTCGAACTTGCCATCACCGGCAGGGGCCAGCTCGCAGGAGCCAAAACCGTCGCGAAACAGCAGCTTGAAAAGACAGGCGACCACGAAACAGCCGTGCGCGCCGTCGTGACGCAACACCTGACCCTCGCGGGCGGGCAGGGGTTCGCGACGAACTGGGGCGGGCTGCTGATGTCCGTCGTGACGATCCCCGCCAACATCGCCGCGTCGTCGTTCGTGCAAGCAAGGATGGTGGCCACCGTCGCGCACCTGCGCGGCTACGAACTGGCAGATCCGCGGGTGCGCACCGCCATCTTGATGTGCATGCTCGGCCCCTCAACCGGGCAGGCGCTCGTCGCGAAGGGTGTGCTGCCGAGCTCGCCGCTCATGGTGGCCACCGCGCCGGTATTCGACGACAACCTCGATGGCGCCGTCGCGAGAGCCCTGCTCGAGCGGGCGCTCGGCGCCGTGGGCGGCAAACGGCTCGGGCTGATGGTGCTCAAGGGGATTCCGCTGGTGGGGGGCGGCGTCGGTGCCGCCGTCGATGCCTGGAGCACCCGGCACATCGCCAATCACACGCTCGCTGAGCTGCCGAACCGTCGCCCGAAGTCGAAAACCTCAGCCTCCTGAGACGTACCTGCGCGTCACCCGCTGCGTCACGAGGCAGGTCACCTCATAGGGAATGGTGCCCATGAGGTCGGCGAGTTCGTGCGTCGTGATGCGCTCGTCGCCGGAGGCACCCAGCAGCACCACCTCGGCGCCCTCGGTGATGCCCGATTCGGGGCCGAGGTCGACGAGGATCTGATCCATGCACACTCGCCCCACGACGGGGTACGAGCGCCCGTCGATGAGCACCCGCCCGCGCGAGGAGTTCAGCCGGGAGAAGCCGTCGCCGTATCCCACGGCGACCGTGGCGATGGTGGTGTCGCGCGGGGCGTGCCAGGTGAGCCCGTAGGAGACACCGTCGCCTTCCTTGACGGGTTTCACGAGTGCGACGCGTGAGGTCCACCGCGCGGCGGGCTCCAGCAGCCCCTGCTCGTGACGATTGAGTTCGGGAGCGGACCCGTACAGCGCGATGCCGGGGCGAATGGCATTGTCGTCACCCAAATCGTGGTTCAAGATGGCCCCGGAGTTGCCCGAGTGCACCCACTGCACATCGCATACCTGCTTCACCTCCGCGACGGCCTGCGCGAAGCGCGCGTGCTGCTGCCGGGTGAACTCGCGCCCGTCCTCAACGTCGGAGACCGCATAGTGCGTCATCACGCCGTCGAGGTGGAGGTGCGGATTGTCGGCGATAGCGACGGCGGCCGCGCGCGCGTCGTCGGGCATGATGCCGACGCGGTGCATGCCGGTGTCGACGCTGAGATGCACCTCGGCAATCTTGCCGAGCTCGCGCGCCGCGTCGGCGATGACGTCGATACTCCGAAGCGAGCCGATGACGAGGCTCACGTCGCCCGCAATCGCGCCCGGGAGCTCTTCTGCCAGCGCCGGGCTGAGCTTCAGCAGCATGCAACCAATACCCGCTTCTCGCAGGGTCAGCGCCTCGGGGACGGTGGCGACGCCGAAGCCCAGCACGTGCGGCTCCAGGTGTTTCGCGACGGGAACCATGCCGTGCCCATACGCGTCGGCCTTGATTGCAGCGATGACTGCGCGTCCCCCACCGCGGGCGCGAACGGTCTCGAGATTTCGAGCGATGGCTCGCAGGTCGACGACAAACTCGGTAGGCGGCATTTTCCTATGGTAGACCTACGATTCTTGATCTCATGTTGGCGACATGAGCCAGATGGGTGGCAGACTGGCCTTATGTCTAATGACCAATGGAACCAGGGCCAAAGCGGCCAATGGCCCTCCGACCAGGATGGCAATTGGGGCACGCAGCCCGAAGCACAACAGAGCACCAACGAGTGGGGCCAGCAGGCACAGCCCTCCGCGAATGAGTGGGGCCAGCAGGCACAGGCTTCCGCAAGCGAATGGGGCCAGCAGCAGGCACAGCCCTCGGCCAGCGAATGGAACGCCGGCCAAGACCAGCAGGCACACAGCTGGAACCAGCAGGCGCAGGCTTCGGCAGCCGAATGGCACGCCGGCCAGGATCAGCAGGCGCAGGCTTGGGATCAGCAGGGCCAGCAGCAGGGCTGGGATCAGCAGCAGGCTTCGGCAGCCGAGTGGCACGCCGGCCAGCCGCAGCAGCAGGGCCAGGCTTGGGATCAGCAGGGCCAGCAGAACTGGAACCAGGCGCCCGGCCAGTACCAGCAACAACACTGGCAGAACCCGTCGCAGCCCGGCGGCGGCCTGTTCAGCTTAGACTTCACGAAGTTCTCTCTGCCGCAAAGCGGCAAGCTCGTGTGGCTCATCGGCATCGTCGTGATCGCCGTCGTGTGGCTGTTCGACTTCATTTCCCTGCTCACCGGCAGCGCCACCATGCAGTCTGGGGGCATGTTCTTCCCCGGCGGCGATCCCAAGGCGATGGACATCGTCCGCGCCCTGGTGTCCGGCCTCGCCGTAGCAGCGCTCAAGATCGTGCTGCTTCGCGTCGCCATCGAGGGCGTGATTGCCCTGGTGAAGATCGCCGAGAACGGCAAGTCCGACGACTGATCCTCACGTTTGTTGTTATTGAAGAGGGAGTCCCGACGGGGGCTCCCTCTTCGCATGCCCGCGCGACGCCATGCCCCGAGATGGGCGTGGTTTCCGCCATCTATCGATCTATGAAAAAATAGAAGGTGGTGCGTCGGGAAGTCTGGTCGACAACAACGTCGAACGTTCAGGAGTGCCCCTATGGCCCAGCAGTCCCGTGAAGAATTCGTGCTTTCGCGAGGCACCTACCGCGAGTACTCACGCATCGAGACGATGCTCACCTCCAACCGCATGGCGGGTGTGCTACTGCTAGCCGCGACGGTAGCGGCGCTCATCTTCGCGAACAGCGGCGCTTCCGATGCGTACTTCGGGCTGCGCGATGCCTACATCGGCTGGGATCTCGGCTGGCTGAACCTCAAGCTGTCCGTCGGCCACTGGGCTGCTGACGGGCTCCTCGCCATCTTCTTCTTCATGGTGGGTCTGGAGCTGAAACGCCAGTTCGTGCTCGGGGATCTGCGTGATCCGGGCCGCGCGCTCGTCCCCGTCGCCGCCGCGTTCGGTGGCGTCGCCGTGCCCGCGCTGCTGTTTGTGCTCATCAACCTTGGGGGCACCGGCGGTGAGTTGCACGGTTGGGCTATCCCCGCCGCCACCGACATCGCGTTCGCAGTTGCTGTGCTGGCGATCGTCGGGCGGCATCTGCCGGCCGCCCTGCGCACCTTCCTGCTGACGCTCGCCGTCGTGGACGACCTCATCGCCATCACCATCATCGCGATGTTCTACTCCACGAACCTCAAGCTGCACTACCTGGCCATCGCCATTATTCCCGCAGCGATCTACGCCGTGCTCGCCAACCGCTTCGAGCACTGGTTCAAGAAGTCGTACATCCCTGCCTGGATTCTGCTGTTCCCCCTGGGTGTCATCACCTGGGCGCTGTTCTACAACTCCGGTATTCACGCGACAATCGCGGGCGTCGTGCTCGCGTTCCTGGTGCCCGTCCACGCGAAGTCGAAGTACGGCCCGAAGTACTCGCTGTCGGAGACCTTCGAACACCGTTTCAACCCCATCTCCGTGATTCTCGCGGTGCCGGTGTTTGCGTTCTTCTCCGCGGGCGTGAACGTGGGCGGCTGGTCTGGCCTCGTCGAGGCTTGGAGTTCGACGGTGACCCTCGGCGTGGTGGTGGGGCTCGTCGTCGGCAAGATCGTCGGCATCACCGGCACGACGTGGCTCATCACCAGGCTTCGCCACGCCAACCTCGACCCGGACATCAAGTGGATTGACCTCGTCGGCATCGCCGGGGTTGCTGGTATTGGGTTTACGGTGTCGCTGCTCATCAGCGAGCTGAGCTTCCCAGGCGGCGGCGCGCTGCAAGACGACGCTAAGGTAGGCGTGCTGACTGCGTCGGTGCTCGCGACAGTGGTGGGGTCGTGCGTGCTCCTGCCGCGCAACAGCCACTACAAGCGCATCGACGAGAAGGAACACGTCGACGCCAACCGCGACGGCATCCCCGACGTGTTCTCCGACGACAGCTCGAAGCAGTAGCCCCGCCCGGTCGTAGAGTAGGCGACGCAGTCGCCGTATCGAGATGCATACTAGGGGAAGCTAACCCGATATCCACATTCGTTTACTGTGGAGGCCGTCTTGGGCCCGTTTTGGCAAACGAATGTGGATATCGGGTTAGCTGAGCGGTGATAGAGGCCGTGCTTTCGATACGCCCGCTGCGCGGGCTACTCAACCACCGGAAGGCGAGCCCCCTGACCCGATGATTGAGCCGCCGCTGAAAGCGGCGTGTCGAAATCATCACCGAGCGTGGTTTCGATACGCGAGCTCCGCTCGCTACTCAACCACCGAGAGCCACGCGCACCTCAACCACTGGGATCGCACGGGACCCATGACGGTCATCGAGTAGGCGACCTAGTCGCCGTATCGAGATGCATCGCTCTTCACCAGTCACGCCCAGACGCAGAAGGAATGAGGGATTCCACCGTAAACGGTGGAATCCCTCATTCCTTATCGATGATCCCAGTGCTGTGGGCGTGGTTTCGATACGCGAGCTCCGCTCGCTACTCAACCATCGGGAGCGACGCCA
>NZ_CAMYFI010000040.1 GCF_947255005.1 uncultured Tessaracoccus sp. | reverse complement strand
TTCGGAGGGCCTCGACCCCTCCAGCCAGCCGCCACGCCGCAAACCCCAACAGCGCTACCTACACCCTGGTTTGTGAAGAGCCGAATAAGCTGGGCGTTCGTACTAGAACACAAATCTTGATTGCAGCAGCGAAGTCTGGCTTGATCGCATGGTGAGGCCGGTAACCACGATGGGGATGTGGGCACTCCGAACAGTGAGGGTATTGCTGCCTGTCGCTGGTGCGGGACTGTTACTCCTGGAATTGTGGTGGGCAATGAACGTCGTGGGTCAACCAGACGACCCGGTGTTGTATTGGGGAGGGCTGCTGACTGCGTCCATCGCGATTTCCCTATCACCGTGGCATCCGCCTGGATGCATTACTGCTTTCCTGCTCTCGCTCGTATTTGGACTTGCACTGGGCGACATGTCGCTTGCTCAGTTCACTTTGGTTCCTGTATCTGTGAGCGTGTTCGCCTCGATGTCTGGCGGGAAGGCTGCGGCATTGAGCGCGCTTACCTGTGTACTGCTTGCGCTCGGGAATCCCGTCGGACGGATGTCCGCTCAGATGGTACTAGCGCTAGTACTGGGCGTCGTTGGAGCTCTCATCGGACTTGTGATTCGACGGACGTTGCTTGCGGAAGTTGCGCGCCGCCAGAGCGCACAGCAGCTGTCTGCCTCTTTGGAGGCGATGCGTCGTGATGAGCGAGTTGCGCTCGCGAGGAAATTGCACGACCTTGTTGGGCACAACCTGGCGAGTATCTCCCTACAGTTGGAGGCAGCCGACGGCAGCGATGACCTCGAAGAGCTGACTGCGGCGCTGACAGCCGTTCGCCGATACACGAGCAATGCTGTGCAGGAACTGCGTGAATTAGTGCAGCTCCTCAGGGATAGCCGCCAGTCTGATCACGGCGCTGACGAGAAGCTATCTGATTTGCTTGTAAGGCTGACTACCACGCTGCGTGAAGCTGGGTTTGAGGTGGACGTCGAAGGAGCGGAACTTCTCGAAGACCTCGCTCAGGCGCAGAGCGCTGTCCTTCGGTACTTCATGCTGGAAGCTACGACGAACATCCTTCGGCATGCGCAGCGACGCTCGGCGTGCGAGGTGCGGGCGCGGCTCGTCGCAGAGGGCAGAGGAATCCAGGTGACATTTCGCAACGCTGCTGGGAACGAGTCCCCCTCCGCAGGGGTGGGGTTGCAGGGGCTCCGCGAGCGCGTCACACAGGTTGGCGGGGAGCTCACCGCTGCCAGGCATGGTGGGCACTGGGTGCTAAGTGCGTCTCTCCCCGTAGCCCAGCCACCTCAGAGCGCGTAGTACAGCTCGAACTCGTAGGGGTGAGGGCGCTGCGCGATCGCGGTCACCTCTGCGCGCTTGAGCTCTACCCAGGTGTCGAGGAGATCCTCGGTAAACACGTCGCCAGCGAGCAGGAAGTCGCGGTCTGCCTCGAGTGCGTCGAGCGCAGCGGGCAGGCTCGTCGGGACCGTCGGAACCTGGGCGTGTTCCTCGGGAGGCAGTTCATAGAGGTCCTTGTCGACGGGGTCGAGCGGCTCAATCCGGTTCTGGATGCCGTCAAGGCCAGCCAGCAGCATGGCGGAAAAGGCGAGGTAGGGGTTCGACGACGGGTCGGGGCAGCGGAACTCGACGCGCTTGGCCTTGGGGTTTGATCCGGTAATGGGAATCCGGATGCACGCCGAGCGGTTGCGTTGCGAGTAGACCAGGTTCACAGGCGCCTCGAACCCAGGCACGAGCCGGTGGTAGGAGTTCACCGAGGGGTTGGTGAATGCCAGCAGCGCGGGCGCGTGGTGGAGCACGCCGCCGATGTACCAACGCGCGATGTCGGACAGACCGGCGTAGCCGTGCTCGTCGTAGAACAGTGGCTGATTGTCGTTCCACAGCGACATGTGGCAGTGCATGCCGGAGCCGTTGTCGCCGAAGATGGGCTTCGGCATGAACGTGGCGGTCTTTCCTGCCTGCCAGGCGGTGTTCTTCACCAAGTACTTGAACTTCATGACGTCATCCGCGGCAGTAAGCAAAGTATTGAACCGCCAGTTAATTTCCGCCTGTCCCGCAGTGCCGCACTCGTGATGCGCACGCTCCACGACGAGCCCCGCCTCGCCCATGTGGCGCACGATGTCGTCACGGAGATCACCGAAATGATCAACGGGGGCTACGGGGAAGTAGCCGCCCTTGTATTTCACCTTGTAGCCGCGGTTACCGCCGTCTTCCACACGCCCCGTATTCCAGGCGCCGGCCTCTGAATCGATGTGGTAGTACGAGCTGTTCGCAGACACGTCGAAGCGAATGTCGTCGAACACATAGAACTCGGCCTCGGGTGCGAAGAACGCCGTGTTGGCGATGCCCGTCGAGAGGAGGTAGGCCTCGGCTTTACGCGCGATGTTGCGCGGATCGCGCGAATACGGCTCTTTGGTGAGCGGGTCGTGTACGAAGAAGTTCACGTTGAGCGTCTTCGACCGGCGGAAAGGATCGAGATAGGCCGTCGTCGGATCCGGCAGCAGCGTCATGTCCGACTCATGGATCTTCTGGAAACCAGTGATGGAAGAACCGTCGAAGCCGAGGCCGTCCTCGAACACCTGCTCGTCGAAAGATGCCGCAGGCACCGTGAAGTGCTGCATCACACCGGGCAGATCGCAAAACCGGACATCGACGGTTTCAACATCCTCGTCGTTGAGATAGCGAATCAGCTCGGCTGCGTCGTTGAACATGGGAACCCCTTCATCCTTCAGTCTCCTCACCTCATGCTACGGACCCCAGTTTCCGATTCCTCGACGGTGTCCATGAGTAGGGCCGTCATGCTCCAGACGCAGCGAACAGTGCTAGCGAGAATGGCTGACAGCCGTGCGAACGGCTAGGCTCACGCGCGTGGACAACGACGAAGGGTACCCAGGAGAGAGCATCGGCCTCCCGGAGACGGGGCGCGGCAGCCTGGCGAGTTGGGGAGCGCGATGCGCAGCGCTCCTCGTCGACTGGCTAGCGTCGATGCTCGTCGCCATCGTGCTCTTCGGCACCGAGGTCATGACGGGGTCGGGCTGGCGCACGTTCATGCCGCTCACCGTGTTCTTCGTCGAATCCTCCATCTTTACCACGCTTACCGGGTCGTCGTTCGGGCAACTACTGGCCCGCATCGGCGTGACCCGCGTGGATGGCGGCCCGTTGGGCTGGTGGCGTCCGACGGTGCGGTCGCTGTTGAAGTGCCTTGTGCTGCCTGTGATTGTCATCGGTGCCGAGCGCCGTCACCTCGATGACCTGCTGCTCGGCACCGTCGTCGTGAATAGGAAGTAGTTCCGGGGGACAGCGCCTCACCACTCCTCGTGCTCGCGGCTGTCCCAGGCGTGTTCTTCCCCGAGATCGAGGCTGGCGAGCAGCGCACGGTCATCGTCGTCGAGCTCGAACTCGAACGTGGCATTGGATGCCTGGCGCTCGGGGTTCTTCGACTTCGGAATCACGACGATGCCTCTGTCAACAATCCACTTCAGCACCACCTGGCGCGGGTCGACACCATGCTTGGCAGCGATCTTGTGGACGACGAGCTGGTCAAGGAGGCCTTCACGCTTGCCGAGCGGGCCCCACGCCTCGGTGACGATGCCGTGCTCAGCGTGGAACTGGACGGCCTCGGTGCGGGCAAGCGCGGGGGAGAGCTGAATCTGATTCATTGCCGGCCACGCCCCAGTGGCGTCGTGCAGCTCGGTGAGCTGCTCGGGGCGGAAATTCGACACCCCGATGTGGGTGATGGCGCCTTCTTCCTTGAGCTGCACGAGGGTTTCCCACGTCTCGACGGTGAGCCCGCGCGACGGGTTCGGCCAGTGAATGAGCATGATGTCGATGGTGTCGACGCCCAGGCGGCGACGGGACTCGTCGACGGCGGTGCGCGTCGCGGCTCGACCGTGGCTGCCGCCGGCCACCTTCGTCGTGATGAGCACCTCGTCGCGAGGCACGCCGCTTCGACGAATACCCTCGCCGATGGCAGTCTCGTTGTTGTACTGGGCGGCGGTGTCGAGCAGACGGTAACCCTGCTGGAGGGCGGCAGCGACGGCGTCGGCGCCAGGGTTGCCCTGCAGCCCGTACGTGCCGAGCCCGACGAGCGGGATGGGGGTGCCGTCGGCAAAGTTGATGGTTGGGATGGTGAGCGTCACGGTGCCTCCTAAGAATCGGCGTTGATGTCGAGTCTATGTCGTCTCAAACTAGCCAGCTCGCCAGCACTGGACGTTAGGTGGCAGCTCAGCGCCCATAGTTGGGCGGCGATCTGCCACCTAAGGTCGGGATGTGTGCGTTGCGCGCGTCAGAGGGAACCGGCTCTCATCGCCTGTCGCTGAGCTCCCCGGTCAAGTAGTGCTGGACCGCGGGGCCTATCAGCGCCACCACCTGGTCGGCTGTGAGGCTGGCGAGCGGCTCAATGCGCAGCACGTGCCGTGCAAACAACAACCCGGACATCTGGGTGGCAACCAGCGACGCTCTGAGCATCCCGTCCTCATCGTTCGGGAGGCGCTCAACCAATCGCCCCAGGAGCGCCTTCGTCGCGAACTGGCGGACGAGCTGGGAATCGTCGGCGAACGCACGACGCATGATGGCAATCACCCCCTTGCCGGCCTCAGATGCCCACAGTTGCTCAGCGACGCGAACCATCGTCGCACCCAGTTCGGTGACATCGCCGCTGAACATCTCTGTTGCGATTGCATCGACCCCGACAGACTGCTCGATCATTGCCTCAAACAGCCCTTCCTTGGAGCCGAAGTAGTGGCTGATGAGCGCCGGGTCCACTCCCGCTTCCTTGGCGATGGCGCGCATGCTCACGGCGTCGAACGACTTCTGTGCGAACAGCGTCGAGGCAGTGTCCAAGATTCTGCGACGGGTCTGCTCACCCTTCGTGGGGGTCGTCATTTGGTCTGCCTCGGCATGGAACGTGCCGCCAGGAACAGTGCCAACACCACGGCGACGGCGAGCCCGCCGATGCGCCACCACATGCTGGAGCTGAGCTCGGTGTTGGTGAGTATGTCGCGCACCACATCGACAGCCCAGGTCATGGGAAGAAACTTCGCCACTGCTTCTAGGGCGTCGGGCATGTGCTCGATGGGCACGAGCAGGCCACACAGGAAGATCTGTGGGCCGACGAACGCCGGCATGAACTGCACGGCCTGGAACTCCGTCGTTGCAAAAGCGCTCGCGAGCAGCCCAAACGCGACGCCGAACAGGGCATCGAGCACAGCGATGACGAAGAGCATGACCCACGGGCCTTCGAGTTCCACTCCGAACGGCCCGAGGATGAGCCAACCGAGAATCGTTGCTTGCACGAGGGCGAGGATGCCGAACACCGCCCCGTAGGAAGCGACGAGGTTCCATCGCGACAACGGTGTGGTGAGGATGCGCTCGAGGGTGCCCGACGTGCGCTCGCGCAGCATGGCGACGCTGGTGACGATGAACATGAGGATCATCGGAAGCACTGCCAGCATGATGGGGCCGACGCTGTCGAACACGGGCTTCTGCCCAGGGGGCACGGGAGCGTCGTGGAAGACGTAGTAGAGCAACACGAGCAACAGCGGCGGAACGACGAGGATGAGAGCGACAGTGCGTGGATCGCTGCGAAGCTGGGCGGCAATGCGGCCCATCGTAGTGAACGGATGGCTGCGCCTGCGCGAGGATGGTGTTTCGGCAGATGCGCCTGCTGACGACATGTGGCGAGGGACGGTGGTCATGCTTGCTCCTTGACAGTGGAGTGTTTGACGAGGGCGAGGAATGCTGCTTCCGGATTGGTGGTGCCGGTGCGCTGCTGAATCTCAGCCATCGGTTCGTGGGCGAGGAACTTGCCGTCGCGCATGAGCAGTACGGAATCGCAGCGTACGGCCTCGTCCATCACATGGCTGGAGATCAGCAATGTCGTATCGGAGGCGGCCAGCGAGCGAAAGGTATTCCAGAGTTCCTCGCGGGTGAGGGGATCGAGGCCGACGGTGGGCTCGTCGAGGATGAGCACCTCAGGGCGGCCCACGAGGGCACATGCGAGTGAAGCCCTGCCGGCCTGGCCGCCGGAGAGCTGATCCACGCGCCGATCTGCGTAGTTAGAGAGCTCGACGCGCTCGATGGACATGTCGATATCGTCGCGGCTCGCTCCGACGAGCTGGCCGAAGTGCCGCACATTCGCGCGCACCGAGATATCGGTGTAGATGCTGACCGACTGGCTCGTGTAGCCCACGCGATGCCGCAGTGCTTTCTCGCCGGCCGGGAGGCCCAGTACTCGCAGCGAGCCTGACGTGATGTGTTGGACGCCAACGATAGAGCGCATCAGTGTGGTTTTGCCGCAGCCTGAAGGGCCAAGCAAACCGGTGATTGATCCTCGGGGAATGTTGCAAGAAATACCGTGGAGTATCTCCACCTTGCCGCGTTGGATACGGAGGTCCTGCACCTCCACCGCAGGTTCAACAGTCGTTGAATTCATCATATGTTGAATTGTAGCACCAGGCTGTGGAGGGGGTAACGCAGGCTTACGAACCCACATTCGCCAGGGCGACGAAGCGTCAGCGGCGTCCCCATTCCCACTGCGGCGTTGATAACAGGCCTTGCCCCTCGACCAGCGTCTCGCCCAGGTCTTTTGTCAGGCGGATGTGTTCGGCGTCAGGGCCTCGCTCGAGCGCGGCTGCTAACTCGTCGTTGTGTGTGACGACGATGATCTGGGTGTTCTGCGCGGCGCTCACGATGAGGCGCGCGAGCGGCTCGATGAGGGAGCGATGCAGGCTGTGCTCGGGTTCGTTTAGCGCGATGAGTGCCGGTGGGCGAGGCGCATGCAGGGCCGCGACGAGCATGAGGTACCGCAAGGTGCCGTCGGACAACTCCGTTGCCCGCAGCGGGCGCAGCATGCCGGGCTGGGTGAGGGCGACGTCGAACAAGGCGCCGTCGGTGTGGATGTGCAGTTCAGACCCGGGGAAGGCATCGTCGATGAGTGCCCCGACGGGCGCACTCCCGGCTTCGATGATGGTCTGCAGCGTGGCGGCAAGGTTGCCGCCGTCGTCGGACAAACTGGGGGAGCGGGTACCGACGTGCGGGCGGCGGGCGGGAGCGTCGGGGTCAGTGCGCAGCCAATCGTGGAAGCGCCAGTTGGCGAGCTCGTCGCGCATGTCTCGCACCACGTCGAGTGCGGTGGCGTCGAGGAGCGACTCGTAGGGCGCTAGTGCAGCGACGCGCTGCCAGGCCTCGTTGCGAACTTCCGCCACCGCATGCCTGCGGCGGGCAATGATGGCGCTTGGGCGCAGGATAGGCCCGAGCCAGACGGCCTCTCGTTTGATCTCCGGGTCGAGATTGAACGCGGTACTGCGGCCCTGCTGGGGAAGCCCCAGATCGATGAGGTAGCTGGTGGCCTGCCCGCCCACGCCGATGCGCAGGCTGACCGGCCCGGAGCGCACGGTGCCCTCCACGTGCCCAGTGCGCCTGGCGCCGGCGAGCTGATCCGGGCCTGCCCATAGCACCGACGGGAGCCCGCCCTCTGCGGCGAGCGCCCCGACCACCTCACCTCGACCGCAGGCTGCCAGCAGGCGAAGGGCCTTGTAGAGATTGGATTTGCCTGTTCCGTTGCCGCCGGTGACCACGGTGACGCGCCCGAGCGGCAGCACGACGTCGCGTAGCGAGCGGTACCCGGAGACAGCCAATGTCGTGTACATGTGCCCAAGGGTAGGTGCCGGGTCTGACACATTGCGGTGTCACCCAGTCTGTGGGGCTCAGATAGATCAAGTTCGTGGTGCGTCTACCCGCCACGAACTTGATCTATCTTTGGGTTCAACGGAAAGGTACGGGCATGAAGGTGTCGAAACTGCTGCGGGGCCTGGGGTTCGTTGGGCGCGTCGCTGCCGGTGCTGCTGCGCAAGGCGCCCAGAGTGTCGCCCGGATCGGCCTGGAAGAGGCTCTTACCGAGCAGCTCCGCACAGTCGACGGCGTCGCCGAGGCGAGCGTCGACCGCCCGGTGATCTCGGGCGGGCTCGCGCGCACCTACCGTGCCCGAGTCACGCTTCGGCCCGACCTCGACCCTGTGGCGGTGCGACGCGCCGTCGAACAATGCCAGAGGATCTTCGACGAGGGCCGCGCCCGCAGCATCCTGGACCCACGGCTGGAGATCACGGTGCACGCCGACGACGCCACCGTGCTCCTCACACTCTCCCGGTGGAAGCAACGATGGACCAGCCCCGTCGACGACGCCACCGCGCTGCAAACACTGCTCGACGAGGCGCGCGCCGGGGGCGGAACCGCTGAGGCCCGCGACGGTGACGTACGGCTTCGCTTCACCGCTTCGCTCGATGCGGTATCGACGCCGCTCCTCGCGGCGCGCCCCGACGGCGCTCGCTCCTGGCTGCGCTCTTGGGAGCGCGACGGCGCCAGCGTCGTGGTGCGCTCAGCGCCCGAACCGATACCGCTGGAGCCGACGCTGTTCACGGCGCTCGTGGACGCAGATGTCCAACGCATAGAAGTATCCCCGGAAGCCCGACGGTGCACCCTGCACCCACACGGTGAGCCCGACGACCACCAGATCGCACAGTGGCTCGCCCACTGGCGGGAATCGGCCACGGACGCCGAGCCGTGGGAGGTCATCGTCGCTACCGTCGGCGCGTGGCGCGTGGCGCCCAGCGGCGTCGAGGTGTTGGAGCAGCCGCACAGGTCGGAGGAGTGGCGCGCCCGCAGCGCCCGCATCGCAGCCATGCTCAGCGACGGTGCGTAGCCGCTACTGTGCTGCCTCCAGCCAGGCTTCCTCAATTGCGTCCCGCCGAGCCTCAGCGTCTTGGAGCTCGGCATTGAGCGCGGCGAGGCGTTCGTAGTCCGTCGCAGCTGCCACCATCTTGTCGTGCAGTGTGGCGATCTCTCGCTCGACCTTGTCGAGCTGGCCTTCGAGCTTCGCCACTTCCTTCTTGCGCGCACGCTCCTGGGCAGCTTCGGAAGGCTGCTTCTGCGTTGCCGGCTGGGCAGGCTCGTTCGCCGCCTCCAACGCCGCACGCCGACGTGCCAGGTATTCGTCGACGCCACCAGGCAGTAGCCCGCACGTGCCATCGCCGAGCAGCGCGTAGGTGACGTCGGTGACGCGCTCCAGGAAGTAGCGGTCGTGGGAGACGACGATGAGCGTGCCCGGCCAGGTATCGAGGTAGTCCTCGATGACGGTGAGCGTGTCGATATCGAGGTCGTTCGTCGGCTCATCCAACATGAGCACGTTCGGCTCGGTGAGCAGCAGTCGCAGGAACTGCAGCCGTCGCCGCTCGCCGCCGGAGAGATCTCCGATGCGCGCGACGAGCTTGTCGCCGGTGAACCCGAACTCCTCCAGCAGATTCGATGCACTGGCCTCGCGCCCGGTGGCGAGCTTGGTCTCCTGCTTGAGCCGCTGCACGGATTGCAGCACCCGATCGTCGTCGTCCAGCTCTCCCACGGCCTGCGAGAGATAGGCCAAACGGATTGTCTGGCCGCGCTTGATCTTGCCTTGGTTAGGGGAGCGGAGCCCAGCGAGCAGATCCAGCAGCGACGTTTTCCCCGCCCCGTTCACGCCCACGAGCCCGATGCGCTCACCTGGGCCGATCGACCAGTCCAGGCCCTGCAACAGACGCTTGCCGCCCACCTCGTAGCCCACGTTGATGAGATCAAAGACGTCCTTGCCCAGGCGCGCGGTCGCGAACCGCTCCAGCTGCAGCTTGTCGCGCGGCTCTGGCTCGCCCTTGATGAGTTCGTTGGCCGCTTCGATACGGAACTTCGGTTTCGACGTGCGCGCCGGCGCCCCGCGCCTGAGCCAGGCGAGCTCTTTGCGGGCCAGATTCTTCCGACGAGCCTCGTTCGCCGCCGCCTGGCGCTGGCGTTCCACGCGAGCCAACACGTAGGCCGCGTAGCCGCCGTCGTAGGCGTCCACCATGGCATCGTGCACCTCCCAGATTCGGGTGCACACCGCGTCGAGGAACCAGCGGTCGTGGCTCACGACGAGCATCGCCAGGCCGGCGCGGGTGCGCTCGGCAAGATGCCCCGCTAGGAACGCGATGGCCTCGACGTCGAGATGGTTTGTGGGCTCGTCGAGGACGAGGAGGTCGTGCGGGCCGAGGAGTACGGAAACCAGCCCTACGCGACGGCGCTCGCCGCCCGAGAGCTCGCCCAGCGGGCGGTCGAGGTCGATACCCGGAAGTAGCGCTTCGACGACGGCGCGCTGCTCGGCGTGACGGGCGAATACGTGGTCGGGCTCGCCGCCGAGGGCGACGTCGCGAATGGTGTCGGCATCGTCGCCAATGTGCTGCTGTCCGAGCGTGCCGATGGAAGCGGAATTGGAGACGGTCACTCGCCCCGCGTCGGGTGTGAGCGAGCCGGTGAGGATGCGCAGCAGGGTGGATTTGCCGTCGCCGTTGCGCCCGACGACGCCCACCACATCGCCGGCTCCCAGACCGAGGGAGACGTCGTCGAGAAGAATCCTGGTGCCGAAGCCGTGCGTGATGCCCTCGGCGTTGACGATGTTGGCCACGTCAGTGGCCGCGCATGGCCTTGCGAGCGCCCTTCATGTTCATGGGCCCCTTCGGGATGGGCATCTTCGGGCGCATCGCGTCGAGCGACTTGAGCCGCTGGCGCGCCTCCTGGATTTGCGAATCCGTCAGCTGCTTGGGGAGCTTCTTGATGTGGTCGGTGAGCTTCGCAAGCGGCACCTGGCCACCCCCGTTGCCCATCTGGATAGTCTGCGCCTGGACGCCGTAGAGGATCTGGTCGTGCTTCTTCTTCTCGTTGGCGAGCATCTGCTTCAACCGCCCGGGTTCACCGTCGCCAATCAGAATGAGGCCGCCGGGGCCAACGGTGCGGTGCACCACATCGAGGTGACGGTTCGCGGCGATGCCGGGGGTGGAGAACCACTTCTTTTCCGGGAGCATCGACAGGGCGACCTCTGCCGACCCAGCCTGCCCTTCGTAGCGGGTGATGGTGGCTTTTTTTGCCCGCCGCGTGAGCACGATCGTCATGCACATGATGCCGGTCATGACGGCAAGCACGCCCCACAACACGATGCCGAGCCAGCCCTTCGACAGCCAGATCGTCAGGCCCAGGATGATGGCGAACGGGATGAGGAAAGCGAGCGCGAGGTACAGCGGCAGCTTCGGGTCTTGTTCCTTGGTGACCCGGTAGACCTCCCTGATCTGCTTGATCGTGCCCCAGTCTTTGGGGTCGGAGGAATTCTTCTTAGCCAGTTTCCTCGCCTGGGCCTCCGCCTTCTGCTTGGCCGCTAGCGCTTTGCCGCGTTCAGATTTCGCCATGGTGCCTTTCTGGGCTCACTTCTTCCGAGCTTCCATTGCGGTTCGGTACAGCCGTCCCGCGCGATACGACGACCGGACCAGCGGCCCGGACAGCACACCAGCGTATCCGATCTGCTTGGCCTCCTCCGCCAACTCGTCGAACTCCTGCGGGGTTACCCAGCGGTCGATGGGCAATAGCGTCGGCCCTGGGCGCAGGTACTGCGTGATGGTGATGAGTTCTGCGCCCGCGTCGTGGAGGTCTCGCAGGGCCTGGGAGATCTCGTCGCGGGTCTCACCCATGCCGAGGATGAGGTTTGACTTGGTGACGAGCCCCTCCTCGCGCGACATGCGGAGCACATCGAGCGAACGCTCGTAGCGGAAACCAGGGCGGATGCGCTTGAAGATGCGGGGCACGGTTTCGACGTTGTGCGCGAACACCTCGGGCTTCGCGTCGAGCACCTGCTGCACGAGCTCGCGCTTGCCTGAGAAGTCGGGCGCCAGCATCTCCACGCCAACGCCTGGGTTGACCTGGTGAATCTGGCGGATCGTTTCGGCGTACAGCCAGGCGCCCTCGTCTTCCAAGTCGTCGCGGCACACGCCGGTGACGGTGGCGTAGCGCAGCCCCATCTTCTTCACGGAGGCGGCCACGCGCAGCGGCTCGGTCGGGTCGTAGCCCTCGGGCTTCGCGGACGTGATCTGGCAGAAATCGCAGCGGCGGGTGCACTGGTCGCCGCCGATCAGGAACGTTGACTCCCTGTCTTCCCAGCACTCGTAGATGTTGGGGCAGCCAGCCTCCTGGCACACTGTGTGTAGGTCGCCCGACTTCACGATGTGTTGCAGATCGTTGTAGTTGGGGCCCATCTTTGCCTTGGTGCGGATCCACTCCGGCTTGCGCTCGATGGGGGTCTGGGCATTCTTGGCCTCAACTCGAAGGAGTTTTCGGCCCTCAGGCTGTACAGCAGTCACGATGCAACCCTACTCAATCAGCCCGCGTAGGAAAGTGCTGCGGTGAGGTGGGGGCGAACGTCGCGGGCAACCCGCTGCACCGTCCACTCGCCGGGGAGCTCTTCTTCGATCGACGTGACGTCCGCGTCGTCGATGCCGCAAGGGATGATGTTACCGAAGCGCTCGGCACTGGAACGCACGTTCAGGGCGAAGCCGTGCAGGGTAGTACGTTTACTCACGCGCACTCCGATGGCGCAGATCTTGCGCTCGAGCCTGGTGGAAGTGGCTGGCAGCCAGACCCCGGTACGCCCGGTGACGCGACCGGCCGCGATGCCGTACTCGTCCAGCAGGTTGATGATGGCTTCCTCGAGTTTACGCACATGGTCAACCACACCCATGCCCTCTGCAAGGTGGACGATGGGGTAGCCGACGAGCTGCCCCGGCCCGTGATACGTGATGAGGCCGCCCCGGTCGGTGTCCACCACCGGCGTGCCGTCGCGCGGCTTCATCTCGTCGGTGGTGCGACGCCCCGCGGTGTACACCGGAGGATGCTCGACGAGTAGCACGTGGCCGCCGCGCTTTCCGGCGGCCACCTCGTCGTGGATGGCGCGTTGGTACTCCCAGGTTTCCAGATACTCCGCATCGGCCGCCCCCAGGCCGAGCTCCTCGAACGTCAACATTCGTTCATCCTACGCCCGCCCGATTTGAAAACCCTCGAAAGCTAATGATAATGATTTTCATGATGCCAGAGATTGGAAGTGACACATGAGCATACGAAGCATTGCGCCCCCCGCCTGGCGGGCCTTGGCCATCGGTGTGATCGCCGCGCTCCTTGGCGTGGCTGCGCCGACGACGGCGAGGGCTGACAGCGCCCCACTCGTCCTTGATCAGGGGCACGTTGATGCGTTCAACGTGACGGTGAAGAACGGGGCGCTGCAACTGAACCTCAAAGAGGATGCGACGGGAAGCCACGTTGAGCGCGCACCTGAGAGCGTCGAACTCCACGTGAAATCGGCAGCGCTGAAGGACATCCCTTCCGGGGTTCCGGGCGCGCCCAAGGCTTACTGGCTCCCCATGACGCAGGACCAGAACCTGCTGTGGCCGGGGTGGGACACCCTCGGCATCCAGGGCACCGGCTTCGATAAGGCCGTCGACTTGGTGTTCCAAGACGTCAAGGGCCCGGGCAACGTGCACCTGTTCAGCAACGGCTCCTTCGGCGGTGTTGAGCCGCTGCTCGAAGGCGGCACGCTGGATCTGAAGAGCGGCGCTGTGCGCAAGCAGACCTTCCCTGCCCACACGCACGCCCATTGGATTTTCACCAAGCCCGGCGTCTACAAACTCAAGGTGAAGGCTGTGGGTACGAAGAGCGGCAAACAGGTGGAGTCCGCCTCGCAGCAGTACGTATTCACCGTCGGCGATGAGTTCCGAGGCAAGGGATCCGCCACCGACGCGCCCAAGCCCAAGCCGAAGCCCTCGCCGAAGCCAACGGTGAAGCCTTCACCGAAGCCGACCGCTAAACCGACGGCCAAGCCCACGCCGAAGCCGACCGCCAAGCCGACGGCCAAGCCCACGTCGAAGCCTGCGCCGACTGCAAAACCAACTGCCAAGCCCTCGCCCAAGCCCGCGCCGAAGTCTGCTCCCAAGCCTGCGCCGCAGGCGATGACGGTTTTTGACCGCGGTCACGTCGATGCATTCAATGTCACGGCCAAGCAAGGCAAGTTGGCGTTGGATCTGAAGGAAGACGTCACGGGCTCACACGTTCGCAGGGACCCGGCCAAGGTGGAACTCCACGTGAAGTCTGCCGCCTGGAACGAGAAGATTCCTGCCGGATGGCCAGGCGGCCCGAAGGGGTACGCGCTGTCCATGACGCAAGATCCGAACCTCCTGTGGCCAGGTTGGGACACGCTCGGCACGCAAGGCGGCGGCGTCGATCCGAAGGTGACGCTGCGGTTCCACTCCGTCGAAGGCCCTGGTGCTGTCCACGTCTACGGTCAGACCTCATTCGGTGGCCCGTCGGCGCTACTGGATGGCAACCAGTACCAGCTCGTCGACGGGGCAACGCTGCCGGTGAACGCGCCGGCGCACGTGCATGCGAACTGGATTTTCGCCAAGCCAGGTGTCTACAAGTTCACCGTCGTGGCGGAAGGTACCGCGGGTGGCAAGGCTGTGAAGTCTGAGCCGAAGACCTACACGTTCACCGTCGGCGACCAGTTCCGCGGCAAGGGCAATGCGGACGCATCCGCCGGTGACGGCAAGGCCCAACCTCCGGCAAGCACCCCTGATCGCAATGATGCTGGCAAGACGGGCGGGCAGCCCGCAGGTGAGAATCCCGCAGGCGGGTCGGCGCCTTCGACGAGCACACCGTCGGACAACGCACCAACCATGAAGCCAAGCCTGGGGGAGTGCAAGAAGCACACCAACGTGCGGCCGGCCACGAAGGAAGAAATCGCCGCTGCCAAGGCCGCCAAGCAGCCCTCGGGGCCAGGCGGCAAGTCCGGCGGCTCGGCGACGATCCCCGCCAACACGCACGTGCACCCGAACTGGGTGTTCTCCGCTCCGGGTGATTACGCGCTCACTGTGAAGATGTCCACCACGTCGAAGTCCGGCCAGCCCATGGCTACGACGTCGACCCTCCGCTTCAAGGTGGGTTCCGGTGGCCAAGGTGCGACGAACGGTCACTTCGACTTCGGACCCAAGATCGAGGGCGGCAAGCTCGTCGCATCGCTCAAGGACGACCGCAAGTCTCCCGCACAGTGGGTTGACCCCGCGTCGCAGACGTTCATCGTCGGGAACGCGGCCAAGGCCACGGCTCCCGCCGGCATCGACTTTGTGGCCGGCCAGGGCAGCCCGGTGTGGATGATTGCATCCGCGCAGGTAGCGGGTGTGCCGTGGCTCGGGGCGAACACCATGCACGAATCCCTCCTTGCTGGAAGCACCGGCGAGGTGCGTTTCTCCCTCGTCAGCGCCTCCGGGCCGGGCAAGGTAGGGGTGTTCACCTCTGGAAACTTCGGTCAGGTGGTGGACCAGCTGTGGTTCACCAAGTCTGGCGGAAGCGCACCGCAATCCAAGCCAGCAGGCAAGCTTGCTTCCTCCCAAGCTGAAGCCGGCGACGGCGGTGTGTTCATGAAGGATGGCAAGGCCATGATCAACGAGGTCACCTGGGCCTACGCCAACGGCACACCGTGCAAGCCGGGCGCGGGTATGCCTCAGTCGGGCGCTGACGGCGCAGAGGTGCTTCCCCCTGCCTCCGCTGGGTCAGCTTCCGCCGCAAGTGCGGCATCGACGGCGGCTGTTGCGCTGCTCACCTTCATCGGTGCAGCCGCCGTGCTTGCCCGCCGGGCCAACCGGTGAGCAAGTGGCTGAAGGCGGCGGCGGTGGGGCTTGTCCTCACCGTCGCCGTCGTGGCGCCTGGACGTTCACCGTCGGCTGCATCAGACGGGCGCCTCACCGTCGTCGCCACCACAGGCATTCTCGCTGACCTCACTGAAGGAGTGGCGGGCGACGCTGCGCAGGTGGTGGCACTCGTGCCGCCCGGCGCAGATCCACACACCTACGAGCCGAGCCTTAGAGACGTGCGCAGCATCGTCAACGCCAAGCTCGCGTTCTCCAACTACCTGATGCTGGAAGAGCAGTCGCTCATTCGTTCCATCGACGCGAACCTTCCCCGCAACGCGACGCACATTGCGCTCGCGGAGGAAGCCAGCGGGTACTCCGCGGAGATCATTCCGCTGGTAGAAAACCACTCGCTCGACACCGTGTGGCTCGGATTGCGCGTGCATGGCACGAAGCCTGGCGCCACCCGCTCGTCGGCGGTGGAGATGGCTCTCGTGGAAGCCGACGGCCCGGGCGGGGCGCACGGCTTCGTCACCGGCACCTTCGGGCAGCCCCAGAGCGTCTTTAATAGCGCGGACGGGCTCGACTCGTCGAAGGGTTTCGACGGCGACCGCACGACGCTGCCGATGGACGCCCACACGCACATGAGCTGGGCATTCACGAAGCCGGGCGTGTACTACTTAACGTTTCGCGCCCAGTACTTGAGCAACCCCAGCGCGCGGCCAGTTGACGCCATCACCGGCACGCTCACCGTCGCGGTGGGCGTCGACCCCGCATCGACGGGCAAGAAGGTGGTGCTGTCTGAGGGGCACGCGGACATCACGGCAGACCTCTCGGCGGGACGGCTGCAACTGTTCACTGACAAGGAGTCCGACGGTGCCGGCGCCCCGCCCGGCATGGGTGCGGTGCCCGTCGAAGACGTGGTGATTTCGGTGCCGCCGAAAGCCCTCATGCCGGTGCCAGGAGACCCCGCGTACCGATTCATCGCTCGCCCCGGTCAGGATGTGTACCAGCTTCCGCAGGCCGTGCTCGGGCGGCACGTGCACGGCGAGATCGACCCGCACCTGTGGCAAGACGTCCGCAACGCGCAGGCCTACGTCCAGGTCATCCGGGATCAGCTCATCAAGGCCGACCCTGCCAACGCGCAGACCTACCGCGCCAACGCCGAGAAGGAGATCGCGGAACTCGATGAGGTGCACGACTACGTACAGCGATCCGTCGACTCCATTCCAAAGCGCAACCGCCACCTCGTCACCACCCACGACGCGTACGGCTACCTCGCCCACCGGTACGGCCTCGACATCGCCGCGGTGGTGGCCCCGTCGCCCGTGCAGGAACCGTCACTGGCAGACCGACGCCGGCTCACCCGCACGCTGACCGACCTCGGCGTGCCCGCGGTCTTCGTCGAACCGAACGCCAGCCAGCAGGCGGGCGCTCTGCGCGAAGCGGCGAACCACACAGGCACCGCCATCTGCCGGATCTGGGGCGACGCCTTCACGCCAGAGGTGTCGACCTACGCAGACATGATGCGGGCCAACGCAGATTCACTCGCCCGCTGCCTGGGCGGCACACCGCTCGGCAACCACGACACAAAGGACAACCAATGAGACGTACGCTCCTCGCCGCCGCAGCGGCTTTCCTCGCGCTTGTGCCCACGATCGGGCACGCGGACGAGACCACCCCGTCACCCGACCTCGGCTCCGACGAACCGGGCCTCCAGCAGCGCGTCGAATCCGACGAGGCGATGGGCGAGGGGAACGTGACGATCGGTGAAGGCCACGTCGACCTCGGCCCGCGCCTCATCGACGGGAAGTGGACCTTCCTCGCCCGCGACGACACCGCGAAGCTGCAGGGTGGTAAAGCCGTGTGGCGCGAGCTCGACGACGTCGTGTTCAAGGTGCATGACAAGGCCAAACTGTCGCTGCCAGAGGGCGACGAGTACGCCTTCACCGGTGCGAAGGCCGGCGACGAGGTGTGGGCCGTGCCGCAGACCGAGGCGCCGGGTGTGGTCTGGCTCGGGTGGAACACGCAGGACCCGGAGGTTGTGAAGAGCACCGAGCGCGGTGTCACGCTGCGCATCCTAGAAGCGAAGCAGATCGACGGCGACGGCACCCTGACGCTGTTCCTGCAGCCGGGCAACTTCGCCCCGCCGCAGGTGCTGTTCGACGGTAAGCAGCCAGGCGACATCTGGGTGGACCTCAACACCCACACGCATGCCAACTGGGTGTTCACCAAGCCAGGCACGTACCTGGTGAAGGTGGCCATCGACGCCACCGGCACCGACAAGACCGAGCGCTCCGCCGAAGCCGTACTGCGATTCAGCGTGGGCGACAGCACCGACGAGCAGGCCGCGATGGATGCGACCTGGCCGGGCGCCGAGTCCTCGGACGAGGGGGACGCGAGCGCGTCGGACAGCCCCTCTGCTGCGCCGTCTGCAGCGTCGACTGGCGCGGCATCGAAGGGCTCCGAATCCGCCAAGCCAGCAGCGCAAGAGGATGCGAATGAACAAGCCGACGGTGCCTCGTCGCTGCCCTGGGTGGCTGGCGGGGTCGCGCTGGTGGTTATTGCAGGCGTTGTCGTGGCGCTCGTGATGCGCCGGCAGAAGCGCATGACCGACGAGGTATTCAACGATGCCGAGTGACACCGCCGCACTGAGCGTGCGTGACCTCAGCGTGACGCTTGGCGGACGCCGAGTACTCACGGACGTGAACCTCGACCTGGAGACGGGGGACGTGCATGGACTGCTGGGCCCCAACGGAGCCGGCAAGACGACGCTATTCCGCGCCATCATGCGCCTGATCCCCGCGTCGTCGGGAACCATCGCCACACCCCGCGGCGTGGGGTACGTGCCGCAGCGCCACGACGTGATGTGGGACTTTCCCATCACCGCCCAGGAAGTGGTGATGACGGGCCTCACCCGCGACATCGGTTTCCTGCGCCTGCCTCGACGACGGCACGTGCAGGCCGTGGCGGAGGCGCTGCAGCGGGTGCGCATGACGGACCTGCGCGCCCGCCCCATCTCCGAGATGTCCGGTGGCCAGCGTCAGCGCGTGATGATCGCCCGAGCACTGGCCCGGCACCCAGGATTGCTGCTGCTCGACGAGCCGTTCACCGGCCTCGACATGCCTACGCAGGAGTTGCTCACCGGGCTATTCGCCGAGCTCGCTGCGGAGGGGACGACGCTGCTCATGTCGACGCACGACCTCACCCACGCCATCGTCGCCTGCGACCGTCTCACGCTGCTCAACAAAGAAGTCATCGCCACCGGGCACCCCGACGCGCTGCGCCAGCCCGATCTGTGGATGCGCACCTTCGACGTGTCGGCGCACTCTCCGCTGCTGAAACAGGTGGGCATGGTGCACCGCGCCACAGTGACCCACCAGCACGCACATCCGGAATTGGAGGCTGAGGCATGCTGACCCCACTGGATTTCCTCTCCGACCTCACCAACCCCATGCTCGCGTTCTTGCCGAAGGCGCTTATCGTGTCGGTGCTGGCGGCCGCCGTGTGCGGCGTGATCGGCTCGCACGTGGTGCTGCGCGGCATGACGTTCATCGGCGACGCGGTCTCCCACTCCGTCTTTCCCGGCATCGCCGTGGCGTTCGTGCTGCAGGGGTCGCTCGTCGTGGGCGGCATCGTCGCGGGCGTAGTCACCGCCGTGTTGATCGCGGTGTTCTCGCAGACCAAGCGCCTGCGGGAGGACTCGGTGATCGGCGTCTTCTTCGTCGCGGCATTCGCGCTGGGCATCGTCGTCATTTCGCTCTCGCCCGGCTACGCGGGCTCGCTGACGTCATTCCTCTTCGGTTCGATCACTGGCATTCCTGACGAGGCCGTCTGGTTCTCGCTCGCCATGACCATCGGCGTGCTCGCCGTGGCGATGGCGCTGCACAAGGAACTCGTCGCCGTGAGCCTCGACCGAGAGTACGCGCGCTCGCTGGGCATGCCGGTGTTGGCGCTCGACATTGCGCTGTACGTGCTGGTGACGCTCGCCGTCGTGATGAGCATCCAGACCATCGGCAACGTGCTGGTGCTCGCGCTGCTGGTCACACCCGCCGCGTCGGCCCGAATGCTGACCGACCGCCTCGTGCCCATGATGCTCACCGCAGCCGGCATCGGAGCGGTGAGTGCTTTCGTCGGGCTCTATCTGTCGTGGGCGCTCGACGTACCCACCGGCGGCACGATCGTGCTGGTGTGTACGGCGATGTTCTTGCTGGCATGGGCGTTCGGGCCCAGGCACGGCCTGCTCGCGCGGGCAAAACCCGTCGCGAGGGCCGCCTGAACTCCGTGTGCTGTGCTCAGCGCCCGACGGTGAACCCGAACTCGGCGTTGCGCGGCCACAGCTGGTAGCGCGGCAGCACGTCGGGGCCGCACGAACGGCTGCCCAAACCATGCTGGAACGCGTCGAGGTATAGGTGCACGCCGCGGCTGGGCGGTAACTCGTGCGGGTGCTCCGCTGCCGTCAGCTCGTGGGCGTCGTGGCGCAGCAACGAGAAGCCCGGCAGGTCGGGGCCGAAGGTCTCGAAGCGCAGCGGGTGGCTGGTGCCGTCGATGGTGAGCCGACGAAGCCCCTCGCGGTGGCCGGTTTCCTGCGGACGCGAGTAGGGGAAGGCGAGCCCGTCGATAGAGGCCTCGTAGGTGCCGACGACGGCTGCCGCCCGCGAATCCGGGTAGTTCTCGCCAGGGCCGCTACCGAACCAGGATGCGCGCTCGAAGGCTCCTGGCAGCATCATGTGGTAGCCGATGCGCGGCCACGTCACGTCGGTGCGGGGGCGGATAGGTGCGACGAGAATCTGGCACCGAGCGCGGTCGTCGGCCACCGCCCAACGGTAGGTGACCTCGGCGCCGTGCCGGCCCTGGGCCGGGATGAGGCGCTCCACGACGACGAACTCGTCGCCCACCGCTTCCGCGCGGGTGGTGCGGCGAATCAGTCGGTCGAGGCCGTGATCGCGCCAGCGTTCCGCCGACGACGGGGCCGCTTCCCCCACGCCGCGGGTGGTGTGGTAATCGCCCACCTCGTAGGAATTGAAGTCTCCCAGGGAATCGTTATCGGTCGGGGGACGCCACAGCTCCACCACGGCATCCTCGACGGCGTGGTCGCCCAGTGCGAGAAGCCGCCCGGTGTGCGCGTCGAGGGTGGCCGGGCCCACCTGCACGTCGGCTGCAACGAGTGGGGCAGCCGTCGGGCGCGGGGCGCGCGGCACAGGGGTATCATCGAGGCGCTGCTGCGCCACGAATACTGGGTGCCCGGCAGGTGCCCAGGGGCGCTCGTCGCGTTCCTCGATGCAGACGGTGAGGAACGACTGCGGCGCGGTGCGGGCTTCGTCGGGGAGCTCCGGCAGCGGGAAGGTTGCGCTGGTGTTGGCGGCAACCTCGAAGCCGTCGATGACGCCCTCGGAGCGCACCTCGCCATCCACTTCCCAGCGCCAGCGGGCGACCAGGTGGTCCGTGCCGACGGCGTGGGAGCGGTTGTGCACGGTGAGCTCGTCGCCGATCTCGACCACGACGGGGGAGAAGTGCTGCTTCACCTCGGCCATCGCGGGCGAGGGGGTGCCGTCGGCGTGCACGAGCCCGTCCATGACGAAGTTGCCGTCGTGGATGACTTCGCCGAAGTCGCCGCCGTAGGCGTAGAACGGGGTGCCGTCGGGGGTGTGCGTGGCGAGCCCGTGGTCGCGCCACTCCCAGATGAAGCCTCCGTGCCAGCCGGGGAGCGTTTCGAACGCCTCGACGTATTCGCCGAGGCTGCCAGGCCCGTTGCCCATGGCGTGCACGAATTCGCACAGCATCTTCGGCTTGTTGCGCAGGCTGGATTCGGGAATGTGACGTTCGTGTTCGGTGGTGGTTTGCCCCTGCGACAAGGCCTCCAGCTCCGGGATGGGGCTGTACATGCGCGAGACGACGTCGGTGTAGGCGGATTCGTAGTCGCTCTCGTAGTGCACGGGGCGGGTGGGGTCGAGGCGGTGCGTGGCGTCGGCCATGGCGGCCAGGTTCGCTCCGCTGCCCGATTCGTTGCCCAAGCTCCACGCGATGATCGACGGATGGTTGCGGTCGCGGTGGATCATGCGCTCCATGCGCTGTACGTACGCGTCGCGCCAGCCGGGATCGTCGCTGGGGTTGTTCTCCCAACCGACGAAGCCAAACGCGTGGGTCTCCAGGTCGCATTCGTCGATTACCCAGAAGCCCAGCTCGTCGGCGAGGTCGAGCAGGCGGGGGTGCGGCGGGTAGTGGCTGGTGCGGATGGCGTTGAGGTTGTGGCGCTTCATCAGCAGCATGCCCTCGCGGCAGTTCGCCTCGTCGAAGACGCGGCCCTTCTCGGGGTGGAACTCGTGGCGGTTCACGCCCCGCAGCTTGATCGGGGTTCCGTTCACGAGCCACTGGTCACCGCGGATCTCGACGGTGCGGAACCCGACGCGTACGGTGACGTGATCCGTCGCATTGGAGATCTCGACGGTGGTGAGTGCTG
>NZ_CAMYFI010000039.1 GCF_947255005.1 uncultured Tessaracoccus sp. | reverse complement strand
AGCCTCACCGGGTCAACACGGCTCAGAAGAACAACGAACCAGGCAACTCGGAATCCTCACGCACGCAAGGCCCACGCATCCTCGGCTCCGGGCTGCCGTAGCGGTAGCCAGTCATGGTCACAGCCGGTTACACGCAGGAGGGACTGGCTCAGATGTCGAGCTCGCGGCGATGGACCCAGTCGGGGATGGTGCGCTCGCGAGCGTATTGCTCGAACAACGGTGCAGCCTGCTCAGCAGTCCAGACCTCTTCTGGATACACCATGGACTGCCCCGTATCCCACACAACCCGCTCACTCTCACCACCCGTAAGCGGCTCTCGGCCCAGGACCCAGTGGGTATGACTGCCATCCTCGTGGGTAACACGAAGCTCGAGCGTCATACACTCGGCGGTGCCGGCGCACTGAAGATAATTATCAAGACACTCAGGATGCGCAAATTCCTCCGTAGACGGATAATGCCACAACACGTAAGTCGTAACCGCGCCGTGTTTCATTCGCTTGAATCCATGCAGGAAGCCAAAGTCCATATCAAGCCCTGCCTGATAGGACGTTGTGCCTTTGATGGTGGCTGCGGGGATCCATTCAACTGGCGCCATTGTTATCCCTTTCGTCGTCTAGTTGGACCTAACGTTTCGACCGCCAAACCGAGCTCCTGCAACAGCTCCAAGACGCGCGCATCTGAACGACGCGAACCGTAGGCGGTAGCCCAAAGAACGCCATAGCTCACACGAGATGGGCACCAGATTCGTCGACGACGAAGGCGAAAGCGGAATCCTTCGACGAAAGAGACGTCCCATCCCTAACATCAGGAGCAGCGGTACTCCAACGAGGCCCTGCTACGCGATCTGCTTGGCATACCGCTGGCGCGCCGCCTCACCTGACGTTCCAACGGTGGTTCCGATAGCCGCCCATGTCATACCCGCGTCTCGAGCGTGTTGAATTGCATCCACGAGGTGCCGCTCGGCTTTAGACCTTTCGAGGACCGCAGCACGAAGCGCCTGCATCACATCGACATCGATCTCATCAGCATCGTTAGGCTCGTATTCCTCGAACTTCGATGCGAGGTCGTCAGCATGGGCAAGGATCTCTTCGAGAGTATGTGGCATGGTCATCACCTCAGGAATTTCTCGCGGGCCCGCATCGCGTGGACGATGACGATGGCGGTAGTGCCCTGAATGTAGCCAACCTCAAGCATGGCGGCGGTTTGACTTGCGCCGATGAGCATCGTAAGCCCATCACCTAGATCCCGTGCTCGGATCGGGTTGCGGTAGGCATGGAGTATGTCGTCTTCAGTCTACTTATGCTTGAACGCCGACTGAGCGATGATCGGCCCGTCCATGCATCCAAGTTACCTTGCCCGCCAAGGGTTGTCTACACCCCACACCCGGCCAGCCCTACGGAAATTCGAGGTGATCGACGCGAACACTGGCCCGAGCTCACACGAGATGGGCGCCGGAATCGTCGACGACGAGCGCCTGCTCGTCGCGCAGCAGCACGAGTGGCCACCGCCTTCCGTACCTCTCAACGGTACGGGCAATCATCGAAATTGTGTACGGTCCCGTCGTTCCCTGCGCATGCGGCACCACCACGTACTCGGTCAGTTCGAGGCCGCGGTAGTCGCTGAGGTCTGGGGCCGTCGTCGGGTCATCCATGATGGTTGCCGGCTCAATCGTCGGGCCTGCAACGATTGCCCCCGCTGACGAGCCAGCGTACGGTAGCCCTTCCTTGACAAGGGCTTTGATCACGGCTTCCGCGCCGGTGGAGCGCAGCGCGAACAGCAGGTCGAAGGTGGATCCGCTGGCCACGTAGACGCTGTCGACGTGTTCGAGCGTTTCTCGAATAGCATCGACGGGCGTCGTCGCGACTGTCACGTCAACCACCTCGCTACACAGCTTCGACACTGCCTCTCGCTCTGCGCGGGCGAATGACGCATTCCGCAGGCGCGCCGCGGCGTCGTCGATGTACGCCACCTTGTGGCCGAGGAAATCACCGAGCTGAGCGTGCAGGAATGACGCGAGAAACAACTTCATGCTGCAAGCCTACCCAGCCGTCACTGCAACGACGGCGCTCACCGGCAGCGGTCCGCCGTAGAGATGAGGGTAGAGCTCGGAGTTCGGGTCCGACGGGTCGCCCGGCTCCATGCGTACGACGAGGCCCGCGTCGGCGAGGCGGTGCTCGTCGATATGTAGCAGGAGGACGTCTTCAACGTCGGAAAACACCAGGCTCCGCACCCTGCGCACCTGCTCGTCGTTCTTCGACGCGTGGATGAAACCCTGCTCCGCCAGCGTGACGCCGCGCGTGGACATCGCATAGCGGCCGGAGGCTCGGGCGTCGACCCAGTCCTCAGGGAGCGCAAGGTGAAACATCATGCTGTCAGCGTACGTCGCGCCGCGAACGTGAGCCCAGCGCCGCCTCGATGAGCGCCGCGAACAGCGGATGGGGTCGCGTCGGGCGTGACTTGAATTCGGGGTGAGCCTGCGTCGCCACGTAATACGGATGCACGTCCTTGGGGAGTTCCACGAACTCGACGAGTTCACCGTCGGGGGACGTTCCCGAGAAGACCAGGCCAGCCTCCTCGAGTTGCTGACGGTAAGCGTTGTTGACCTCATACCTGTGGCGGTGCCGCTCAGTGACGGCGGTGGTGCCGTACGCGTCGGCGACGATCGAGCCTTCAACAAGCGTTGCCTCGTACGAACCCAACCGCATGGTGCCGCCTAAGTCACCGTCACCGCCCACGACTGCACGCTGCTCGGCCATGGTGGCGATGACCGGGGCAGGCGTCTCAGGATCGAACTCGCTGGAGGAGGCACCGTCGATGCCAGCGAGGTTGCGGGCCGCTTCGATCACCATGCACTGCAGCCCCAAGCACAGACCGAGCGTCGGGATGCCGTGTTCGCGCGCATATCGAAGCGCGCCCAGTTTGCCTTCGACGCCGCGGATGCCGAATCCACCCGGCCCGCACATCGCGTCGACGTCACGCAGTTGCTCGTCGGCTCCCTCGAGCGTCTCGCAATCGTCGGAGGCAACCCAACGGATGTGCACTCCTGCATCATGGGCGAACCCGCCAGCGCGCAGCGCTTCGGTGACGGAGAGGTACGCGTCGGGGAGGTCGATGTACTTGCCAACCAGCGCGACGGTGAGTTCCCGGCTCGGCTGTTCCACGCGACGCAGCAGGTCGCCCCAGACACTCCAATCGACATCACGGAAATGCAGGTTGAGGCAACGCACGAGGTACGCGTCGAGACCTTCCTGGTGCAGGACGCGCGGAATCTCATAGATGCTCGACGCGTCGGCGCACGAGATCACGGCCTCCTCGTCGACGTCGCACATGAGGGCAATTTTCCGCTTCAATCCGACGGGCACCTCACGCTCGGCGCGACAGACGATGGCATCGGGCTGAATGCCGACCTGCCGCAGCGCGGCGACGGAATGCTGCGTGGGTTTGGTCTTCATCTCCCCCGACGGCTTGATGTAGGGCACGAGAGAGACGTGCAGGAAGAACGTGTTGGCCCGGCCGACGCTCTGACGCACCTGGCGGGCCGCTTCGAGGAATGGCAGCGACTCGATATCACCGACGGTGCCGCCCAGCTCGTGGATGACGACATCGACGTCGCCGGTGTCCATGGCGAGCATCCGCGCGCTGATCTCGTCGGTGATATGTGGGATGACCTGCACGGTGTCGCCGAGGTAGTCGCCACGACGCTCTTTCGCGATGACGGTGGAGTAGACCTTGCCGGTGGTGACATTCGCGTCGGCGGTGAGGTTGACGTCGAGGAAGCGCTCGTAGTGGCCGATGTCGAGGTCGGTCTCTGTGCCGTCCTCGGTGACGAACACCTCGCCGTGCTGGAAGGGGTTCATGGTGCCGGGGTCCACGTTGAGGTAGGGATCCAGCTTTTGCATGGTCACGCGGAGCCCGCGTGCGACGAGGAGATTGCCGAGGCTGGAGGCCGTGAGGCCCTTACCGAGGGAGGAGACGACGCCTCCCGTAACAAAGACGTGTTTGGCTCTACTCACGGACCTCCAGCATAAGGGGATGCGACCGCCGTCAGTCCAACCTGTCCAAATGAGCTCTGAGCGACGGTCTGTTCGGGTATGCACTTCGGATTTCTTCGATCAACGTCGGGCCTGCAGTGGCATCCCCCGATTCCCTATAGAGGCGATCGATGTGTTTGAGTTGCCGAGCAACCGACGCATATTTCGCGCTGTCCGCCACTCGCAGCGATTCCCACACGATGCGAGTCAACAATTCGGCTGCGTCCCGAGGACGTCCGTGGCTCTCGAACAGTTCGACAAGCCGCTCTCGCGAGCCCACATGCAGGTCCCCATCGTCGGCCAACTCTCGCGCGTTATCCCAGTCTTCGTCCTCGATGGCCAACTCAAGCAGCACCGACCTCGTCGTCCATGGCGTCGCCTCGGCAAGCGCGCCCGTACGAGCCCACGCGCGCGCCTGCTCAGGATCCGAGGCGTGTTCGACGAGGCAACGGTAGGCCTGGACAGAAACCTCGCGCAGGAATACGCGACGTGCTACGTCCTCGACCTCGTCCTCACGCCCATCCTCGACGAGCGCCGTCACTGCCACCTGCAACGGAATATCGCGACCCATGTACGGACCAGAGCGCGCAACCGTAGTAATTCGTCCCGCGTCGATCGCCAGTTGCAGCGTCTGCATCGCGACCCTCTCGCGGTCATACTCTCGCAGCATGGTGAACAGCTCCCAGTACCGGCCCTGGTCGCGCAACAATCGAGCTGCCTGATCGGTGTCTCCGGAAAGTTGCGCCGCCTGGAGTTGTAGTTCGAGGAGGTGAAAATCGGCCGGCTCCTCGGACGCAGTCAACACTTTCTCGAGTTGATTCCTCAGCGTTCGGAGTCCTTCGTCGCCGAGTGCGGGGGCGAACCATTGCAGCTCAAAGTTTGGCCATCCTGGGCTCGCTTGTTCGAACTTCACTAGCCACTTCGCCAGCCGGTTCGGGGCTGATGTTCCCTCGCTGCACGCACGCGCGTACAACCTCATAGCCAGATCACCGGCTGTCCCCAGCGAGCCAGAAGAACTGTCCGAACGCAGAATGATCGCACGGATGCGTTCCGTGGCTTTTTTGAACGACGGTGCCACCACGTCCGCTAAACCCGCGTCGAGGTACTCCTCCAACGACTCCAAGTAGTCGATGAACCGCTCACCAAGCCTGTGGCCTTCCCAGTAACCAGATGATCCACGGGTTCGGAAAAAGCTCGTAGTTTCCGACAGCAAGTGGTCGCGCAGTGCTTCGCCTCCACTTTGGATCGCTCGATCCATGGTGGCGCGTCGCCCCACCATCTCCCACACGCCGGGAAAAGTATCCATGGCCTGACGCAGTAGCCCCAGCAGCGATGCCTCGTCCTGGCGCGACAGAAACTCAGCAATGATCGAAGCAGTGTCGCCGTCCTCATCAGTCGACGCGTCCTCACCGTCGCTGAGCACCCATAGTCCCAGTGCTGCTTGATGCTTGCAGATGCCATCCAGCGCAGCTGGGCAGGTGCAGAACCCGTTCAGACGCCCACCTCGCCAAGTCAAACTGACCTGGTATGGCGATGTGCCGTGGGCTACCGCCGTCGCTTCAGATTCGCTGACGTCGATAGCCGACAATCTGCCGACATAGTCCTCGGCACGCTCAAGCACTACTGGCCTGACGGCGTCGGCAAGCATGTCCTCCGAGAGTTCGACCATGTGAAGACCCTACTCGAGTACTCACTGAGTGTCTGAGGTCCCACACGTCGATCGATGGGCGCACGGGTGGAGCCACACGTCGCAGCGATAAGGAATGCTGGAACCCACCTCTTCGCGTGGGTTCCAGCATTCTTTATGTCTTCAGCGCGATACGTCATCACGCGATCATCTCCATGGGCTCGAACGCCGGCGCTGGATCCGACCGAAGCCTGCCGTAGGTGTGCACGTCGACGCGCACTCCGTCGATGAGGAACTTCTCCCGCTCGGTGCCCTCCCGCACGAACCCTGCGCGCCTTGCCACTACCCCAGACGCTGGGTTGTTGACTCGATGCCCGAGCTCCAGACGCTTCAGCCCTCGCGTAGTCAATGCCCAATGCGCGACGGTGGCGGCCGCCGCGGAGGTCCATCCGCGTCCGCGCGCTTCGCTCGTCATCCAGTACCAGAACCAGCCGCTGCGATGCTCGTCGTCGACGCTCACACACACCAAACCCACCAACGCGTCATCAACGACGACAGCCCACGGTTCGTGCGACGAGTTCGACGCGGTCAGACGGTTCACGTAGCGTTCGGCCTCGTCCAGCGTCGACACATCGCCTTGTCGAGCCATGTCCGGGTTGGATTGGAACGCGGCAAGCACCGCAGAAGCATCTTCGCGACGGAGCCGTCGCAACGTTGGCTTGTTGGCGTTCATGCGACGAGAGGGCTCATGGATCGAACTCTCCGACCTGTGTTCATAAGACCCAATCCCTCAATGAAATCCTCCATGGCGCCGTTTCCCGCAGCAACAATGCTATCCGCGAAGAGCTGATAACTGCCTCGACGGGCAACCCGGCGGTTGCTATCGTCGACGGGTGATCAACGCCACGCTTCGAGAACTTGTGCAGACCGCCACCGACATCGCGGTTCGATGCAATGACGATCAGGACCACACTGTCGGCGCCGCGCTACTCACCCGCTCAGGCGAGATTGTCACCGGCGTCAACGCATTCCACTTCCTCGGTGGCCCGTGCGCCGAGGTCTCCGCATTGGCCAACCACGCGTCGGCTCATCCCGACGAGCCTGTCGTGGCCGTTGTCGCGGCGTACGGCCCTACTGGCCAAGTCATTTCTCCTTGCGGCAAATGCCGTCAGGTGTTGTTCGACGAGGACCCGTCGATCCAGTGCGTCATCCGTAGCCACAATGGACTCGAGGCCGTGAGCGTCGACGCCCTTCTGCCTCACGCGTTCGACTGGCGCTCCGCTGAGCTCCCACAGAAGATCTACATGTGGGAGGGTTATGAGCCTGCCATCCGCAGCGGCTCCAAGCGCCAAACCATCCGCGTCGACGACCCTTTCCGCCCAGGCCCGGCACAACTCGTCTTCGAAAAAGAGTCCGACGAAGTCGTCACCCTCGACGCGAACGTCACCGCCGTACGCACCGTCTCTCGCGCCGACCTCACCGACGAGCACGCGCAGCGCGACGGGTTCCCGTCACTGGCGGAGCTACAGGCTGCCCTCGATATGCATTACCCAGGCCTCACAGCGACGGACCCCGTCGACGTTGTCACATTCGAACTGTGCGAAGGTGACTAGCGTCAACACGTGGGGGCACCCTAAATCTGGCTACGGCAACGCCAGGAAATCGCGCAACCACCCGTCGACCTCACGCATCGTGCGCGCATCTACCACCCCTGCGACGTCAAGCAGACGTTCTCGTGTCACCGTGCGGGACTGCTCAGTCATGGCATAGGTGGCGACGGGAAGGGCCAAGTGTTCACCGACAAGCTTCACATGGTTCGGCCACCCACGATCACGCGTCGTACACGGAACGATGATCGCGAGGGTATCGGCCTGCGCGAGGTAGAGATCACTGGCCACCACCAGCACGGGGCGCCGGCCGGACTGCTCTCGTCCGCGGACGGGATCGAGCTCAGCCCACGCCACCATGCCCCGTCGAAGTTCAGTCGTCATCGGACAGGGCGCCAGTCCCGAGATCCCATGCAGCGAACTCATCCCAGTACTCGGCGTCAGCAGCACGAAACGCGCGGCCGAACGCCTCCATACGACGCCGACGCTCATACGCATCTAGCAAATTCTCAATCAGCCCCGCAGCCGGAAGCCCGCGCTCCCGCGCTTCATGATTGATGCGGTCCCGCAACTGAGCGGGCACCTTAATCGTCGTCATTGCCATGCAGCAAGTATACGGATTGGTAGCCACTTTTGACTACAGCTGTGCAGCTCGGCCGCCTGGGTTCGACGCGTGCCTGCCAATGCACTGATGCTCGCTGGCACGCGCACTGACGGACATGTGATCGGTAGGCCCACGCTGTACGCCAAGCTTTGCAAGAATCAGTTCAAATCCAACAGCCGTGGGGGGTGAGGCAGTGCGTTCAACCGCAGGCGGGGCCCGCGATCCCGCGCTGGGGTCACGGCTCCCCTACTCCCGCCGGCAGCACGACGTCGCCGGCTCTGGCCTCGATCATCTCACCCAGCATCTGTTGCTCGCCGAGCCTGAACGCAAGATCGAACACGACGGCCACCGCGTGCTCGCTGTACTGCAGCGCGAGGTCCTGGGTGATAGCAGCGAGTTTGGAGAGCGCCCGCAAGACGGCGTCGGGGAGGGAGACCCGTTCCATGACCCGCCCGCAGGATTATGCACGAACTCCCCCTGAAGCACGGTGTCCGCTGCTGCGTGCTAACGGTGGCCAGGTTGCCGGACCGCCACAACGGGAAGATCGAGCGCCACCAGCGGCTACTCGCAGACGAGTGCCTCTACGCCCGCGCCTACGCCTCCCAGAACGAACGGAGGAACGCGATCAGCGTTTGGAACCACCACTACAACTACCATCCACCCCACACCACCCGCAGCGATCACCCCCCAGCCTCACGCCTCCGCCCCGCGTCAACAACGTCATGGCCTCATACACCTAGATCGCCGGGCCACACCTGTTCGTAGACCGTTGGGAGCACTGCCGCGTAGGGTGTTTCACGTGCAGGGCGATGGCCGCCTTCGGTGCAAGTGCGAGGAGTGAACATGAGCTGGGACGGCGTGGACTTCGTCGGATTCGATACTGAGACGAGCGGGCCTGACCCGTCGTCGGCTGAAATCGTGACGGCATGCGTCGCGGCTCGGGAGTGGCTCCTGCGCCCCACCGCGCCCATCCCGCCAAGTGCCGTCGCCATTCACGGCATCACCACCGAACGGGCCACGGACGCCGGCATCGATCACGCCGCCGGCGTCGCCCAGATCCGCGACGCGCTGTACGACGCGTGGGCGGCAGGCGCCGTGTTGTGTGCCTTCAACGCCACCTACGATTTCACGCTGCTGGCGAGGGAGTGCGAGCGGTACGGGCTCGGCCAGCTGGAGGTCTGTGGCCCCATCCTTGATCCGTACGTCATTGACAAGGCCGTCGACCGCTTCCGACGGGGCAAGCGCCAGCTGGTCGACGTCGCAGCGCACTATGGGGTACCGCTCTCCGACGACGACGCGCACGGTGCCCGGGCCGATGCGGATGCGGCGGCAGAGCTAGCGCGCAAACTCGCCAGCAACCTGCAGTCGCCATCGAAGGCCAACGCGCAGCAGGCGAAGTGGTACCGCGATCAGCGGGAGTCGTTCGCGAAGTGGCTGGCCAGCAAAGGCAACAAGGCGGAGGCCGACGAGGTACTGCGGCGCCTCGAGTGGCCCGTGCAGCACTGACGCCCGCAGGCAGCCACTCATTTTCCCAGTGGAGCATGCGCGGATGAGCACTGAGCGTTGTTCCATGACCTGCTGAATATACTTCAGCGAGGTCTGGAACGTTCGTACGAGAGGAGCTGTCTTGTCCACGCTTGAGGTGATCAGCGAGCGCAAGCTGTATGCGGCGCTGCGTGACAACGACGTCTCCACACTGTCGCACATGCTGTCCCACTGCTCCACAGAACAGGCCGAGTCGTTCATGTCGCGCCTCAACAAGGAGCAACGAGCGCTGCTGTACCGTTCCCTCCCGAAGGACACAGCCGCCCAGGTATTCGACCTGCTCGACCCCGTCGTGCAAGCCGAACTGCTGCGAGGGCTCCGTGCGCCGGAGGTGACGTCGGTATTCGTCGATATGGATCCCGACGACCGCGCCGAGCTTCTCGACGAACTGCCCGCATCCGTCGCTGCCCGCCTTGTCGCCAGCCTGCCCGCGGATGAGCGCGAACTCACCGGCATCGTGCTGGGCTACCCGGATGGCTCCATCGGGCGTCGTATGAGCCCCGAGCTCATCACGCTGAGGCCCGCCATGACAGTGGCGGCTGCGATGGACCAGGTGAAAGCCCATCTGGACGATGCGGAATCGATCTACACGCTGCCTGTCGTAGAGCCCGACCGCACACTCGCCGGCGTCCTCAGCCTGAGGGACCTCATGCGTGCGTCAGCCGACACCCAGCTCGGCACGATCATGCAGAACGCAGACTTCGCGGTAGCCACCGAGCCTGCCGAGAAGGCGGCCCGGCGCTGTGCCGACCGCAAACGTCTGGCATTGCCGGTGGTGGATCACGAGCAGCGCCTGGTCGGGCTGCTCACCGTGGATGACGCGCTTCAGGTGCTTGAAGAGGCCGACTCGGAGGACCAGGCGCGCATGTCAGGTTCAGAACCGCTGCGTCGGCCCTACCTGGCCACACCCGTGCTGGAGATTGTGCAGTCCCGCGTCGTGTGGCTGCTGGTGCTTGCGATCGGTGCGACGCTCACGGTGCAGGTGCTGGAGAGTTTCGAGGCGACGTTGTCCCAGATGGTCGTGCTCTCGGTATTCATCCCGCTGCTGATCGGCACCGGCGGCAACACCGGCAACCAGGCCGCCACGACGGTAACCCGCGCCCTGGCGTTGGGTGACGTCGAACCCCGTGATGTGCTGAAGGTGCTCTTTCGAGAGGTGCGCGTCGGCGCACTGCTGGGGCTGCTGTTGGGGATACTGGGCCTCATCCTGACCGGCCTCATCTACGGGTGGGATATCGGTGGCGTCATCGGACTCACGCTGCTGAGCATCTGCACGCTGGCCGCCACCGTCGGCGGAGGCATGCCACTGATCGCGAAGAAGCTCGGCATCGACCCGGCCGTGTTCGCCAACCCCTTCATCACCACCCTCGTGGACGCGTCGGGGCTCGTGATCTACTTCCTGATCGCGAAGTCGCTGCTCGGGTTGTAGTCCGCGCGTTCGCGGTGCCCGGCTGGAGCCCTCGACGAGCCCCAACCGGACACCTTTTCCACGCTGCTTGCTTCCCTAGGAGCCCGCCCTGGTGTTGACCTCGTAGGAGGTGTTCGTCGCCTCAAAGAAGTTGACGAGCTGCAGGGTGTCGTTGGCCGTCGCCATCCACTTCGCCGGGTTCGCCACGCCAAACTCCGCCTCGAAGCCGAGTTCCTCCAACCGCCGGTCGGTGAGATATTTGACGTAGTCGTTCACGATATCCGCATTCACACCGACGATGCCGGTGGGCAGCAGGTCGCGGTTGTAGGTTTCCTCCATCGCCACCGCGTCGACGATCATCTTCCGGATTTCAGCGGCAAACTCTTCGGTGGCCACCTCCGGATTTTCCTCGAGCACCGTGAGGATCAGGTTGATGCCGAATTGCAGGTGGAGCGATTCGTCGCGCACGATCCAGTCGATCAGGGAGCCGAAGTTGCGCAGCAGGTTCCGCTGCCGGAATGACAGCGCCACCATGAAGCCGGAGTAGAACCAGATTCCCTCGAGGATGATGTTGTACGCGACGAGGTTACGCACGAAGTCCTGTTTACCTTCGACGGTGGAGATGTCGAGCGTGTCGGAGGTCATTCGGGTGATGTACTTCACTTCGAACGCTTCCTTCGCCGCCATGCTCGGCACCTCGACGTGCGAGGAATACGCCTTGTCACGGTCGATCGGGAACGTCTCGAGGACGTACTCGAACGCCATGCAATGGTTTGCCTCCTCCCACATCTGCTTCGCGAGGTAGAGGTGACACTCGGCCGCGCCCACGTACGGATAGACGCCGAACGCGAGGGCCTTGTTGACGAGCAGCTCGTTGGGGTTGAAATAGCTCATCAGGTAGGTGAGCGCGTGCCGCTCGTCGTCGGTCATGCGGTGGAAGTCGGCGAGGTCCTCGTCGAGCTGGATTTCGTTGGGGAACCAAGTGTTGGCCACGGCCTGCTCGTACAGGTCGTACGCCCATTGGTAGGTGACGGGCTTCAGCAGCAGTCCTTCTTGAATGCCGGTGCCGAGGATGGAAGTCATGAAATTGCCTTTCTGGTTGCTCACTGGCAGGAGTCGCACTGGAGGGCTTCCTGCGGGTCCACGTCGATCGTGATGCCGCCGATCACCTGCAGGTTCGCCGCCCGCGTCCCGACGACGCCCCTCACCTCCGCGGGGGTAGGGCTGGGCGTCGTGGGTCGGCGGGCACCGAAGCCGCGCTTGTTCGTCGCGGCGGCCTTGTTCACCTTCACGGTGGACTGCTCGGCGGTGTGGCGCGGCAGCATGTGCAGGTAGTAGGTGGTCTTGACGCCCATGCGCCAGGCGAGCTGGTAGAGATCCACCATCGTCTGGACGTTGCGGTCGGCGAGGTAGATGTTGCGGCTGATGGCCTGGTCGATCCACTTCTGAGCCCGGGCAGCGACGTGGAGGTACGCCGTCGGATCGAGCTGGAAGCTCGTCTTGTATACCTCGGTCATCCACGACGGGATGCCCTCCACCTTCGCGAGGTCTCCCTGATGGCGCAGCAGCTCGTCGCGCACGTCCTCCCAGATGCCTGCCGCCTTGAGGTCGTGCACGAGGTTGCGGTTGACCTCGAGGAATTTCCCCGACGACGTCGCGCGGCTGAAAATGTGGCTGAACTGGGGGTCGAGCCCTGGCGTGGTGCCAGCGACGAGCCCGATGGACGCGGTGGGAGCCACGGCCATGAGCGTGGCGTTGCGGATGCCGCCGGCCACGCGTCGACGCAGCAGATCCCAGTCGAGCCGCGACGAGCGATCCACCTCGACGGCCTCCCCCCGCTCGGCGGCGAGCCGGTCGAGCGTGTCGAACGGCACGAGCCCCTTCGACCAGCCGGAGCCTGCGAAGTTGGGATATGCCCCGCGCTCGCGGGCGAGGTCGCAGGACGCGTCGATGGCATGCCAGGAGATGAACTCGACGATTTCGTCGATGAGTTCCCAAGCCGCGGGCGAATCGTAGGCAATGCGGAGGCGCTCGCAGATGTCGGTGAACCCCATGAGCCCGAGGCCGACAGCACGGTTGGCGAGGTTGGCGTGTTCCGCCTCCGGCACAGCGGATGCGGTGATATCGACGAGGTTGTCGAGCTGGCGCACAGCGGTGCGGACGGTGCGCGCGAGGCGATCCCAGTCGAAGCGGGCCTCGACGCCGACCCCATCGAGGTGCCGGGAGAGGTTCACGGAGGCGAGGTTGCAGACGGCGGTGTTGTCGCGGTCTTGCGGCAGGCAGATCTCGGTGCAGAGATTGGAGAGGTGGATCGTGCCCGTGTTGTCGTTGAGTGCGCGGGTGTTGATTGTGTCTTTGAATGTGATCCACGGATGCGACGTTGACTGCAGCGCGACGAGGATCGCTTTCCACTGCTCACGCGCCTTCAATTTGCGGTGTATCCGCAGCTCGCCGGCCTCAGCCATCTCGACGTATTGGGCGTACCGCTCGGAGAACGCGCGTCCAGTGAGCTCGACGAGGTCGGACGTCTCGAGCGGATCGAACAGATACCAGTCATCGTCACGGGCCACGCGCTGCATGAACTCGTCGGAGATCCACACCGCGGTGTCGGCAGTGCGGGTGCGGCGGTACGGGTCGCCGGAGTTCTGACGCAGGTCGAGGAACTGCGCGAAGTCAGCGTGCCAATTCTCCATGTAGAAGCACAGTGCGCCGAACTTCTTGCCGCCGCGCGAGATTGCGCGCAGCGTCGAGTCGACGGTGTGCATGAACGGGATCGGCCCCGTCGACGTCGTGTTGTTGGAGCGGATCGGCGAGCCCTCCGAACGCAGCTTGGTCACGGACAAACCGATGCCGCCGGTGCCCTTCGTGATCCACATGACGTCGCGGATCGACTTCGCGATGTGCTCGATGTCGTCCTCCATCTGCATGACGAAGCAGTTGGAGAGCTGTGCGGCAGGGGTGCCGGCACCGACGAGCGTCGACCCGGCCGCCAGGTACTCCAGCCGGCTCATCGCTTCGTAGAGTTCGAGCGCCACCGCCGTCGGGTCTTGCTCACCCAGGGAGAGGCCCATAGCCACACGCATCCAGAAGAACTGCGGCACCTCGATCACGCGACGCTGCCCGTCGGTGAGCAGGTAGCGGTTGCGCATCGTCTGGACGCCGATGAAGCGCAGCAGGTCGTCGCGCGACGGGGTCAGCGCCCGCGCGAGCGTCTCGAGGTCGAACAGCTCACCCATGCGGGTGTCGAGATGGCCGTCGCGGATCCCGCGCTCGACGTAGCCGGGAAAGTGATCAACGTGCAGCAGCCGGATCGTGTCGGGCGAGCCGTCGCCGAAGAGGTCGGAGGTGTCACCGAAGACCTGCTTGTAGAGCTGCTTGACGAGCAGGCGGGCGGCGATCTGGTCGTAGACCGGATCGTCCTTGACGTTGCCCAGCGTCACCTGCACGACGGCCTCATCGAGCTGCTCGGTGGTGATGCCGTCGAACAGCGTGATCTCGACGTCGGACTGGAGTTGCAGCGCTCGGGCGGTCTCATCGTCGAGGCCGCGGGCGGCGTCGGCGATCGAGGCGGCCACTTCGGCGCCATCGTAGGGTGCAAGGCTGCCGTCACGTTTGGTGACGCGGATGGTGTTGTGCATTCGTCTTCCCTCGGACTTCGTCGGATGGCCCGACGACGAGGGTGCGGCAATCTGCGGGCGCACAGGCAGCGCCCGTCGACCGAGCGCGATCCCTCGTGCGCTGCGAACCGGACCCCACGGCGTGGGGCCACACGAGGCAGGTCTTCGGGCTCACGAGCCGCCTACTGGCCGTCGCTTCCCAGGACGTTCGTCCCAGTGCTGTGTGACGGCGGTCGTTCTCGTACACCGCTGCGGGGCAGCTCCGGTTTCTCACCGGATTCCCTTTTCATCTCCTCACGGAGAACCACATGCGTGTAACACAATATGTGGGATAGGGTCAGGCGTCAACCCTCAAGATGTAGTGGATTTTCAGTGCACCTTGCAGCACGTGTCGTTCTGGCTGCCGGCAGTCATTATCCCCTTCAGCGCACCCAACGTTGGCTGCTGACACGGGGGGGCGACTCGGCCGACGAGCGTCACTCAAACGGATTGAGGAGTCGCAGGCCGTCGATGTGATCGAAGCCCTTGGTGTCGCGCGTGGCGAGCAGCGCATCGCGGTGCTCCGCATGCGGCGTGTGGATGGACATGATCGCGAACATGGTCAATGGCCAACCCGCCGGCGACCACGGGCGCCGGGCCCGACGACTACTCACCCGTCTCGCCGTCGATGGACTCGCGCAGCAGGTCGGCGTGGCCATTGTGGCGGGCGTACTCCTCGATCATGTGGACCAGCACCCAGCGCAGGCTCACGTGCGCTCGCCCGCCCCAGGCGGGGTGGGTGGCGGAGAGCGCGACGTCGTCGGGCTGGGTCAGCTCCTTCTCAACGACGGCCCGCGACCTCGCCACGGCGTCGCCCCACGCGCCCCGCAACCGCTCCCCCGGCCACCGCGTCGCCGCGGTCCACTCCCAGTCGGGGTCGCCGACTGCCTCGGACGGCCAGCAATCCGGGAACGGCCCCTCCGCGACGACCATCGAGAACCAGAAGTCCTCGACGGTCGCAAGGTGCGCGAGCATCCCGGCGAGGGTCATCGTCGTGGGGTGCAAGCCTTGGCGGAGCTGCTCGTCGGTCAGGCCGCGGGTCTTCCACTCGAGCGTCGCGCGCTGGTAGTCGAGGAAGCCGAGGAGCGTCTCGGTCTCCCCTGCATCCATGCGCGGCTCGGGGCGTCCGACGGCGTCGATGTGCGGTTCAGTCATAGGCATTTGATAGCACAAGTTAAACTCGTCGCACGCCGTCCGCCGGAAGGAACGCCCATGTCACAGGTCGATTTCGTGAATGTCTCGACGACGGGCCTCGAGTCCTCGCCGGTGGCGGAGGCCCTCGCCGGGCTGCGAGCCAACGAGGCCCGCTACTTCCACAACAAGTACTCGCACGACTTCACCGTCGTCCCCGCCGACGAGGCCCCCGCGGCCCTCGCGTGGGTCGAGGAGATCCTGCGATCCGAGCGTGGGATCGAGTTCGCGTCGCGGCCCCTCGAGGTGGCCGTCAGCGATGTCGAAGGCATCCACTGGGTCCACGTGTTCTACGCGTCCGGCCTCGCCGTGAACGTGCTCTACACCGTCGCGGACAAGGGCAAGCGCGCCGTCGGATTCAAGTTGTCGGAGGGCTTGGAGGTGCCCGACGAGCTGTCGGCCTTCAAGTTTGCACGGCAGAAGTCGAAGCTCGCGGGGACGATCCGGGGCTCGTTCTTCGTCATCAAGGGCGATCACCCTTGGGAAGGCGACGCCGCCGGAGCGCACCGTCGAGCTTGCGCAGCTGACGAGCGGCCGAGGGACTGAGCTCAATGCGATAGCTCATTCGATGCCCAGGTCGGCTTTGACCTCGTCCCAGGGAATGGTGCCTTCGGCTTCGACCTCGGCGCGTGCCGCCAGCGTTGCCTCGATGTCCGCGAGATTCTCCGCCGCTTCGATCAGCTTCGCCCGTCGCGTTGCACGTTCCGCAATCACAGTTGGATCAGCCAACCACGCAACCAACCGCGACATTGGCAACGCTGGCGAGACCCCCCAAGGCAGCATTCCACAACCGACAATGATCGGCGCAGATGTTCCGCGCACGCACGAAGGTGCGCGCTTATGACAATCCACGACGGGGAGCTCTGGTACGCCATATATCAGTAGGTGCGCTCTAATGCAGATGGGTGAACTAGTGCACCATCCGTCTGTTCGGGTTTAGCGAGCAGCTGGCGGGAACAGCCATGGCGGAGTGCCACCACAAATTCTCGATGCTTCTGCTGGTCCCGGAAGTGGGAAAGCACCAAGTACTCGAGGAGCCATCCCCTGTCCTCTCATAGAAAATCCCCCAAATGCGCATCCTTGGAGAGACGTGGGGGATCTAGTGGCTCCAAATTACCACGCGCCGCGAGGTAGACACAAGCATGCGCTAAGAGTCGGTCTGTTGTGTCATTTCGCTTCCTGCTTGCAAGTTTCACAGCATCTCCAGCACCAAGATCTTCGAACTTCATCAATTGGACCTCGACATAACCCTTCGGAGGTCGATACTGTGGTCGAGCGTCACCGGCAGTGTGGCCGTCGCAGAATTTCGCCTTGTGTATCCTCTGGGTGTCGTTCATCCCTTGAAGGAGCAAGCAAATACTGTGACCCACCCACGCGCCGCCTCAAAGGTAGGCTTCCGAGCCCGCGCCCTGCGTTTCGTACCGCGCCGCTCAGACTGGTCCCGCGCGACGGTTGGGCGCGACCTCTCCGCGGGGCTCATGGTTGCTCTCGTCGCGCTCCCCCTCGCGCTCGGCTTCGGCGTCGCGTCCGGCGTCGGCGCGGCAGCCGGAATCACGACGGCCATCGTCGCGGGCATCCTGGCGGCAGTCTTCGGCGGCAGCAATGTCCAGGTGAGTGGTCCGACGGGCGCGATGACCGTCGTGCTCATCCCCATCGTGGCCGCCCACGGCGCCGACGGGGTGCTCGTCGTCGGCATATTGGCTGGCCTCATGCTGCTCGTGCTCGCGGTCACCGGTGCTGGGCGGGCGATGAAATACATGCCGCTACCGGTCGTCGAAGGGTTCACGGCGGGCATCGCAGTGATCATTGCGCTGCAGCAGCTGCCTGCAGCGCTGGGCGTCGATGTGGACGGCGAGAAGGTCCTCGGGCTCGCGTGGGGCGCAATCACAGCTTGGCTAGGGGCTCCGTCATGGCAGGCACCCGTCATGACTCTCTTGGTGGCAGCAGGGATCGTGGTCGCTGCGCGCGTTCGCAGTGGGTTCCCCGCGGCGCTGGTGTTGGTAGCTGCCGCGACTGCCATCAACATGCTGGCAGGTGGCGGGCTCAAGACCATCGGCTACATCCCGTCGACGCTGCCCGCCCCACGCTGGCCGCAGATCCCGTGGGCGCACCTTGACTCGCTGCTGCTGGCGGCGGTCGCCGTCGCCGCTCTCGGCGCGTTGGAGTCGTTGCTGTCGGCCACGGTCGCCGACGCGATGACCGTCGGGGACCGGCACGATCCTGACCGCGAGCTCTTCGGGCAGGGCATCGCCAACGTCGTCGCACCCCTGTTCGGTGGGATTCCCGCGACGGCCGCCATCGCCCGGACTGCCGTCAATGTGCGGGCCGGCGCAGGCTCACGTCTGGCAGCGGTGTTCCATTCGCTGCTCCTGCTCGTCGCCGTGCTCGTCGCGGCCCGGTGGGTGGGCGAGATCCCTCTCGCCGCGCTCGCCGGTGTGCTCATCGCCACTGCGGTCCAGATGATCCACCCGCGCAACATCACCTCGGTGATGCGCGCCACCAAGGGCGACGGGGCCACCCTGCTCATCACGGCCGCCGCCACCGTCGTGTTCGACCTCGTCGTCGCCGTGCTCATCGGCCTTGTCGTGGCGGGCTTCTTCGCACTGCGTGACACCGCTCGCACCGCGGTGTTCGAGGCCACCCCACTGGACAAGGGAGACCACCGCGACGAGGAACGCGAACTCCTCGACGAACACATCGCGGCCTTCCGCGTCGAAGGCCCCCTCTTCTTTGGGGCCGCGCACGATTTCCTCCTCGAGCTCGCCGAGGTGTCGTGGGTCAAGGTCGTCGTGCTGCGCATGCGCTACGTCACGACGATCGACGCCACCGGCGCCCAGATGCTCGCCGACACGATCGGGCGCCTCGAACGCGGAGGCACCCGGGTCTTGCTCTCCGCCACCAAGCCCGAGCACGTTCCGGTGTTGCGCGAACTCGGCGTCTTCGAGCAACTCGCGCACGAGAATCACGCTTTCGACAACACCCTCGACGCCATCGCCCACGCCCGGTTGCACGTCGCGCGCATCCAGCACGAAGAATCCGACGGCGCGCCCGCGGCGTCTCGGGGCGATCAGCACGGTGAATAGCTGCCCGAGGATCGACGCCGCGTAGGCGTCGCGGGCATCACCCTGCCCCGCGGTCGGCGACGGAGGGTCGTCGCGTCCTCCAGAGATCTCGAAGGCGTCAGCACGTAAGAGACGAGATTCGTGTCGAGAAGATCACGAGGGAACCACTGCGCGAGCACGATCTGAGTGTCCAGGCGCCCCTAGTTCCTCGACCCCCGCCAAACGACCAACTCCCATGCAACGGCGCCAGCCCGATGTGCGAGCGCGTCGCTGACGGAGTTTAAATCTCTCGAACCTTGGCATCCGTGGAGCGCTCATCTCCCTTCGTCTGAGCAGCGATGCGACGCGGAACCGTTGGTGAAGAAGTCAGACCCAACACCAAGGATCGTTCCATCTCCGAAACCGTTGAACGTCGTGAGGCACGATGCAGCATCAGTGAGCTTCACGACGTTCATGTCACTGTTCAAGTAGGTCTACCAGCCAGTCAGCAAGCTGCCGGTCAGGTACACAGGCGATGTTGCCGCGCAAGCGGAAGAACCACCGGTCCGCGCGCATCATCTAGATCCACGCGGCACTTGATGCGGTAGGTGTCCTCCACATTCTCTGCGGTGATCACCTCGGCTGGCGGCCCCTCGGCGACGAGCCTCCCCTGCTTCAGCATGAGCACGTGGTCGGCATAGGCGGCTGTCTGAGGAAGGTCGTGCAGAACGGCCACGACCGTACGGCCTTCGTCGACCAGGTCTGAGCACAGATCGAGCAACAGGTACTGGGCAGAGAGATCCAGGAAGGTGGTGGGCTCATCCAGCAAAATGACCGGGGTGTCCTGGGCAAGTACCATCGCCAACCAGACACGTTGACGCTGACCACCGGAGAGTTCGGTGACCTGCCGACCGACGAGGTCTGTGACCCCAGCGCGCTCCATCGCCCGGTCGATGATCTCAGCATCGCCGGGGGCACTGCTACTGAGGAACGAGTGGTATGGGTGGCGGCCACGCGCCACGAGCTCCTCCACGCGCAGACCCCGTGGGGTCACAGTGGTTTGCGGCAGAAGACTGCAGGTACGCGCCAGCTGTCGACGGCCCATGCGCGCAACGTCCTGGCCAAGCATTGCGACACTACCCTCGTCGGCTGGTCGCACATAAGCCACAGCGCGTAACAAGGTCGACTTGCCGCATCCATTCGGGCCGGTGATGACGCTGAAGCTGCCCTTGGGCACACTGGCACTGACGCGTTCAACGGCAGTGAGGCCACCGAAGCGAATGGTGAGATCGTTCATCTCGATCGCTGAGCTGGTCATAAGAAGCCCCTCCGAAGTTGTGAGATGAGAACAGCGCCGAGGAACAGACCACCGATCAAGGCCGTTAGTATGCCCACAGGAAGCCCGTCCAAGAACGCCAGACGCTGGACGGCAAGGTCCGCCAAACACACCGTCGTCGCGCCAGCCAAGGCCGCAGACCCCATCGCTGGAAGCCCGGTCAACCCGCGAGCCAGATGAGGTGCGGTGAGCGCCACGAAAGCGAGTGGACCTGCAGCTGCCACAGCACCCACTGTCAGCAGGATTCCCACCGACAACGCGATGGTGCGCGTCCGGTCCGGGCGCGACCCTAGCCCGTGGGCAATCTCGTCGCCGAGGCCGATGAGGTCGAGGTCGACACGAAGCCCCATCGCCACCAGACTCAGCGGGACAAGCACAGACCAGACGGTGAGTGCATCACCCCAGGTACGTGCGGTCAGCGACCCCGTGAGCGCAGCAGCAAGAGCCATGGCCTCGGACTGGCGCGAGAAAACCAGAACGAACTGCGTCGTCGCGGTGGCGGCCGCTGCGACACCGATCCCCGCGACGATCACCGCGCCAGGATTGCGGAACCCTGTGGTTGTGACCCACGGGATGATGACGCCCGCTGCGAGGGCTCCCCCCAAGGCGCCGAGACCCGTCGGTAAGCCGAATGCACTCGCCAGCGCCGTCCCGGCCCCGGCAGCCGTCGTAATCCCGATGACATCGGGGGTGACGAGTGGATTCGCTGTGGCTCGCTGAAATAAGGCTCCGGCCAGACCAAGCGCCGCTCCTGCCCCCACCGCCACCGCAAGGCGCGGTCCACGCAGAACCGTCAGAGCGAGGCTGCCTCGACCAGTGACCAGCTCAACCAAAGCTTGCGGTTGGCTCGCAAGGGGAATCCCGAGCCTGCCAATGGCCAGCGTCCAAGCGCACGAGGTCAACAGAGCCACTACCAGGAGCATCACTGCAACGAGATGCCTAATACGACTGCGGTGGGCGAGGCGGGCAGCAAGCTCATGATTCACACTGAGAGAGATGGAAGAAGCGCTCACAGCACACCTCGTGACCGTCGGACCACCGCCAGCAGCAGAGGTGCGCCCAGGAGTCCGGTGACCACTCCGACAGGCACCTCAGCAGGGCGCAAGACCAGGCGCCCCAGCACGTCGGCCAATAACAAGAGCGCAGGCCCGAGTACGCAACACATTCCAATGAGAGCGCGCGTCGAGCCACTGGTAAACCGTCTTGCCAGATGCGGCGCAGCCAAACCGATGAAAGCAATCGGGCCAGTGAGCGCTGTGGCGGCCGCAGTCAGCAGAGCCGCCGCGGTGAGAGTGAGGGCACGCACGAGTGCGGGATGGTGCCCCAGTCCGGCGGCTACCTCGTCGCCGAGGGCCACGGCATCCAGGCCGCGTCCTAAAGCAAACAGTCCCGTGCCTGCGACGGCGAGAACGGCCACGGGCCAACCGAGGGAGCCACCTGCCGCCAGCGATCCTGCAGACCAGAAGCGCAACGCGTCGAAGGCTGCCTGATGGCGCAGACTCACGGCCTGGGAGTAGGCGACGGCGACGGCTGTTATCACGGCTCCGGCGAGCACCAGTCTGGTGGCATCGGGGCCTCGTCCGAAACTGCCCAGCGCCATCACTGCAACCGTGGCCACCACCGCTCCAGTGAAGGCTCCGCCGATGAGCTGGAGACCAGCCAGTCCGGGGACCGACGACACCGTGACGACCCCAGCTGCTGCGCCACTTGTCAGACCCAGAACTCCCGGATCCCCGAGGGGGTTGCGAGTAACTGTCTGGATTGCGGCCCCGGAACTGGCCAGTGCGGCACCGGTCACCAACCCGCACACAGTGCGCGGGACACGTGCTGCCAGTACCTCCCGCACGTAGGGGTCGCCGCCCCCTTGGAGGGCGTCCACCAGGGCCGGAAGTCCGATGGCTTTACTACCTAGGGCAAGACTGAGCAGGCACGTAGCACCGAGCACCACCGCTGCGAGAACGGCGATGACCAGGGAATATCGACGAGCATGCAAGGGTTATTTCGTGACCTTCGCGACGGCCTGATCGATGAGGTCGGTGAGA
>NZ_CAMYFI010000038.1 GCF_947255005.1 uncultured Tessaracoccus sp. | reverse complement strand
ACTACCGCGACGACATTAAGCAAGGCAATATTTACAAGCCTGAGGCGTATAACCGTATGCCGATTTGGGTTGCGGTAGAGGCGTTTTCATTTGGCAGCCTATCCCGCCTCATAGAGGCTTCCAAAGACTCTGGCGTGTTAGATGACATTGCCGAGTCGATGAGTACCTCTCGTAGGCTCCTGCCCGGGCAGGTGAAATCATTCGTCTACTTGCGCAACCGGGTAGCTCATTGTGCTCAATTGTGGAATCACCGGGTGCTTGACGTTCCAGGCCTGCAGCCCAAGACCGCCAGACGAGTCAAGCAGCGTTATCGAAACTTCTCGGACCATTCAATATACAAAATCCTTGTCGCACTCGATGACGTTGCTACCCGTTCTGGAATCTCGGGCACCTGGTTACAAGACACCGTTGAACCAATCCTGAACAAGAATCCACTCTTTGCGCGGGGGATCGCTGAACCGGTTCGATACGGCGAAATGGCTCCTACGCCCCGTACTGTGTAGCGACCCCCCCCTGACAAAAACCGGTGGGCCAACCCCTTCCGCGAAGCGAAGAGGCTGGCCCACCAGAATAGGTGCAGTCTGAACTCAGAGCGCAGCGAGGGCTGCGTCGTAGTCCGGCTCGTTAGTGGTTTCTGCCACCTGCTGGGTGTACGCGACGGTGCCGTCGCCGTCGATGACAACGACCGAGCGCGAGAAGAGCCCCTCGAGCGGGCCGCTGGTGAAGGTGACGCCGTAGTCGGAGCCGAAGCTTGAGCGGAAGCCCGACGCGACAATGGCGTTCTCAATGCCTTCGGCGCCGCAGAAACGGGCCTGCGCAAAGGGGAGATCCATCGACACGTTGAGCACGACGGTGCCTTCCAGACCGGCTGCCTTCTCGTTGAAGGTGCGGACGCTCTTGGCGCACACGCCGGTGTCCAGCGACGGGAAGATGTTGAGCACGATCTTCTTGCCGGCGAAGTCAGCCAGCGTGACGGGGGAGAGATCCGAACCGACGAGATCGAAGCTAGGAGCCTTCGAGCCCACAGTGGGGAGCTCACCAATAGTGGTGACGGGGGAATCCTTGAACGTGATGTCTGCCATATCTCGATCCTTGCCAACGATCGCCACAGATTCAATACCTCACGTTGCAGCCAACAGCGAACACGGTGACACCTGCGGCAGAACCGCCAAAGTTCACCTGCCGCTCAACAGAAGGTGATGAACTAGGAGCCATGAGCCGTAACCAAAACCTGCGCGAATACATCGACCAGATGCGTGACGAGGGGTACACCGTCGCCGATGTGCACGGGGAAGACCCCTACCTGATCGACCCCCTGGGCAACGCCGTGGAAACCTGGCGCGACCGCTACCCGTACGACGATCTGCTCGGCAGAACCGAGTACGAGAAGGAAAAACGAGAGCTCCAAATTGAGCTGCTGAAGTTCCAGTATTCGGCGCAAGATCACGGCACCAAACACATCATCATTTTCGAAGGTCGCGACGCAGCGGGCAAAGGCGGCGCGATCAAACGCTTCACCGAGCACCTCAACCCCCGCACGGCTCGTGTCGTTGCGCTCAACAAGCCCACCGAGCGCGAGCAAGGCCAGTGGTACTTCCAGCGCTACGTCGAACACCTCCCGACCTCCGGTGAGATCGTGCTGTTTGACCGATCCTGGTACAACCGTGCCGGAGTGGAGCGCGTGATGGGGTTTTGTACCGATGATGAGTACAACATCTTCATCCACCAGGCGCCCATCTTTGAAGAGATGCTGATCGAATCAGGCATCACTGTGACGAAGCTCTGGTTCTCGGTCACCCAGCGCGAGCAGCGCACTCGCTTCGCCATCCGCCAGATCGACCCGGTTCGCCAGTGGAAGCTGTCCCCGATGGACCTCGAATCGCTAGGCCGCTGGGACGACTACACCGCCGCAAAGTCGGCCATGCTGAAACACACCGACACCGTGCTGGCACCGTGGTATCGCATCAAATCCAACGACAAGAAGCGCGCCCGCCTGAACGCGATGCGCCTCTTCCTGGACCTCCACGACTACGACGGCAAGGACCCGTCGAAGATCAAGCCGACCGACCCGCTCATCGTCACGCGCGGCCGCCACAACCACGCCGACAAATCACACCCGGTTCACGAGGGCCGCGAAGACACCGACTAGCCACCAGTGGGATGATCGCCTCGTGCAGAAGGTCATCTTGTTCTACAAATTCACGCCGCTGCCGGACCCGGAGGCGATCAAGCATTGGCAGCTCGCGCTCGCCGGCTCGCTAGGCCTGCGCGGGCGCGTCATCGTCTCCCCACACGGCATCAACGGCACGCTCGGCGGTGACCTCGACGCACTGAAACGCTACGTACGCCTCCTGCGTGACTACCCCGGATTCAAAGGCACCGACATCAAATGGTCCGACGGCAGCGCCGACGATTTCCCCCGCCTCAGCGTCAAAGCGCGCGCCGAGATCGTCACCTTCGGCGTGCCCGACGAGATTCGCGTCGACGAACAAGGCGTCGTCGACGGCGGGATCCATCTGAAGCCGCACGAGCTGCACGAACTCGTCGAAGCCAAGCCTGATACCGTCTTCTTCGACGGCCGCAACACCTACGAGGCCGGCGTGGGGCGCTTCAAGAACGCGATCATCCCCGACGTCACCACCACCCGCGACTTCGTCGGAGAGCTGGACTCCGGCAAGTACGACCACCTCAAAGACAAACCCGTCGTCACCTACTGCACCGGCGGAATCCGATGCGAGGTGCTCTCGTCGCTCATGAAACACCGCGGCTTCGAAGAGGTGTACCAGCTCGACGGAGGCATCGTGCGCTACGGAGAAGAGTTCGGTAACGACGGACTCTGGGAAGGCTCGCTCTACGTATTCGACCGCCGCGGCGTCGTCGATTTCGACGAGGGGGCCGCCGTCGTCGGTGTGTGTTCGGTGTGCGGCAAGCCGACCAAGCACGTCGGCGACTGCGCGGACGTCTCGTGCACCGAGCAGATGGTGGCCTGTCGGACGTGCGAGCCCAGGTGCGTGGCGCACGCTTGAGAGCCGAGGGCCCGGGTCCGACATCGCGTGCCCGGCCGGACCCGAGCATCAGCCCCGAAGGGATGCTCAGTGTGTGAGGTGCTCCTCGATTGCTGCCCTGGCGGAGGATGAGAGCGTCGTGACAGGTAAGGTGATGACGTTCGTGGGCCCCCCACCGGATGAGAACCATCTGCTCCAGCTTGCCGCATTGCGCACGGACACCCGGCGAAGTGCTTCAGGCTTGGGGGCCAAGAGGACACGGTGCTCGCGGCGACGAACCTCGGAGAGCTCGTGCCACTGCAAACGCCAAGCGCCCAGCCCCTTGGTCTCCAGACCCCGCGATGACACGAACACCGTCGTCCGACTTCTTGCCAAGAACATGACACCGAAGGCGCCCCATTGGCACACCACGAGGACTGTGACGAAGCCGCCCCAGGTGAACGAATCGGAGAGCGCGACGATTGTTGCAGGTAGGGCGATGCAGGTAATTCCGATGCTTGCCATGCCGAGCCACCAAGCCCGGGAGTAGCGTGCTTGGATCATTCCGAAGCGCCCCGTACCCGGTGGAGGCGTGCTTTGAGCGCATCGCTTCGCGCCTGCCACTCCTCGGCCTGGGCGTGCATTCGCGCTTGGAACTCATCCAGACCCATCATCGGCTGGATCTCGTTGATGAGCGTCCGGGCAAAGGGACTGTCCTGTTTGAGCAGCCGCTGCAGAGCCTGCGTCAACGAGCGCTCCAACCTGGCCCGAGCAGTCTCATCCACCCCTGCCATGGTGTTGAGGGAGACGATGTTCTCAGGCCCGGAACGCATCGTCACCACGTTGTCATCGTCGTACGCGGTGTGCTGTTCCGACGCGGGGCCAGGCCCGGTGGCCAGTTTTTGGAGAATCCGTTCGAAGTCCGACATAAAGGTGTCACGCTCCTTCCCCGGAGGGGATTACAGGGGGGGTAGTACTCGGGATCCCAATCCGGGAGGCTCGGGAGGCCTTGGCCACAGAACTTGGCACGCTGATCGCGCACGAGAGTCTCCAGCCATTCGATGCCCAGATTGATGAGATACAGCAGGAATGAGAGGGCTCCGGCCACGAGCGTGACATTGCCCAGGAACGCGAACACCGGCGCCTCAAGGATGGCAATTACCGAGCCGGCTCCTCCTGTGACCACCAATGCGATGATGTCGACGACGAAGATGAACATCGCCGCGACCGTTGCGATCCAGGCGACCCAAGTGGCCAGCCAGCGGACGGCGTCCACGATGTAGTCAAGGATCTGCAGGATGTTCTCGGCGAGCCAGAGGAGGAAATCAGCGACCTGCTCCCAGAAGGGTCGCTGACATTCAGCGTAGTTGCAGGCTGCTTCGGCTGCCTCACCCCGCCACTCTCCGAAGAGTTGGGCGCAATCGAGGGGCTTGCCCGACTTGATCGCCTCTGCAGCATCAATGAGCCGATCCACGGAAGCATGCGCTGGGGCGGGATCGAAATCGATGCGCTCGATCGCCTCGCTCACCCTGAAGCTCATGCCCAACTTGCCCAAGACCGTGTCGGCGTCCCGGATGGTCTGTTGCGAGATCGTTGCGCAAATGGTGCTCATAGTGCCCCCAACGTCGTGTTGATCAGTCCGGCGTGGCGGCTCTCCACTGTCTCGTACTCTGTTGCCGTCGCCTCCGCGCGCTGGCGGAACGACTCGGTCATCTCGTCGAGAAGCTTGGTGGTTGATATCAGTTCGCTGAGCAGCGATTCGATCGATGATTGCAATTCACTCGCCATCGGAGGCAAGGGGAAGGAGGTCGCTCCACCGAGCGCCTGCGCTGCCGCTGACGACGCGGTCGTGCATCGCTCGACATGGTCAGCGGCCATGCGTCTGAGTGAGCTGGGCGCGAACTTCACCCGGGAGCCAGATCCTGTCAAATGACGTTGCGCCATGCCCTTAGCGTATCCGCCGCATGGCTCATCTCGGGCTTGCAAGCGCAACACGCCGCTCGACGTCAGCCCAGCACCGGCTAGGGCGACGAGCACCTCCGGCCGGGGTCCAGGCGGTCGGGCAGGGCGGTGAACTCGCCCCGGTGGGGGTAGAGACCGGCGACGATCGAGGCCACCTCGTCCACGGTGCGCGGGCGATGGAGCACGATGGGGGAGGCGGTGACCGCCCCGGACTAGTTGGTGAAGCTCATCGGAATGTCCAGCCCCTTCCACGGTAGGTGTCCCAGTGCGCCACGACGCCCTCGGCTTCCCCGATGGAGGCGATCTGCGTCTCGTAGACCATGAGGCCGACGAGACGCATGCAGGCGCGGCACTGCACGGCGCGGACCAGCTCGAGCACGTCGTCGCGTTCGTGCAGCGGGGAGCGTCGGGCACCGATGAACAGCTGAATAGCCGTCGTACCTTGTATGACGCATCGACGCCGATGCACATGCGCACCTTGCCGGCGCGGACGGGCAGGACGTCGTCGATGAGGTCGAGGTACGCCACGGAGTCCACCATGAGGGTGATCTGCGAGGCGAGCCGCTCGTCGGTACCGAACTCGGCCAGTGCCTCGCGGTGCACGGTGGGGTAGGGGACGACGATGTCCTCGATACCTCGCGGGCCAGCGCGATGGCCTCCGGCAGCGAGTAGGCCAGCACGCCGGCGTAATCCTTGAGGGAGAGCGCGTGCCGGATGGCAGCCACCGAGAGCAGCGGCTTCGACGCCATCCGGATGAGGAGATCCTGCGCGCGGGCGTGCATCTAGGCGGCGTTGTGCTCGAACGCGGCCACGTCGACAGCCGCGAAGGGCGTGCTCGTCCCACCCAGCGCGGCGAGGAGAGCATCGGAGGGCGTGTGCGACGACGTGGGCGTGGGGCTCAGTCTAGGGGGAGCACCGCGGTGGCCGGCGAATCTGCGACGGGCCTCGGGGCGCGCCGACGACGCCACGCGTCCACCAGCCACATCGCGGCGGCGAAGACGAAGAAGAACACGAGGATCGCCACGATGTAGAGGCTCACCTCGGCGCCGAGGGTGTCGACGTCGAGGATGGTGTACGGGTACCAGTGCACGATGGCGCCGCGGACGAGCGTCACCACCAGCCACACGATGGGGATGATCGTGGCCCAGCCGATGCGGCGCCAGGTGGTGTGCCGGGGCCCGAACAGCAGCCACACAATGGGGGTGAGGATGGGTGTCAGAATATGCACGAAGAAGTTGTTGATGCCAGGGAGTCCCGCGTGCCCGCCGGTATCGAGCAGCAGGTTGAACACGATGCCGGTGATCGCGATGCAGACGGTGGCCGTGATGCGGATGACGTGCCAGCTTCGCGCCCAGTCGCGGCGGAACACCAAGTCAAGTGCAGATATGGCGACCAGCAGGTTCGACATGAATGTGAAGAACCTGAGCTGCGTGAATGGCGTCACCACGAGGCCGAAGAGGAACCCGCCGACGCCGGAGGAGCCCTCCCAGCCGATGATCCACGATGTGATGATTCCGGTCAGGGCGCACAGGGCAAGCGCCGCGTAAGCCGCGCGGGGTAGAACATGCATGGCGGAGATCCTAGGGGATCAGCCGCGCAGCGAGACTGCGCCGATGACCGTTATCCTCCACGTCTTCAAAAAATCGCCTCAGCGAGGGGGTCGCGAGCTTCTCGTGGAGGATAACGGTCAACTTTCGCAGATGCCCGTGCCGTCGTCGGCCTACAGCCTCACGAGCGCGTAGGCGATGCCCGCAAACGCGCAAGCCCACAGTATGCTGGCGAACGTACCGATGATGAACACCTCGCCCAGCCGGGGATCGTCGCCGTTGCGCAGCTCAGGGTAGCGCCCCAAACCCTTGACGGCAAGGATAAATGCGAGACCAGACGGGAAGCCCGCGACGATGCACGCGTAGGTGGCGGCGCGTTCCAGCATGCCGATCCAGCGACCGCCCGGAAGCCTTTGCCAAGTGTCGAGGATCGTCGGGTCAGGGTTCGGTTGCGGCGGGTTGATGTGACGCAGCAGCGCCCGGATCACCGGGTTTGCGAACACCGCCAGGAGGCCGCATCCGGCAACGATCAGTGCTTGCAGGAGTACAGGCATGACGTTCACTCCAACCTAGTTAAGCTAGTATCTTCATGTGGAACAAATACAGGTATTTTCTACATGTGCAGCGGTGGTGGCGGATATCGTCAGCTCGCGCGCATCTAATCGCGAGCGATCCCACGCGCACGTGCTCGATGCCATCACCCAAACCAACGCCAACATAGCCCAACTCGACCCGCTACGGGTCACAGTGGGCGATGAAATCCAGGGCGTCTACGCCACTCTCGGCGACGCCTTGTCCGCTACGCTCACCCTTCGCAACCTGCTGGCCGGGCACGTCGACCTCCGTTTCGGCATCGGCGTGGGCGAGGTGAGGATCATCGACGCCGAACGCGGCATCCAGGACGGCTCCGCCTGGGTGCTCGCGCGGGAAGCGATCGAGGCGGTGGAGCGACAGTCGCGTGAGCCCGGCCGACGGGGCCTCCGCACCGCCGTCCGCGACGACACACCTTCCGCGAATCCGCTTGTGGAGCCGGCGGCGCAACTCATCGATGCGCACCTCGCGGCGCTTGGCGCGGGGGCGCGGGAATCGTTCTCTGCGCTGTATGAGGGGCTGGACAACCAGCAGGCTGCGGAGCGCCTGGGGATTACCGCGTCAGCGAACTCCCAGCGGGTGAACAACAACCAGCTCCGCCCGCTGCTCACGATGGCGCAGGCGCTCACCGCGCTGGGAGGTACCGACGAAAAGTGACCGTTATCCTCCACTAGAAGCCGACGACCCCCCAGCTTTCGGCGATTTTTTGCAGGCGTGGAGGAAAACGGTCAAACGGCCGCGCGGCACTGTCAGCGGCGCGGCGCTCAGCCCTTCTTTTCGCGGTTGCGGATCTTGGAGCGCTCGTGGGCGCTCAGGTGCACCTTGCGGATCCGCACGATTTCGGGCGTCACCTCGAGGCACTCGTCAGCCGCGCAGAACTCGAGCGACTGCTCCAACGACAGTTGCTTCGGCGGGACGAGCCGCTCGAGCTCTTCGCCAGTGGAGGAGCGCACGTTGGTGAGCTTCTTCTCCTTGGTGGGGTTCACGTCCATGTCGTCCGGGCGCGGGTTTTCGCCCACCACCATGCCTTCGTACACCTCGGCGCCCGGGCCGACGAACATCGTTCCCCGCTCCTGCAGGTTGAACAGCGCGTAGGAGGTGACGACGCCGGTGCGGTCAGCGACGAGCGAGCTCGTCGGACGCGTGCGGAAGTTGCCGTGCCAGGGTTCGTAACCCTCGGCTACGTGGTTCATGATGCCGGTGCCGCGCGTTTCCGTGAGGAACTCGGTGCGGAACCCAATCAGCCCGCGCGCCGGCACGATGAACTCCAGCCGCACCCACCCTGTGCCGTGGTTCACCATCGTCTCCATGCGCCCGCGCCTGAGCCCCATCAGCTGCGTGACGGTGCCCAGGAACTCCTCGGGCACGTCGACGGTGAGCCGCTCGGTGGGTTCGTGCAGCTTGCCGTCGATCATCTTGGTGACCACCTGCGGTTTCCCGACGGTGAGCTCGAACGATTCGCGGCGCATCATTTCGACGAGGATCGCCAGCTGCAGCTCTCCTCGGCCTTGCACCTCCCACGTGTCGGGGCGGTCGGTGTTGCTCACCCGGATGGAGACATTGCCGATGAGTTCCTGGTCCAGGCGCGCCTTCACGAGCCGGGCCGTGAGGTTCTTCCCCGACTTGCCCGCCAGCGGCGAGGTATTGATGCCGATCGTCATGGAGATCGACGGCTCATCGACGTGGATGAGCGGCAGCGGCTTCGGGTTCTCGGGGTCGGAGATGGTCTCACCGATCATGATCTCGGGGATGCCCGCGATAGCGACGATGTCGCCCGGCCCTGCCTTCTCCGCGGGCTTGCGCTCGAGGGCTTCGGTCATCAGGAGTTCCGTGAGCTTCACGGTCTCGACGCTGCCGTCGCGCTTGCACCACGCCACCTGCTGGCCGCGACGCAGCTCGCCACCCACCACGCGCAGCAGCGCAATCCGTCCCAGGTAGGGCGAGGCGTCGAGGTTCGTGACGTGGGCTTGCAGTGTCGCACCCTCTTCGTACGTGGGGGCGGGGATGTGCTCAAACAACGTTGCGAACAGCGGTTCGAGCGTCGTGGAGTCGGGCATGCTGCCGTCAGCGGGCTGGGTGAGCGACGCCCGGCCGGCCTTCGCGGAGGCGTAGACGATGGGGAAGTCGAGGGCGTCGCCGGCATCGTCGTCAAGCAGGTCCATGAACAGGTCGTAGGTCTCGTCAACGACGGCGCTGATGCGCGCATCCGAGCGGTCTACCTTGTTCACCACCACGATGATGGGCAGCTGCTTGGCGAGCGCCTTGCGCAGCACGAAGCGGGTCTGGGGGAGAGGCCCTTCGGACGCGTCGACGAGAAGGATCACGCCGTCGACCATCTCCAGGCCGCGTTCCACCTCGCCGCCAAAATCGGCGTGGCCCGGGGTGTCGATGATGTTGATGACGGCGTCGGTGCCGTCGGGGCGACGGTGTTTGATCGCCGTGTTCTTTGCGAGGATCGTGATGCCCTTCTCGCGCTCGAGATCCATCGAGTCCATCACGCGGGCGTCGACGTCGGCACCCTCGCGGAACGCGCCAGACTGCCACAGCATCGAGTCGACCAGCGTGGTCTTTCCGTGGTCGACGTGGGCGATGATGGCGACGTTTCGCAGATCTTCACGGGTGGGCATGGGCGCTCCTCACAGTTGGGCCGTGCTGAGTGTACGCGCGCCCGGGCTTCCCCGCCTAGTCGTGCCCGTGAAGGCGACGTGTGGTGCACTAGGCGGGGAACGCCCACCGACGAGTCGGCCCGACGGTGCGACGGCTTCAAAAGCGCGTCGCCCGAGGCCAACGTGGTCAGCTGACCTGCAGCTCGCCCATCTCGTCCCAGCCCTCGCCCTCGACGGTGCGGGAGACGATCTTGGGCGTGGCGGCAAGATGCGGGCGCATGGCTTCGAGGCCGGCCTGGAAATGCGGGGCGCTGACGTGCGCTTCGCCGGCGCCGTCCTTGAATGCCTCGACGAGTACGAACTCGTTCGGGTCTCCCACCGAGCGCGACCACTCGAACCAGAGGTTGCCTTCCTCGGCGCGGGTGGCGGCGGTGAACTCGGCGACGGCGTCCATCCACTGGTCGACGGACTCGGGCTTCACTTGGTACTTGACGACGATAAAGATCATGCCTCGAGCCTAGACGCCCCGATCAACGGGTGCTCGCCGAAGCTCGGCCTGACCTGCGCGCGGGCCAAGCCCCAGGTCAGCCGCCCAGAAAGTCGAGGATCCGTGGGAGGTCGCGTCGGGTCTGTGTCATGCCCTGGAGATACACGTCGGTGAGACGGGCGACGTTGCGCTCGGCGTTGGTGATGGGCATGCGATCCGGGCTCAGCACGAGGGCGTGTCCGTCGCGTTCCAGGTCGAAGAGCTCCTCGCGGGTGCGGTTGTAGTTGGCGGGCCGGGCGAACAACCCCTCGGCGACGGCGGGGTAGCGTCGCAGCGCCGCCCGCATCGCTCGCCGGGCGCGCTGCGGGCCCTTCACATAGTCTCGGGTGCGGGTAGTGACGACGAGGAAGCGTCGGAACCCGGCCGCCTTCGCCGCGTCGATGGGGTAGCCGCCGGTGGGGCCGAGGGCGCCGTCGCAGTAGACCTCACCGTCGATCACCGTCCAGGGCATGAGCAGCGGCATCGTCGACGACGCCCGCACCCGTTTGAGGAGGTCCAGCGGCTCCTCGATATCGTCTCGGCCCCAGTACACCATCGCACCGTCGGTGGCGCGGAAGCCGCCGACGGCGAAGGGCGCGGGATTGGTTTGCACGGCCTTGAAGTCGAGAGGGAGCACCTCACCGGGAAGGCTGGAACGCTCGTAGATCCACTCCGCGTTGAAGTAGCCGCGGCCGCGCATCCAGGAGACCCAGCCGCCGAAATCGCGTTCGGCAGCGAAGTCGGTGAACGCGCGACGGGTGCGCTCCTGGTCTCGGACGAGCCAGTTGACCGTGCAGGTGGAGCCTGCGGAGATGCCGCCCACCCAGCCGGTGCGGACGTCGCGTTCGAGCAGCACGTTGAGCACACCGGAGCTCCACGCGGCGCGCATGCCGCCGCCCTCGAGGACGAGGGCGACGTCGCCTGCAATCACTGCGCCAGTGTCTGGAACGCCTCTTCCGAGGAATCACGCAGGAACTGGGCGCAGCGCGCCTGCTCGTCGGTTTCCCCGATGCGCCCCGCGGCTACGCTCAACGCCCACAGGGCCCGCAGGAACCCTTGGTTGGGTGCATGCTCCCACGGCACGTGCCCGGTGCCTTTCCAGCCGTTTCGACGCAGCGCGTCCAGTCCGCGGTGATATCCGGTGCGTGCGTAGGCGTAGGCGGTGATTGACGATGCGAGCGTGTCGTCACGCAGACACGCCTCAGCCAATAGCGCCCACACGAGTGACGACTGCGGGTGGGCGGCCGCGACGTCCAGGAAGCCTTCTTTGCCAGCCTCCCGGATAGCCTCCACTGCAGGATCGACGGGCAGTTCTACCCGCACGTCGGTGGCCATCAGGTTCGGATGCGTCTCGGTCATGGGCATAGCCTAGTGCCCCGGCGCGGAATGGTCACCGTCGGCTACTCTCCGAGCCCGCTCGCGATAAACTGCACGACGGCGTCCTGCGCGGCTGCGGCTTGCGGGCCTTGCGTGTAGACGTGCAGCATGTCGCCGCACACTGCGCCGAGCGCCATGAGGCTCACGGTCGATTTTGCGTTGACGGGCTGCCCGTCGCCGCGCGCGATCAAGATCTCGGCGTCGAACCCCATCGCGAGCGCAGCCAGTTTCGACGCCGGCCGCGCGTGCAACCCGATCGGCGAGGTGAGCAACGCTTGGGCCGAGTTCCCCTTCGACGATTCGGTGGCGGGCTGCAGCACGTCGACGGGGACTCGGCCAAGCGCAGCCCACTTGGCATCGAGCGCCGACTCCGCAGCGTCGATCACCGCATCGAGCGAACCCCCCGTCGCTGCCGTGATCAGCCCAGCGGTGAGCCCCTCGACGATCGGGGCGGCCGCGATGCGCACCGGGTACGGCGAACCCAGCAAGTCGATGGCGGTCTCAGCGCTCATGATGGCCGACCCCATGTCGACGAACACCGCGACGCCATCAGCGCTTGTCACGTCCTCAATAGCCGTCATGACGGTGGCGGCATCCGTGCCGAACGAGCCGCCCGGCATCCCAGCGGCTGTCGCCACGGGCGGCATTTCGCCGTGCACCATGATGGCCGCGAGGTCGAGCGCGGCCTGGGCGAGCGGGGCTGAGTGGGATACGACGACGATGCCGACGCTCACGCCATCACCTCCGCCAACGCTTGGACAAGCAGCGTCGCGGACGCGGCGCCCGGGTCGATGTGCCCGACGGAGCGCTGGCCCAAGTACGAAGCCCGGCCTTTGCGCGCCACCATGCAGGCGGTGGCATCCCGGCCACGCTCCGCGGCGACGACGGCTCGGGCCGCCGCTTCGGGGAACGGGGTTCCGGAGGTGTGCTCCCGCTCGAGTGTGGCGATCGCGGGGGTGAGCGCGTCGAACATGGTTTTGTCGCCGAGCTCCGTCTTGCCGCGCTGCGCGAGCCCGTCGACGCCGGCTCGCAACGCTGCAAGGAACTGTGCTTCGTTCACCTCCACGGCATCGACGGGGAACGCCGCGGACATGCGCAAAAACAGCGTCGCGAGCAGGGGGCCACTCGTGCCGCCCACGTGGCGCAGCAGCGACATGCCGATCGCTTTGCTCTGCGCCTGCAACGTCGGCTCATCCAGCGCGTTGAGGGTCTCATGCACGCCTCGAACGAGGTTTACGCCGTGGTCGGCGTCGCCGATGTGGGAGTCAAGATCAGTGAGGTGTTCTTCGTGGTTGGCCACGAGGGCATCGAAGCGTCGAAGCCACCTCGCCACAGTACCGACGGCGATCATGGCAGCACCGTCGAAAAGCTGATGAGCGGCGATGGCGCGTCGAGCCAGCGCAGCATCTCGTCGTCGGCACGCAACAGCGTGATGGAGCAACCCGCCATGTTGAGCGACGTGACGAAGTTGCCTACGCCGCATCTGGCCACGTGCACGTCGGCTCTCCGCAACAGTGGGAGCACCTCGCCTGCCATGAGCTGCAGCTCGATGAGCGGCGTCGCGCCGAGTCCGTTTATGAGCAGGGCGGCGCGGTGGCCGGCGAAGTCGAGGTCGTGGAGGATGGGGTCGACAAGTTTCCGGGCAATCGACGACGCCTCCGCCAGCGGTTCACGTCGCCTACCCGGCTCGCCATGGATGCCGATGCCCACCTCGATTTCGTCCTCTGGCAGGTCGAACGTCCGCTGCCCGGCGCCGGGCGTGACGCACGAGGTGAGCGCCATGCCCATCGAGCGGACGTTCTCGCACACGCGCTCGGCGAGCGCCACCAGCTCATCGAGCGGCACGCCAGCCTCGGCAGCCGCCCCAACAATCTTCTCCACGAACACTGTCCCCGCTACGCCACGCCGACCAGCGGTGAAGGTGGAATCCTCGACGGCGACGTCATCCGCGATGATGACCGTGCGCACGTCGATGCCCTCGGTCTGCGCAAGTTCGGTAGCCATCTCGAAGTTCAACACGTCGCCGGTGTAGTTCTTGACGAGGCACAGCACGCCTGCGCCGGTGTCGACGCCCTGGATAGCGGCGAGGATCTGCGTCGGGTTGGGGGCGGTGAAGATCTCTCCGACGACGGCGGCGTCCAGCATCCCTTCGCCCACAAAGCCGCTGTGCAGGGGCTCATGCCCTGCACCCCCTCCGGAGACGACGGCGACCTTGCCGCGTCGGGGTTTATCGGCTCGAAACACGACGCGGTGCTCACTGTCGACGCGCAAATCTGGACGAGTTGCGGCAAGGCCGCGGAGTGCATCATCGACAACACTGTTCGGCGAATTGATGAGCTTTTTCACAGCCGGCCCTTCCTGACGCAAATAGCGTAGCAACGCGCCGACATGAAGGAGAGCGAAGCCACGACGACATTGACCGATCGACGCCTCCGGGCACCCGGGAATGCTGAGATTGTGCTGTTTCGACGTAGAATGGGTGGCGGCCCAGGTGAGATTCCTGGGTCTGTTCATGGATTGGAGTGTGTGCATGCCGGGCGTCGTTGTCGTCGGAGCTCAGTGGGGAGACGAGGGGAAAGGCAAAGCGGTTGACCAGTTGGGGGACCGCGTCGACCTCTGCGTGCGTTATTCAGGCGGCAACAATGCGGGCCACACGCTCGTCGTGGACGGCGAGAAGTTCGTGATGCACCTGCTGCCGTCGGGCATCCTCAACTCCAACACTACGACGGTGCTCGGCAACGGGGTGGTGATCGACCTCGACGTGCTGCACGAGGAGCTGACGACGCTCAGGGAACGCGGCGTCCAGTTCGAGCACCCCCTAATCTCCGCCAACGCGCACATCATCACCGAGTACCACAAGGTGCTCGACAAAGTGACCGAACGTTTTCTCGGCAAGCGCCGCATCGGCACTACGGGGCGCGGCATCGGGCCGTGCTATTCCGACAAGATCAACCGCCTCGGCATCCGGGTGCAAGACCTCCTCGACGCCAAGATCCTGCGCGAGAAGGTCGAAGCCTCGCTCGACCAGAAGAATGAGCTCCTGGTCAAGGTGTACAACCGCCGCCCGATCCTCATCGACGAAGTGGTCGACGCCCTGCTCGCCCACGCGGAAGCGATTCGGCCCTACATCGTCGATTCCGGGCGGTTCATCAACGATGCGCTCGATGAAGGCAAGGTCGTGCTGTTCGAGGGTGCCCAGGCCCACCATCTCGACGTTGACCAGGGCACCTACCCATACGTGACGTCGTCGAACCCGACGGCGGCGGGCGCGGCCACCGGCGGCGGCATCGGCCCCACCCGCATCGACCGCACCATCGGTATCGCCAAGGCCTACACCACCCGCGTCGGCGAGGGCCCGTTCCCGACGGAACTCTTCGACGAGGACGGCGAGAAGCTGCGCGAGAAGGGTGGCGAGTTCGGCGCCACGACAGGGCGTCCCCGTCGCTGCGGATGGTTCGACGCCGTGTTGGTAGAGCAGTCGGTCAAGATCAACGGATTCACCGACGTCTTCCTCACCAAACTCGATATCCTGGACGGCTGGGAGAAGATTCCAGTGTGCGTGGCTTACGAGGTGGACGGCAAGCGCCTGCCGCACTACCCGGTGACGCAGTCCGAGGTGCACCACGCCAAGCCCATCTACGAATACGTCGACGGCTGGAGCGAGGACATCTCCGGCTGCCGTTCCTTCGACGAGCTCCCCGCCAACTGCCAGGCCTACGTGCGGCATCTCGAGGAGCTCATCGGCTGCCGCATCTCCGGCATCGGCGTGGGCCCCGGGCGCGAGGAATCCATCTCGATCAACCCGCTTGTCTGAGCTCGGAGCGCCGCGATATGAGCAAGCGTCCCACCGCGAAGTGCCCGCTTCGCCCGGGCGACCCCTGCTCGCTGTGCGTGCCGGGGAGCACCGGGCCGCAGGACTGCCAGACAGTGCGGCTCGTCATGGAAGACCCGGAAATGCGCGAACTGCTGCGCGAGAAGCAGCGCGAATGGCGAGAACGGCATCGGGGGGCGTGAACCTCGCGCATCGGCGGTAGGGTCGGGCTGTGAAGATTCTCTTGCTGGGCTCCGGCGGCCGCGAACATGCATTGGGTCGCACCTTGGTGCGCGACGGCAGCGAGCTCCACGTTGCGCCCGGCAACCCCGGCCTCGCGGAGTTCGCCACCTGCCACCCACTCGATCCTTCCAATTCCGACGACGTGCTCGCCCTCGCGCGAACGATCGCGGCAGATCTCGTCGTGGTTGGCCCAGAGGCGCCGCTGGTGGCAGGCGTCGTCGACGCACTGCGTGAGGGCGGCTTCGACGTGTTCGGCCCTTCCAAGGCAGCCGCGGAGCTGGAGGGCTCCAAGGCCTTCGCTAAGGACGTGATGCGCGCTGCCGGTGTCCCCACCGCGGACGCACGGGTGTGCACCACCGCCGACGAAGCCGCCGCCGCGCTGGACGTGTTCGGCCCCACCTATGTCGTGAAAAACGACGGACTCGCTGCTGGCAAGGGCGTCGTCGTCACCGACGACCGCGATGCGGCCTTGGCACATGCAGCCACCTGCGAGCGCGTCGTGATCGAGGATTTCCTCGACGGCCCCGAGGTGTCGCTGTTCGCCATCTGCGACGGCACCACCGCACTTCCGCTGCTGCCCGCCCAGGATTTCAAGCGCGTCGGTGACGGCGACGAAGGTCCGAACACCGGCGGCATGGGCGCGTACTGTCCGCTGCCGTGGGCGCCCGACGGGCTCGTCGACGACATCATGCGCGACGTGGTGCAGCCAACGCTCGACGAGATGACCAGGCGCGGAACCCCCTTCGTGGGGCTGCTCTACGCCGGGCTCGCGCTGACGACGAAGGGGCTGCGCGTCGTGGAATTCAACGTGCGCTTCGGCGACCCAGAAACCCAGGCGGTGCTCGCCTTACTCGAGACGCCACTGGCGCCGGTGCTGCGCGCCGCGGCTCGCGGCGAACTCGCTGACCAGCCTGCGTTGCAGTGGTTAGACGGGGCCGCGGTCGTCGTCGTGTCCGCCGCGGACGGCTACCCGGGAACCCCTAAGCGAGGCTGCCGCATCGAGCTGCCCGACGACACCGACTCGGCGTGGGTACTCCAGGCCGGCACCACCTTGACCGACGGTGCACTCACCGCCAACGGGGGGCGCGTGCTGGGTACCGTCGGGGTGGGGGCGAGCCTCGAGGCCGCGCGCGCTGCCGCGTATGAGCATCTGGCGACGGTGCACTTTGCTGATGGCTTTTACCGCACTGACATCGGCATCCTGCACTGATCTCAGCACCGACGCGCTGCCGGCGCTCGCTTGGGTGGCGGTTTTGTGTCCATGCATGGGCGCGAATGTGACAGTGAAGAACAACAGTGTGGGGTGGTCACGGCGTTGCGTGACCACCCCACACTCATGCAGGCCGGTTAGTTACCGGTCTTTGGCAACCCTGGCTTATCGATGGGTTCGCCCGGCTTGTGGCCCTCGATGGGCTGATCGCCGCGAGCGGGGAGCTCGCCGATGCGGTAGTTCGCCTTCGACGCCGACTGGAACGTCAGCGTGCCCTTGCCTGGTGTCGATGCGATGCGGGAGATGATGTTCCCCTTCGTATCGAGCCAGTACACCGGGCCGCCGGTGACGTTCACGGTGACGATGCCGTCGACGGTCTGTCCGGCGTTGCGGACCTTCACGAAGGTGCTGCCATCAGATTGCTTCTTGCACGTGATCTCGACGCGGTCGCCTTGCTCAAAGCGCGCCGTCATGGAACCGCACTCGCCCTTCAGCGTCGTCATCGGACGCTCGAGCGTGATCTCGACCGTGCGCTTCGACATCTTGCCGGACGCATCCGTGGCGACGAGCTCCACCTTGACGGGTGCGCCGAGCACCAGCCCGCTGACGTCCGCCGCGAGCGTGGGCTTCGGGTCGGCATCGTCGGTCACGGTGTAGGCCGCGAGCAGCTGCTCCATGATGTCCTTGTCCGGATTCACACTCAGCTTGTCCGGGCCGGCGATCACGGGCGCAGCATCGTCGACGGTGAAGCTCACCGATTCGGCTGCGGTGTTTCCGGCCATGTCGGTGGCCACCGCTTCCAGCAGGTGTTCGCCTGCTGGAAGGCCGTTCACCTCAATGGTGAGCTCGACGGGCGTACGCCCACCGGAAGCCGTCGCGTCGGGCGTATTGGCGCTCGGAGCCGACGACTGGGTCTTCGACTTGGCGTTTGCGGCCTGGGCGCTGCCCGTCGAAGTCGTAGCCGCTGCCTGCTGGTTCGCATCGAGCTGCGGCTCACCGTTCTTGAAATCGACGATGTACGCGCCCGGGTGCGGTTTCGCCTCGACGACGCGGGCACCGTACTCCTCACCATCGACGAGCACCTGCAGCGTGTGCAGGTTCGTGTCCGATGCGAGCACGGTGAACCGGTGCTTCGACGTGATGAAGTCGCCGTTCGAGACGCCCTTAAAGCCGACGGTGGGGGCGTTGTCGTCGAAGACGAGGGGGATGCCCCGCTCGAAGCCGTTGCTCATCTGGTCGCTCAGCGAGATGCGCATGGTGTGCCCGTGCTCGCCGTTGACCTTCGTCTCGAAGTCGCGACGGTTGACGTTCGCGCCGGGATCCCAGACGTTCTCGAACTCCTTCACTACGTTGCCGTTGATGGCCATGACGTAGCCGAACTCGTCGTCCCACACGGAGCCCTGGACGTCGATGTCGCCCTTCGGCCCGCCTAAGTAGATCGCGCCATCGGGTGCAATCTTCGGGGTGGTGACGAGCTCGTGACCAGGCATGTTGCGGTCATAGAAGAACCGCCAGCCGCTCATCTTCACGGAGTGGCCTTGCGCGTCGAACACCTCGTAGCCGAAAGAGTTGATGCCGTTCACGAGCTTCAGTGGCACTTCGAAGCGCAGATCGTCCCCGACGGGGATCTCCTTGCCGTCGACGATGAACTTGCCAGGCTTTCCGGTGAACATGCCCTTGAGCAACAGGTCAGCGCCATCGTCGCGCACCGTGAGGTTGTGGAACGACGGCTCGACGAAGTACGCAAACTTGCCGAATGGGTCCACCTCGCTGGAGGTATTGAGCCTCGGATCATCGAACACGATGCGCAACGCTTCGCCGGGCACCTTGGCCCCTGCAATGACGAACGTCTTCGTCGTGATGTTCACTCCGTCAGTGGCCTTGAGCGTCACCACGGCCTGATTCTTCTCAGGCTTGAAGGTGATCTCGAAGGTGCCGTCGTCGTTGACCTTCATCACTTTCTTGCCCATCGCAAGGTACAGGTCGCCGGCGCGGACGCTGGCGAGATCGTCGCTCACCTTGCCCTTGATCGTGATGCTGCCATCCTGGGCGGGGACGAGCTGGCCTGCATTGTTGAGTGGGGCATCCGTGATGTCCAGTACGGGGGCCTTGGTGTCGAATACGAGGAACACGGAGTCGCTCGCCAGTTCCTTCCCGTCCTTGTCGTACGCGACGAGCTTGTACTCGTTTCGTCCTGGCTTCACAGGCATCGTGACGCGGCCGCGTCCGTTCTGCACCTGCACCTCGACGCCGTTGACGGTGGCCTTAGCCGCGTGCTCACTCACGAGCACGTCAATGGTGACCTTGCCATCCCGGATCAGCGGCTGCCCGGTGATCGGGTCGACGGACTTCTCATTGACGGAGCCGTTGAAACGGTACGAGTCGAGGATCTTCGCGGTCGCGTTATCCAGGAAATCGAACTCCAGCGTGGAGTTGCCGGCTTCGTCGAACACCTGGAACGAGGCGTAGTGGCCCGCGCCCGTGAGATCGGCAGGAATGGTGATCGTCGCGACGCCGGTGGCGGCGTCGAATACCGGATCGGGGTAGTCCTTGCCGCTGGGACCGTCGTAAGCAATCACCGGATTCTTGCTGAAGCCCGCGCCCTGATCCGAGATTTTGAGCGTGTAGGTGATGGAACCATCGTTGTTCTTGACGTACGACTTGCTTTCCACCTTCGGGGCGACAGTGTCGACGCCCAGCGGGAGATCCGTCACCTGCCAGTCGAACTGGTCCGACAGCCGAGCGCGAATGCGCAGCGTGTACTTACCGTCTTGAACGGGCTCGAACCTGTCCGTCTGCGAGTTGTAGAGGGTGCCGTCCCACTTGTGGCCGAACGACGGGCTCGCTGCGGACAGCGCCGACTGAGCGATTCTCGACAAAGTTCGACGCTGCACGCCGTGCTCTTCGCCGAGCTCGCGGATGACCTTGCCGTCGCGTACAAGCTGGTACTGCACGGACGAAGCGGAGCGGAGGAACATCGGGGCGGGGAGCGCCTCGTCGAACACGCCGTCGCCGTTCGGGGAAATCCATTCGGTGGGCACCGCCCCGAACTTCAGGTAGTTGGACTGGATGTGGGACGAGTGCGGGTTCTTGTCACCGAACAGCTGGTCGAGCACCGACGGCTCTGCGGCCGTCGGATCCTGCACGATGGGTTCCTTGTTCCAATCGCCCGCGAATCCGATGTAGGGCACCGACAGCGACGGCTGCTTGGCGTCCGAGGAGGTGAGCTGCGCCCAGCCCTCGACCCAGTGGTCGGCGGCGCCGGCAGGGGTGATGGTGAAGTCGACGGTGGCCTGACCCTTCGCAGGCACCGTCACGCTGCTCGCCGAAGCGGTGAGCGTCTCGCCCTTCGAGCACTGGGTGGCGTTGCCGTTGGGATCGCGGGTTTCGCCCAGCACGCAGGTGCCGCCAGTGGTGAAGGAGTACGCCTTGTCACCCTTGTTCTCCAGCGTCACCGTGAACGTCTTGGCTCCGCGCAGCTCGCGAAGCGGCACGTTGGGTACGCCGTCGACGGTGGCGAACACGCTGCTCTCCAGCGCGGCCTTGGTGTCGACCAGGCCGGCGCCCATCTGACGCGGCGCGTAGGGGACACCGTCCTTCTCAAGCACCTGCGCGGTGTTCGAGAAGGACGTGCGCAGTAGCGTGTTGCGTTCCCTGTCGCTGAGCTCCGGGAAGCGCTTGGCGTAGGCTTCACGACCGAGTGCAAACACGCCGGCAACGTGAGGCGCCGCCATCGAGGTGCCGGAGTTGTCCTTGTACTTGTTGTCGTTGACGGTGGAGTACACCGAACCGCCGATGCCCGCGAGCTGCGGCTTGAAGTTCAGCTCAGGTCCGGTTCCCCACGAGGTGAACGACGACGGCGCCAGCTCGTCGGCGACGGGCAGCGCGATGCGGCCGTCGGTGAGCTTCAGCTTCGTTTCGCCCGCGGCAATCATCTGCTTGAGCTTTTCGCCTGTCGACTGGTAGAGGAAGGCGCCGGGGATCGTGATGTCGTCGATGCCAGCCATGCCCTGGAATTTGTCACCACCGGCTGCGTTGTTAAAGATGATGACGCCTGTGGCGCCCTTCGCGATCGCGTTGTTGAACTTCTCTGAGAAGGCGATCTCACCGCGCTGGATCAGTACGTAGTTGCCTTTCGCCTCCGCCGGAATTTCGTCAGACTTGCCGACGCCACCGTCGACCAGCACGTGTTCCTTGCCGTCGGCGGTGCCTGTCTGCAGCTGGTAGCCGAACTTCTCGACGGTGCTGCCCTGGACGGCTTCAGCTTGGCTGCCGATGGACTGTGTGTTGTTGATCGACGCGATGGACAGGGCCTCGGGCGCGCTCGCGGGGCTGCCGTGGGTGCCGTTGTCGAACATGCCCATCGCATCGGTGAGCGTGCCGTCGGGGGAGCCGTTGAGGCCCTCGTTTCCGGCGGCGACGATCACCTGGACCCCAGCAGCCTGGGCATTGGCGATGGCGCGGGCCTCGCCCACGGAAGCCTGGCCGGTGCCGTTGGGCGAGCCGAGCGACATGTTGATGATGTCTGCACCGTGCTTCACGGAGCTTTCAATGGCGGCGATCACGTCGTCTTCGTAGGCGCTCGGACGGGTGGCGTCGTTCGAGAACACCTTCATCGCCAGCAGCTGAGCGTTCGGGGCGATGCCGCTGATGCGTCCGTTCTTGATGACGTCCCTGTCGGCACCACCATTGGCCGCGACGATGCCCGCGACGTGCATACCGTGCTCGCTGCCCGCGGTGTCGAGAACCTCGTTATTCTCGTCGGCGAAGTTCCAACCGTAGGGCACCTTCTCCGTGAAGCCCTTGGTGACGGCGAGCTTCCCCTTCACGCCGTCATCAAGACGCATGTCCTGGTGGTGGATGTCGATGCCGGTGTCGATGATTGACACCACGAGGCCACGGCCGTCGACGTCGAAGTCGGAGCGAGCCTGTACCGAGTGGCTGAGTTCCGCGGCGGTCTCCATAGACGGTTGGAACGTCTTCAGCGGCTTGACCGAAGCGACGTCCGGATCGAGGGCCAGCGCAGCGATCTGGTTAGCTGGCAGCGTGGCCGAGAATCCTCGAACCAGCAAGCCAAACTTGCGCTTCACACTGAAGCCTTCTTTGCCTTCCCATCGAGCCAGCACCCGGTCGACCGCAGCGATGCCGCGGCTCTCAACGTCCTTGCCGGTGGGCTGCTGTTTCAGCATGACCATGACGCGACGTGGTTCGTCGGCAGGGCCAGGGACGCTTTGCGCATCGGTTGGGACGCCGCTGCGGGCTGCGAGCGCGTCGGGGGTGGGTAGATCTCTTGGGG
>NZ_CAMYFI010000037.1 GCF_947255005.1 uncultured Tessaracoccus sp. | reverse complement strand
GTGGTGTGCCGCGATGGCGTGTACACCGTCGCGTTCCTGGAATTCGGCGACGGTGCGGCGCATCACTGCATCAGCCGACGGGTGCCCGACGTAGCGAATGCCCGTGACCGCGCGTCCCTCGTCGTGGTTGCGCACTACGCCTCGAAACGTCACTACTGCGCCGGCGGCATCGTCGGCGGCGAATTCCTCGAGCCGCGCGTCGTCGATAGTAACCTCAACGACGGCGGCATCCATGCGTGCGGCCATGGATTACCCGCCGGCGAAGGGTGGGAGGACGTCGAGGGTAGCCACCCCGTCGAGCGAGCCGCTCGCGATGGGCTCCCCGTCGGCGAGGAAGGTGCAAACTTGCAGCACCCGGGCGAGGCGTTCGTCGCCCTGGCCGAGTTGCTCGCGCAGAGCTTCAAGAGTGAGCCCCTCAGCGTCGACCTCGCGGCTGTCACCGCCCGCAGCCTCTGCGGCTCCTGCGAAGAACCTGATCTGCATTCATCCTCCAATCGCGCTCATGCCACGCTGTGGCTGCTCGAATTCGTCCGTGTCAATGCCATGGGCCTTCGGTTTACGATGGTGCGCGCCCGCCCAGGTTTCCGCCAGCGTAGCGTCGTCGGCCCCCGAACGAAGCAGCGCGCGCAGGTCCGTCTCCGTGCGCGAAAACAGGCAGGTGCGGATCTGGCCATCGCTCGTGATCCTGGTGCGGTCGCAGCTGGTGCAGAACGGGTGCGAGACCGATGCGATCACGCCGATGTGTCCGCCGGGCTGGGTGTCGTCGGGCGCGACGCTCCACAGCTCCGCCGGGGCGGCGCCGCGTGGCTCGACAGCGGGTGAGAGTTGGAAGCGCGTGCCGAGCACGTCGAGAAGTTCCTGTGCGGTCACCATGTCGTGCCGGTTCCATTCGCCCTTCGGCCCAAGCGGCATCTGCTCGATGAACCGCAGCTCGTAGCCACCTTTGAGGGCGAATTCCGCCAGGGGCACCACGTCGGATTCGTTGATGCCGCGCATGATGACGGCGTTGATCTTCACCGGCCGCAGGCCCGCTGCGTGGGCGGCTTCAATGGCTTCGAGCACGTCCGGGAGGCGGTCGCGTCTGGACATCTGCGCGTAACGTGCCTCATCGAGGGAATCGATGGAGATGTTCACGCGGTCGAGGCCTGCGTCGCGGAGCTCCTCCACCCTGGCAGCGAGACCGATGCCGTTCGTAGTCAGCGCCGTTTCTGGTGCGGTGCCACCTGGAAGTCGGAGCTGCTTCACGCGGGCGAGGATGCTGGCGAGGCCCGGACGGATGAGAGGCTCTCCGCCGGTGAATCGCACCTTCGTGATGCCGAGCTGCTCCACCCCCACGCGGATGAGGCGCACAATCTCATCGTCGGTGAGCGTTTCGTCGCGAGGGATCCATTGCATTCCCTCCGCAGGCATGCAGTACACGCATCGAAGGTTGCAACGGTCAGTCAGGGACACCCGTAGATCACGGGCCACGCGCGCGTGTGCGTCCCTGAGCTCAAGCATAGGGAGCAAGCTTAGCCGGATAATTCATGTTTGCTCGACTGAGCGCACACCAGATCGTAAAAACCGCCTCTGCGAGGGCAAAATCACCATCTGGTGTGCGCCCAGTCGCACATTGCTTGTTATCCATGGTCTCCCCCATCGAGCTGATCGATGAGGTGCTGGAGCGCGGGCACGATGTGTTCTACGGTGTCGCGGGCGCCTCCCACCGACCCCGGCGCGTTTACCACCACGGCTCGCACGCCGTCGCAGGTAACAATACCCGCGAGGCCGCGCGAGAGCATGGCGTGCGGCTGGGGCCCGACGCGGCGCAGCACCTCCGCGATGCCCGGTAGTTCGTAGTCGAGCAGGCCGCGCGTGGCTTCGACGGTGACGTCTCGCGGACCGACGCCGGTGCCTCCACACGTGACCACCGCGCGGGCACCGCCGCGCACAGCCTGCCGGATGGCGCCGACGATGGCGTCGATGTCGTCGGGGACGACGGTGGGGGCAGACGCGTCGAAGCCTGCCGCGCGGAGTCCGTCGACGATGGTCGGGCCTGAGCGATCGGCATAGACTCCCGCATGAGCTCGGTCGGAGCAGGTGATCACCAGTGCGCGATACGGCATGCCCCCACAGTACCGTTGCGCGCATGCGACTGATACCCTGCACTTTATGTCGCAAATACGGATTTCACAAGCTGCTCAGCTCCTGGGGGTGTCGGATGACACCATGCGTCGCTGGGCAGATGCAGGCCGGGTAGCCTCGCAACAAGACGCTTCCGGGAAGCTGGTGATCGACGGCGCCTCGCTTGCCACCTTCGCGCAGGAACAGGCAGCGTCGCACAACCCGGCAGCACTGGACCCCCGCTCTGGTCATCGCTCGGCGCGCAACCACTTCACGGGCCTGGTGGTCAAAGTGACCTCCGATAAGGTCATGAGCCAGGTCGAGCTGCAGTGTGGGCCCTACCGGGTCGTGTCGCTCATTTCCACCGAGGCGGTAGAGGAGCTCGGCCTGGAGCCAGGCGTCGTCGCCACCGCTGTCATCAAGTCCACCAACGTCACGATCGAGGCATAATGCGCCGTTTCCTTGCTATCTCGTCCGCGCTCTTGCTGTTGGCAGGATGCGCTTCGACGCCTTCAGCACCTGAGGCGTCCAAGTCCCCCGCAGCGACCGACGACACCGTCGTGTTCGCGGCGGCATCGCTGCACGCGGCGTTCGAGGACATCGCCGAAGGTTCCAACGTTTCCTTCTCCTTCGACGGCTCGTCCGGCCTGGTTGACCAGATCGCCGGCGGAGCGCCCGCCGACGTGTTCGCCTCGGCTGACAAACGCAACATGGACAAGGCCGTCGAGAAGGATCTCATCGACGGCGAACCGACGATGTTCGCCACCAACACGCTCGTGCTCGTCACGCCGTCCGACAACCCGGCTGGCGTTACTGGCCTCAATGAGTCACTCGACGGCGCGAAACTCGTCGTGTGCGCGGCCGACGTGCCGTGCGGAGGTGCCACAAACCGGTTGGCGGAAGCCATCGGGATAAGCCTGAAGCCTGTTTCTGAGGAGACGAGCGTTACCAACGTGCTCGGTAAGGTCACCGCGGGTGAAGCCGATGCGGGGCTCGTCTACGCTACCGACGCGACCGGCGCGGGCGACAAGGTGCACACCATTGAAATTCCGGAAGCGAAGAACGATCCCAACACCTACTGGATCGCCGCGGTGCGCGGTGGTGACAGCGCCAAGGCGCGCGCGTTCATTGAGCAAGTGACTGGCGACGGGCAGAAGACGCTCAGCGACTACGGTTTCGGCCCGCCTGCACCCTAGTCGTTCATGCAACCACTTCCTCGGTGGCTGTTTGCCCCGTTCACGCTCGGCGTGGCGGTGCTCGCCGTACCCCTGATCGGTTTGCTGGTGAGTGCCGATTGGGCTGCGCTACCTTCGCTGCTCACCTCGGCGCGAGCGCTCGACGCACTCCGGCTGAGCCTCATCACCTGCAGCATTTCGACCGTGCTCGTGCTGCTGATTGGGGTGCCGTTGGCGCTCGTGTTGGCACGAAGTGAGGCGTGGTGGGGTACGGTCGTGCGCACGCTGGTGACGGTGCCGATGGTGCTGCCTCCGGTGGTGGCGGGCCTGGCGCTGCTCACCACCTTCGGTCGGCGCGGGTTGGTGGGGCAGTTCCTCGAGGTGGCTGGAATCCAGGTGGGCTTCACGACGGTGGCTGTGGTGATGGCGCAGACCTTCGTCGCGTTGCCGTTTCTCGTCACGTCGTTGGAGGGTGCGCTTCGCACGCAAGGCGCCGAGTACGACGCCGTCTCCGCCAGCCTGGGCGCGTCGCCCACGCGCACGTTGTGGCGTGTGACGTTGCCGCTCATGTGGCCGGCGATTGCGTCGGGAACGGCGTTGTCGTTTGCGCGGGCGCTCGGCGAGTTCGGTGCGACGCTCACGTTCGCCGGGTCGCTGCAGGGCGTGACACGCACGCTGCCCCTCGAGATCTATCTGTTGCGCGAGCAGGATGCGGACACGGCCATCGCGTTGTCCGTCGTGCTCATTGCGCTGGCGCTGTTGATCGTGTGCGTTGCCGGGAGGCAGAACACCTGGCGGGTGGGACGTCGGTAAGCTGCATGGGTATGCACGCGCCTTCGCTCGACTACGACGCCATCATCGTCGCCGGTGGTGCCGGCAGGCGCATGGGTGGGGTGTCGAAGGCTGACCTCGTCGTCGACGGCTCCCGCCTGCTCGACACCGTCGTCGACGCCGTGCGCGACGCGCGGCAGACCGTGGTCGTCGGTGATGCTGCGGTGCCCCACGGCGTGGTGCTCACGCGCGAAGATCCTCCTGGCACGGGGCCGACTGCTGGGCTCGGGGCCGGACTTGCTGCGATTGAGCATCCGAGCACGTGGACGATGGTGCTGTGCGTGGACCTGCCCGACGCGGCGCGCGTGGCCTCCCGGCTGCGAGAGGTAGGCACGGGCCTGCCGGAGGAAGTGGACGGGGCGGCGCTCGTCGCGAATGAGCGCTGGCAATGGCTCATGGGCTGGTACCGCACAGCAGCGCTGCAGCGTGCCATCGACGCGTTCGGAGACCTCAAGCACGCCCCGCTGCGACGGGTGCTCGCTCCCCTGCGCTTGGTCGAGGTGGAACCTGGCCGAGCGGTTCCCGTCGACTTGGACACCCCAGCCGATCTCACAAGTTGGGAACAGGCCCCGCGCATGTAACTGTCGTGCCGCGACGGGCTGAGATATTCGCTGTCAGCGAACCGTTGCGGTGGTCACCCGCTGCCGACAGCTGCGTTCACCCAGAGTTCATGTGACCGGCCTTGACACCGTTTCCGAGAACTTGAAGGGTAGTCGATGGAGTTCGTGCCCATTCCGGAGTGCGACACCACCCATCTTCAACCACACAAGAAGAGTGAGTACACACATGGATTCGCTGAACATCGATTGGGGCAGCCTGCTGCTCAATATCGTTGCCGCCATCGTCATTCTCCTAGCTACATGGATCATCGCATCTCTGGTGAAGAGCGCGCTGTCGAAGTGGCTCGTCAAGATCCCGTTTTTGCAGCGCTCTGAAGACGGCGGCAGGGGCCTCGCCGGTTCGCTTGCCACCATCGTGTCGCTGCTGATCTGGCTGCTGGGTCTCACCGCAGTCCTCACGCTCTTCAGCCTCGACAGCGTACTTTCGCCGCTGCAGGGCCTGCTCAACGGCTTCATGCAAGCGGTGCCGGGGGTCGTCGGTGCTGGCCTGATCTTCTTCATCGGCTATGTGCTGGCGAAGGTCGTGCGTCAGATTCTCGTCACAGCCCTCCACGCTGCGCACTTCGACGAGCGCGTCGCCAACTTCGGCTCCGATGCTAAGCGTGTCTCCGATGCGCCGATCAACCGCTCGGCAACGCAGCCCGCGCAGGCTCCGCAGGGCCAGCCGTACCCGCAGCAGGGTCAGCCTCAGCAGGGTCAGCACCAGCAGATGGCCGCTCCGCAGCAGCGACCTGCGCAGCAGCGCAGCTCCATCACCGACATCATCGGCAACGTGGTGTTCGCACTCATCGTCGTTGTGGTCTCTATCGCGGCACTCGATGTGCTCGGCATCCCGGCACTTTCTGGCCCCGCCACTCGCATGCTGTCGTTGTTCCTCGACGCGCTGCCGCTGATCATCGGCGCCGGCATCCTTCTGGCTGTCGGCGTGGTCATCGCGAACTTCATCGTCAACATCCTGGAACCGATCCTCGAGGGCCTGAACCTCGACGAGAAGCTCGAGGGCCTCGGCATCGAACGCGGCTCGGTGAATTCCGTCAAGGTGATCACCACCATCGTTCGCGTTGGGATCATCCTGTTCTTCGCTGTCGCTGCTGCCAACCTGCTGAACTTCGCGGCGATCACCCGCATCCTGGACAACATCCTCTCGCTGGGCGGCCGCATCCTCTTCGGTGCTGCCGTGATCCTGGCCGGCGTGTTCATCGCCAACCTCCTGGCCAAGATCGTCAGCGGCACCGCCTCGCACATCATCCGCGTGGCCACCATCGTGTTGTTCTCGGCTATGGGCCTGCAGTTCATGGGTATTGCTGATTCCATCATCAACCTCGCCTTCGCCGCGCTTGTCGTCGGTGGCGCCGCCGCTGCGGCGCTCGCGTTCGGTCTGGGTGGCCGCGACGCTGCTGCCCGCCAGCTCGCGAAGCTCGAGGCCAAGTCGGACGAGGTCACTCCCACCGCGCAGTGATCTAACCTGCTTCGACGATTGAGGGCGTCCCGCGACGGGGCGCCCTCAATAGTTGGGTGGCGCCGCGTCCTTGCTGCTCCGCTCGTCGAGTAGCGGCGAAGCCGCGTATCGAGACGCAACCGGGGTTTCGATACGCGCCCTTCGGGCGCTACTCAACCACCGGTGGACGACGGGCGCCTCGTCTCACCCGATCATCGAGTAGCGCCGGAGGCGCGTATCGAGATGCACCTACCCCTCCCAGACCATCGAGTAGCGCCGCAGGCGCGTATCGAGATGCACCGATTGAACATCTTCACAATCCGTACGCAGATTGACCAAACACCCCAAAAACGGGCCCTTCATCGCATCTGCGTACGGATTATGAAGTTTCGTGCGCGGTTTCGATACGCGAGCTGCGCTCGCTACTCAACCACCTGGCGCTTCCCCGGTCGTCGAGTAGGCCCGCAGGGCCGATCGAGACACACCCGAACGCGAGCGACGAGTTGAAATCATCCACGAACGATTCGAAGTGCCTAGCGAGTACGAATGTCCTGCATCAGGGTGGGGTATGGGTCCTCCAAGGGGTTGCGATTCGCAGTCACCTCGTCGCGGATCGCTCGAAGTGCTGGGCCCATCACGTAGTGACGTCCACGTGTCTCCCCTCGGGCGATAAGCAGGTGATGCGCTGCGAGTTGTTTCAAGTGCCTAGTTGCACTCGTCGCATCGAGCCCGGCCTGTTGTGCGTACCCCGATCTAGTGATCCGGGCACCCAAGAATGCGTCATAGAGCGCATCGAGCGCAGGATCCGGAAGCTGCTGCGTTATCTGCAGCTCATCAAGCATCGTCCACACATGCGCTGATTCATCCAACCGCCGACGGACTGTTTGTGCCTGCATATGATGCGCCCGTAGACAGAACCTCACCCACGAGCTCGCATCGCGTTCGGGGTGCCACTCCCCTTGTCCGACGCTGGCCAATACAGAGTAATAGTCGTCGGTGTTGTGTCCCAGCCATTCCTCAATGCTGAGAAACTCGGGAGAAAGCGTCCGTTCCCTCGCGAGCACCACTGTCTGAAGCGCGCGAGCCATCCTCCCATTGCCATCCCGAAAAGGGTGGATCATCACGAGGTTGAGATGCGCCATGGCCCCAGTAACGAGCGGCTCGGCATCGGTCGCCGTGAGGCTGCTCATCAGCTCCTCCACTAGCTGCGGCACCGTGTCAGGATCTGGGCCGCGGTATACGACGCGATCATCATGAGAATCCCGAACATAAATATCGGTGGCTCGGAACGATCCTGCTGATGAGCCGACGAGGTCATGTTCGAGCAACATGTAGTGCATGATGCGTAACGTCTGTGAATCAATGCGAAAACCTGGCGTGGAGGCATGGTTGATAATGAACGTCAGCACACGCCGATACCCAGTGATTTCCGCCCAGGTGGCCGCATCGGCCAGCAGCGGCGACTCATCATCGACCGCCGCAACCGCATCTTGCTGCGTGATGGCATACCCCTCGATGGTATTCGACCCTCGAATGGCGCGAGCCTGCAACGAGCGACGCAAGTTGCCCTGCCACCTACGAGGCAGTCGGAGCATCCCAGCGAGACTGTCGCGCATCTCTGCGATGTCGCTGAGAACCTCTTGGTCGCGAGCCGTCAGCTCAGATGATGTGAAGATCACACCTCAACAATACATGTAATATTGCATGCATCGAACCGCCGCGACACGTCCACCACCAACAGCCAAGATCGATTACTGGCTGGCGATGCGAGTTACTTCTTGCGGAACAGCCTGGCGAAGATGGATGTGTTCTTGCTTTCCTCCCCGCCCGAGGTGGTACCTGCTTCTTCATGTGCAGGCGTGTTTCCGTCGACGTCCGGCGCGGCTTCCTGGTACGCGAAGTACTGCCCTTCGACGTCAAAGATGTCGTCGTCAGCACCGATAGCCCCGACCACGCGCGGAAGCTCCTGAATGATGAGGTCGCCGTCTACCTCGACCGGTTCGTCGGCCCCGTCATTTTCACGGAAGGTAAACGGGGATTCATCAACCACTGGTGCGCCTTCGTCGAGCTCCTCATCGCCTGCGAGCATGTGCCGGACGAGTGTGCCATCAACGAACACACGGTAATCCACGAACCCAGTCGAGGACACCGTGCTCACCACGTGCCAGATGCCGGGCAGTGTGATTGAGTCAGTTTCGAAGTGCTCCGCGATCAGCATTTCCGGGTCCAACAAGATAGTCCAATCACGTGGCCGGGCCACCGCGACGAACTGGTTCATCGGGTCACAGAACGCGGTCCACAAGTCACCGTTGGTTTGCGTCGGAGCAAGCCCCCAGGCTTGCAATTGCTCGTCCGCCACAGATTCGCTTGTGAGGATCAGAGATGTTGTAAGTCCCATACGAAAGAGAATAACCAAATGGGGTTCAACTGGCGGGCCTCCGATGCGCGCGCTTCGCTCGCTATTCAACCGCCTGGTCAGACCGACGCCTTGCCTGCCCCAGGCCATCGAGTAGCGCCGAAGGCGCGTGTCGAGATGCAGCGCCGGTTTCTACACGCGAGCTTCGCACGCTACTCAACCATCAGGGCCGAGCAGCCTGCGAGTCGACATCACCCACGACGACGTCCGTAAGCCTATGCAGTGCAGAGGTCCAGCATCAGGGTGGGATATGGGTCTTCCAAAGGGCTTACGATTCGCAGTGATCTCGTCGCGGATGGCTCGAAGTGGTGGGCCATCACGTAGTGACGCCCACGCGTTTCGCCTCGTGCTGCGAGCAGGTAAAGCGCCGCGAGCTGTTTCAAATGGCGGGTTGCACTCGTGGCATCGAGCCCGGCATGGTTCGCGTACCCCGACCTGGTGGTCCAGCACCCAAGAGTGCGTCATAGAGCGCATCGCACGTAGGATCCGGAAACTGCAGTGTCACTAGCACATCAGCAAGCATCGCCCAGGCCTGCGCCGGCTCTTCCAACCGTCGACGCACCGTGTGCGCCTGCGTATGATGCGCCCACAGTCAAGACTTCATCTACGCGCTTGCGTCGCGTTCCGGGTGCCATTCCCCTGGCTCGACGCTGGCCAGGACTGAGTAATAGTCTTCGGTGTTATGCCCTAGCGATTATTCAATGCTGAGGCGCTCGGGGACAGCGTCCGTTCTCTCGCCAGCACCACCGTCTGAAGCGGATGAGCTCCGCGTCCGCATCCGGCAGGTCGGTGTATTCGAACTAGCTGTACTGACCGGACAGGTTGGTTGAAGGACTGCGATCCGGGCGTGTGAGCAAGGGAGGGCCTTGCTGGTTGAGTGGGACCTGCGACAGAACCGCTCTCACCAGGAAGGCCCTCTTGTGTCCCACGCTAACGCAGCATTGACCCCGAAACACCGTCTGATCGTCGCCCGGCTCGTCATCGATCAGGGTATGCCGATCAGCGAGGTCGCCGCCCGATTCCAGGTCTCGTGGCCGACGGTGAAGCGGTGGGCCGAGCGTTACCGGGCAGGCGAATCGATGCTCGATCGCCCTTCCCGGCCGCATCACAGCCCGACCAAGACCCCGCAACAGGTTGTGAAGCGCTGCGTGAGTCTGCGCCTGCGCCTGCGGGAAGGCCCGATCCAGCTCGCCGCCCGTCTCGGCATCGCCCCCTCCACCGTGGGACGGATCCTCACCGCGTGTCGACTGAACCGGCTATCGGCCTGCGACCGGGCCACCGGTGAACCGATCCGCCGCTACGAACACGACCACCCCGGATCGCTGGTTCATGTCGATGTGAAGAAGTTGGGCAACATCCCCGACGGCGGGGGTTGGCGCTTCGTCGGACGCCAACAAGGCAACTGGAACCGACAGAACAGCCGCAACCGTGGCCGCAACGCCTACGGCCAGCCCCGACTCGGCCACGCCTTCGTGCACTCCGTGATCGATGACCACTCCCGAGTGGTCTACTCCGAAGTCCACGACGACGAGACCGCTCTGACCGCCACCGGTGTCCTGGCCCGGGCGGTCGACTGGTTCGCTGCCCGGGGCATCACGATCGAGCGAGTCCTGTCCGACAACGGGTCAGCCTACAAATCCCACCTGTGGCAGCAGGTCTGCGACCAACTTGGCATCACCGTGAAGAAGACCCGCCCACGCCGACCACAGACCAACGGCAAGATCGAACACTTCCACCGCACCCTGGCCGATGGCTGGGCCTACGCCCGCTGCTACACCTCCGAACAAGAACGCCGTAATGCCCTGAACGGATGGATCCACTACTACAATCACCACAGACCCCACTCAGCCTGCAGCAACCAGCCACCCATCACCCGCTTAACCAACCTCCCCGGTCAGTACAACTAGCGATCCCCGTCCCCCACCTGCCGACGTTCAGGATGGCGTCGCGGCACCCGCGAGCACAGGCACTCTCTTCGAACCACACACTGTCATGAGCTCGTCTCGACCCACCAGCTTGCCCCTCCCTCTTGCTAACAACCACATATGGCCCGCAAGCGCAAAACCCTGCCTGCAGACTTCAGAAAGATCCTCAGCAGTGGCGATCTCGATGCGATGAAGGCCGTCTACGACAAGTGTTTGTTAGAGGCGACCACCGACTACAACAAACACACTGCTCTGGCGGAGTTGGAGTGCCCAGCAGAGTTGGCCCGGTGGCTAGTCGAGCAGGGCCTCGATGTCGATCTTCCCGACCGACGCTGATGCCCGACTGACAGCCACTCGCCGAATGCCCCCACGGCCATCGTCAGTGCTGGGTCTACCCAGCGTGTCTGACTGTGATAGCTCTCAGGATCCCCGACGAGATAGGGCGGCGCGTCGAACCGTCGTCGCGAAACGCGTCGTTGCAGGGGAACACTCTCACGTGAAGGCACGTCCGTGTCAGTGCCTGGTGCACAGCAAGCACTGGTGCAGCCAGACCTGCCCTTAGCTCGCGCGAGCGTCATGTGTGCATGGATTGGGGAACTTGAAGGGGTGAGCTGCCTCTTCCGCCGGAGCCCGTCGGGAGAGACAGCTCCTAGGGCACCTCTCATCATCTCCGGAGGGTCAGTGACGGAGCACAGAGCTCTGTAACGCCACCGTTCATGGCAAAGCGAAACCACGTGACGGCTACAACAATCAGTCGTGAGCTGTAGAGCCGCAGGCAGCGCGCATCCATCACGGATCCCAACTTGTTGTGAAAAACCCCACATAGATGTAAAGTGTTGCTCAACACCTACGAGCAACCCATTCGATGGAGAATGACATGACGCAACTACATGGTGAAGGCCCCTTGGTCATCGCTCTCGATTCCTCAACCACCTCGACTAAGGCAATCTGTGTCGACGTGCAGGGCAACATTGGGACGATTGCTAAGAGAAACATCCAGCTGCACACGCCAGCGATGGATCACTATGAGCACACCCCTGAGCGTTGGTGGGAGACGAGCCGGGACACCATCGCTGAACTCGTCACCCAACTCTCCGCAGGCGAGCGCGAACGCATCGCTGCCATTTCGCTCACACACCAGCGTGAATCCTTCGCGGCCTTCGACGAAACCGGCAAGTCACTTCGCCCGGGCATCCTATGGCTCGACTCACGAGCAGCCGATCAGATCGAGCGCTACGGATCCACCGAGATCCACAAGCTGTCGGGAAAGCCGGCGGGGGTCACTCCTGCCATTTACAAAATGGCATGGCTGAAAGAACACGAACCGGAAATCTTCCAGCAGGCCCACAAAGTCACCGACGTGCTCGCCTACATTGTTTGGAACCTCACTGGAAGATGGGCTTCGTCCGAAGCAGCCGCCGACTCTCTTGGCCTCTTTGATATTCAGAAACGTCAATGGGCCCCGTCGCTGCTCGATATCGCTGGTGTGAGCCAGGAACAGATGCCGGACCTCGTCCCTCCGTCCAAAGAGATCGCTCCCCTCAAGGATTCGCTTGCAAAGGAATGGAACATCACCCCAGGTATTCCCATTATCGCGGGGTTGGGCGACGGCCAGGCCGCCGGCATCGGTGCAGCTGCGGTAACTCCGGAAGTCGGATACCTGAACCTCGGCACTGCGGTCAATGCTGGCGTTGAGTCGCCCACCTACACCTACGATTCCGTGTTCAGAACCCATGTATCAGGGATCCCCGGCAACTATGTGTTTGAGGTTCTGCAGTCCTCTGGCTCCTACCTGGCTGGTTGGTTCCGGGAGTCGCTCGGCGATCCAAAACTATTAGGTGAACCAGACCCGGCGCTGGATGAGGCCGCATCAGACATTCCTCCTGGGTGTGAAGGGCTCATCACGCTGCCCTACTGGAATGCCGTCCAATCACCGCATTGGGATGCGCTGGCGCGAGGAGCCGTAGTTGGGTGGCGAGGCACCCATTCTCGTGCGCACATGTACCGGTCGATCCTCGAATCGATAGGTTTCGAGATGCGCCACAACCTTGACGCCATTGAGCAAGGCACCGGCACGAAGCTCACGCAGCTGCGCGGCATGGGCGGAGGCACGCGTTCAACGCTGTGGTCTCAGATCATGGCAGACACCACTGGCCTACCCATCACGGTAGCCGCCCAAAGTGAGGTTTCCGCCCTGGGTGCGGCAGTGCTCGCGATGGCTTCTACTGGCGTGTACGGCAATACCGACGTGGCCACCGCCGCGCGTGAAATGGCGCAGAGTGGTCGAACCATCGAGCCAGACATGCATCTGCACGAGCGGTATCGGGAGATCGCTGAAGTGCAGCGTACCCTGTACCCGCAATTGCGCGAGACATTCGAAAGCCTTCACAACCTCGCAAAGAAATATCCATCCACCCGCCCTGAATCGCCCGCCGCGAGTCTATAAATCTGCCTGACAAGGAAGGAAGAATATCCATGACAACAGCAACAGTGCTCGGAGCAGGCGCAATGGGCTCCGCAATATGCAATCCACTAGTAGAAGCAGGGTGGAACGTTCGACTTTGGGGCACGTGGCTCGATGACCACCTCATTGATGCAATCGAACACCATCAGCCTCACCCTCGAACGGGCGCAATCATCAACAGCGAGGTCACAACTTTTCGCTCCGACGAGTTGGCGACGGCTCTGGCCGACGCTGACGTAGTAATCATGGCGGTCGCTTCTGTGGGAGTGGCAGAAATCACCCGACGAGCACTGTCAGGCATTGCTCAGGCGGACGCTCTTTGGCTCACTTCGAAGGGATTCTACGAAACGGACAGCGGGGAAATCCTGCTCCTCCCCGAAGCAATCCGCCAGATCGCGAAGAATGAGGGCGTAACCTCGCTTCCTCCAATCGTCGCTATCGCTGGCCCTGTGAAAGCGAACGAGTGCGCCCAGGGAGAACCCACAGCAACGATCTTTGGCTGCAGCGACGCAGAAGTCGCTCACCGCTACGCCAGGGAAGCAGCATCCAGCTCCTACGCTATTCAACATACCCAGGATGAGGTTGGAGTAGAGATTTGCGCTCCGATGAAGAACGTCTACGCCATCGCGTTGGGTATTTCGGATGGTCTCGAGGAAGCGACGGAAAGACCGCATCACAACTTGAAGGCTGCAACGTTTGCGCAAGCTGTTCGGGAAATGTCCCTCTTGGGTGCTGCCATGGGCGCAGATCCGGCCACTGCGTTCGGCTTGGCGGGCGTTGGCGATTTGGAGGTAACTGGCCTCTCGGGAAGAAACAAGGTCTACGGCATGCGCATCGGCAGAGGCGAGAAGCCCGATGAAGCCCTCGCCGAGATGGCGCGCCTTGAGCAAACTGTCGAGGGTGTGCCCGCCGCAGGGCTCGCAAAGAAACTCATCGATCAACTCAACCTAGATCCCAAGAACGATCTTCCCCTGTTTGCGGCAGTGGATGAACTGTTGAATAGCCCCGTGGATGACGTCAAGCATGTCATCGCTCAGGCAGTGCTCCCCCGCTCAAAGTAAGAAGTAAACAGCCAAAGCAGCAGTTGGCATGCAGGGTGAACATCTCAGCATGGACATCCCCGCATGCCGACTGCGGTGGATATGCTCTGGACAGACATTGCAGCCATCGCGCTAAAGGTGGGTGAAACCATGGGAACCCTACATGATCGTCAACGACTGGTGCTGGATTATGTTGTCTCTCACGGTGAAGCAACCATTGAAGAGCTCGCCAGCAAGTTCGATATCTCAACCATGACGGTCTACCGGGATACTGCCGAACTCGAGGAATCTGGCTTACTTATACGACGAAAGGGAGTCGTCCGAGCCGCAAGCTCCTCGCTTACCGAATCGGCAGCTGCCATACGCATTGCAAAGAATAGATCCACCAAGGATGCCATCTGTTTACTTGCGAGTGAATACATCCGACCAGGCATGTCTGTTTGCTTCGATGACTCCACCACGAACATCCAACTCCTTCCCCACCTTCAGGGGAAAGAGCCATGCACGGTAATTACGAACGCTGAATTCGTGGCGTCGACGGTCCGTAAGACTCATTCACTCAGCCTCATCCTGACCGGCGGCACTTTTATAAGCTGGGCGGAGGCCTACACCGGGATACTGGCAGAACGTGCCTTGGAGGATCTCAGGCCTGATATCTGCTTTATGTCCGCTACCGCAATCGACAACTCCTTTTGTTACCACCCTGAGCAGTCATTTGCATCTATCAAACGTCAAATGATGGACGTTTCCACGAAAAATATATTACTTGTTGACTCATCGAAGTACGCGCGCACTGCCCTCTATCGCGTGTGTGCTGTCTCCGACTTTGATGTGATTATTGTTGATGACGCGATGCCCACAGCGTTCACGGATCACGTACTGGAGTCGGGAGCTGAGGTACGTATTGCAAAGGTTCGTTAGTATTTCGAAGTGATGGCCTCATTTCCCCCCTCTGTCTGCTACCTACTCACCCGACCATCTTCCCCGAACTGAAACGTCCTGAGCCTTGTTCCGTGGCTAGCCCTGAGTCGTGCAGAGGGGCCGCTCCCACCCCAGAACATCGAGTGACGCCGCCGGTGCATATCGAGACGCTCTCCTTCCCCGGGCCATCGAGTAGGCAACGTAGTCGCCGCATCGAGAGGCGCCGAAAACTTCACAATTCGTACGCAGATTTGCTTAACCTCCGAATATCGGAGGTTTGGTCAGCCTGCGTACGGATTGTGAAGTTCGGTGCTGGGTTTCGATACGCCGCCTCCGGCGGCTACTCAACCATCTGGGCAGGCCTCCCCTCCCAGACCATCGAGTAGCGCCGAAGGCGCATATAGAGATGCAGTGCCGGTTTCGATACGCGAGCTGCGCTCGCTACTCAACCATCGGTGGCGTGCAGTCCGTGAGCCGAAGTCACTCTGCGCGCAGCTCCTCGGCCGGCTTCACCAGATGCTGTGTCAGCGACGCGGCGTAAATGTGCCGATCCATACGGCGCCGACGTCGATCTTGCTGCTGTTTTGCTCCCTCGTGCAGCTGCAGAATGCTGATGCCCCGGCTCGCCGCGATTTCCCGGATCCGCTCCCGCGACACACCGTAGAGATCACCCACCGTTTGGACGGTCAAGCCAGCCCGTAGCCCCTCTGCCGATCGCGCCACTCGGTTTTCTGCTCATCCGTGGGCGAGTGGTAGGAGTCCAGCCATGCCTCCGCGTCGGGTATTCTGGCAACTCGGGCGCGACGGGTAACGGCGATCTCTCGGGCGCTTCTTACAGCACGCTGTGCTCCGGCTCTGCATCAACCGGGCTCTCACCGACGGGCTCTTCGCCACCCAGCGGTAAGTGGGGCAGTGCGTCGACGATGCGCATAGTCTCGAGCGACACGGTGATGACCCGCCCGACGAGGTCGCGGATGTAGCGGGGGTCACCCACTTCTCGCGACCACGCATTCGGGTCGTTCACGATGCCGGAGGCCTTGTCGGTCTTGATGTAGTAGCGGTCGACGATCCACTCCAGCGCCGAACGTGAGCCAAGCTGATAGCGGTATGCCTCCTCCGGGATACCCGAGAGCGTGACATGCGAGTTGTAGACCAGCGTGGTCAGGTCTTTCACGCCGCCCTTGGTGGGGAACTTCATGCGCTTGTCCCCGACGGCGTAGAGCTCCCACTCGTCCATGTCCACCGCCGCCTTCACCTGCTCCTGCAGCGGATACGGCTCGACGGATTCGTAACCGATGTGCAGGTCCATAAGGCGTTGGCCGGCGTCGGCGAACGCCTGGAAATCTGCGAGGTCCTTGGCCAGCGGGATGCGTGGCAGCATCTTCTTCAAATCGGCCGCGAACCGCTCCCGGTACTGCGCGGAATGCAGCACCCCGTAGACGTAGGTGAAGATCAAGTCTTTCGTCACCGACGGGCCGAACGCCTGCTGGAAGTGCGCGAGCGCCTCGTCGGTGATGTTGTCGATCCGGCGGTAGCCGTCCACGAGCTCCAACGATTCATCAAACAGCGTCTCCGCCTCACCGCGCTTGGGGCCGGGCTCGTAGGTGTAGCGGGCGAAGAACTGGCCTCCGCTCCCAGCCCCGGTCACATGCCGATCTGGCAGTGCTGCCGTGGCAATCTCGCTGAAAGGCACGGCCGAACCAGATCCGACCTGATAAAAGCCAACGTTGGGCGTCGCGTTCGTCGGGAAGAATCCAGCGTTCTGTCCTGGAACCGAATTGAACACTGCATCGAAGTACAGAGCCTGTCTCGTGAAAGGCCGGTAGAGCGACTCTCGGATGCTGCCTGGGTGGAAGGCCTCGGTTCTCCCTTGAGCTGCTCGCTTGCGCAGGTTACGGGACCAACTGATCTTTGTGGAGTCGTCGAGTTGTTCCGTTTGCGGAGTACGCTCTGCCGCTTGAGCATTGAAGGTCTCGATCATACGCCGCATGTTGAATTCAACCTGCGCTGTGTCGAAGTTGTAGCACCACGCGTCACGCGTTGTCTCTACGCCCCTGCTATAGGTTTGGAAAACCTCACTGATGGGCATGAACTGCTGGAACAGTTCGTCGCGCTGGTTGAGCCAGTCGCCTTCGGCGTTGGGTGTGATCTCCGCCCATTCGTCGTCGCCCAACTGGGCGCTGTTGACGATGGCGAGTTTCTCGTCGCGGCTCAGGTAATCGCCGATGTCGCGGTAGTGGATGACAGCCGGGCCAGCGTCCGCGGGATCCTTCATGCCGAGGACGACGGCGACGGTGGCGCGGCTGCCCGATTCAAACACGTTGCCGGCTTCCTTCTTGCGTTGCTCTCCTGCCGTTCGGGCATTCCCCCGCAGGTTGAACACCCAGAGCTCACTGAACTCGTCGGCCATGGCCAGGCGCATGCCGTCGGCGGTGTTGCCATCGATCCAGCCACCGTTAGAGACGAACGCGACGATGCCGCGCTCCCCCAGCCGATCGGTGGCCCAACGGTAGGCGCGGATGTAAGAGTCGTAGAGCGAGTTCTTGTTCTGCGCGCTGGAGCGCGCCGCATACGTGTCTGCGATCCGCCCGTCGAGCGTCCGATACTTCACATTCTGGTTGTTGTCGTTGGCGTTCGTCTGCCCCACCGAGTACGGCGGATTACCGACGATGACCGTGATGTCCGTGGCCAGCTGCTTGGTAATGCGCTCGTTGTTGGCGGGCAGCAGGCTGGTGTCGACGCGGTCGCCCTCCTCGCTGATCTGGAACGTGTCCGTCATTGTCGCGCCGGGGAACGGCACGTACTCGTCGCCGCCGTGCAGCGCCTCGAACGTCGCCTCAATGTTCACGCACGCCACGTAATACGCGAGCAGCATGATCTCGTTGGCCATGAGCTCGTGCACATACTTCCGCCCCAGATCCTCCGGGCGGATGATGCCCGACTGCAACAGGCGCACTATGAACGTGCCCGTGCCCGTGAAGGGGTCCAGAATGGTGACACCCTCGTCGGTGAGGCCCTGCCCGAAGTGCTGGCGCGAAAGGTCGTCGGCGGCACGGAGGATGAAATCCACCACCTCAACCGGCGTGTACACGATGCCCAGCGCCTCGGCCTGCCTCGGGAAGGCGTTCTTGAAGAACTTCTCGTAGAGATCGTGGATCACCTGCTGCCGACCCGCCGCCGACGTCACCGCCGCCGCCCGCACCCGCACCGACTCGTAGAAGCGGTCCAGTTTCTGCGTCTCCGCGTCCAGGCCCTGACCCTCCAGTGTGTCGAGCATGGCCTGCATGCCTACGCTCACCGGGTTGCGGCTCGCGAAATCAGACTCGCTGAACAGCGCCTCAAACACCGGGGCGGTGATGAGATGCTGCGACAACATACTCACCGCGTCGTCCCGAGTGATGGAATCGTTCAGGTTCGCCTGCAAACCGGCAAGGAACGTGTCGAACTGCGCCCGCACCTCGTCGGGGGCATCCGCCAACAGCGCCTCAATGCGGGCGATCTGAGCCGCCGACATCCTGGCCACGTCACGCGCCCACTGATCCCAATACTCGCGGGTGCCAACCTTATCGACGATCCGCGAGTAGATGGCGTCGCGCCAATCAGCCAGGTGGAACAGCGGCAGCTGCACCGCAGCCCCAGGCTTGTCTGGGCTCTCCGCGTCGCCGCCGGTCAGATCGGGGGCATCGACGATCACCTTCCCGGAGTCGTCCTTGCCGCCATTCAGTTGGATGGACTGCACAATCGCCTCGAAGCGGTCGTCGTGGGCGCGCAGCGCGTTGAGCACGTCCCACACCACTTTGAAACGCTTGTTGTCTTTCAGCGCCTCGGAAGGTTCGACGCCAACCGGCACCGCCACGGGCAGGATGATGTAGCCACAGTCCTTGCCCGGCGCCTTCCGCATCACACGCCCCACGGACTGCACCACGTCGACGGCGGAATTCCTCGGGCTCAGGAACATCACCGCATCCAGCGCCGGCACATCGACGCCCTCCGACAGGCAGCGGGCGTTCGTCAGGATGCGGCACTCACCGTCCGGAACCGGCGCTTTCAGCCAGGCGAGCTCGTCGGCACGCACCATGGCATTCATCGTGCCGTCGACGTGACGAGCCTCCGTCACCAGAATCTCGTCGGCGTCATGCCGCGACGCACGCACCACGTCCTCGAACGCATCCGCAACGCGCTTCGACGACTTGATGTTCGGCAAGAACGCGACGGCCCGTTTCATCGGGGTCTCTCCCGGCGAGAACGCGGGAGCCGCGTCGCCGGGATGCGTGCGCTTGGCGAGGGTATTCCACGCGCCCATGATCTTGGCTGCGTCATCCAACGGAATCTCGAGGTTGTCGTCGGCCATCATCGACTGGATGGGGCCCGCCATCTGTTCTTCCGTGACCATGAGCACGGCCACCTTGTAGTCAGTGAGCAACCCATTCTCGACGGCCTCCCCGAATCCCAAGCGGTGGAACACCGGCCCGAAGAGGGCGAGGTCGTCCATACTGGTGAGCTCCGCAGAGTGATCTGCGGCCTTCGTCTTCACCGCGTCACCGAACATGCGGGGCGTGGCCGTCATGTACAGACGCTTCTTTCCGCGAATGAATTGCTGATCGTGCACGCGCACGAAATGCGACTCATCCTCGCCCGATAACGTGACGCCCGTCGTGCGGTGCGCCTCGTCGCAGAGAATCAAATCAAACTCAGGCACGCCCAGCGCCTGCGCCTCTGCAACCACGGACAGCGACTGGTATGTCGAAAACACGACGGTGATCCCCGCCGCGCGCTTCCCAGCCGCTAGCCGGTCACGCAGCGTCTGTGGATCCGTCGTCGCGGGCAGCGGCACGTCGTGGGGAGCAATATCCTCGGCGGCTCGTGACGCCTTCGTGTCCGAGCACACGACGAACGGGCGTAGATCCGTGGTGGCTTGGGCAGTCCACTCCCGCAGCGACTGTGAAACGAGCGAAATCGACGGCGCCAAGAACAGCACCCTCAAACTGCCGCCGTTGCGTTCCGCCATCGCTTCAGTGAGCTTCAGCGACGTGAACGTCTTGCCCGTGCCACACGCTGAGATCCACTGGCCGCGGTCCTGCTTCTCGAACCCCTCGCTGATCTTCTCGATGGCGGTGCGTTGGTGCGGCCTCAGCCCGAACTTCGTGCGCGGTTTGAGGTCAACGATGAGCTTGGTCTCGTCGGCAAACGCCCAGTCGATGGGAGAAAGGGCAATCTCTGCTAGGCCCAGCCGCTGTACGGGAATGGTCTGCTCTTTGAGCGCTTCTTCAGCGAGCGACGACCATTTGTCCGTCGTAGAAATGATGATGCGGTTGGTGAATTCGACACCATCCCACCGCTTACCCGAAGCCGTGAAGAACGAATCGATATGAGCCTTCTGGAGCGTCCGATGCGGGTCATAAAACTTGCATTGGATAGCCGTCCAATCGCCCGATTCTTTGGAACGCGCCACCAAATCGATACCGACGTCGATGCTCGAACCACGGTGCGGCCACTCCGTCCACTGCATCACCTCGTCGTACTGCGCGGCCAGCGTCGCATCATGCTTGAAGTAGTCGATCATCAAGCGCTCAAACTTGGTGCCCTTTTCCGACTGCGACGGTGCGTCAGCGAACCCAGCGATGATCTCCTGCACTGTGGTGGTCATGCGGCTATTACCTCCCGATCAGTGGAATGATCCTAGCGAGGGTATGACAGCGATGTGGGGGCAAGCACTCATCATCGGTCAAGGGGAATCGCAAGCCCACCTCCAGGGCGCTGGGCACTCGCGTTGTCCAGCCACGACACTTCGAGGTGCTGCTACAACATACCCAACCGTACGTAGACTGACGACGGAATGCACGGAGGAGACCCCAGTGAGCGAACACCAGTACCCAGAACGAGAGCTCATGCTCAATAGCGCCGCCGGCTACCTGATCCACGAACTCGAAGTGCGCGGCATCACCGCGACGCCGGTCATTACTGAACATGGACATGCTCTCGACATCGACGGTCGCGGCACATTGTCGCTGGAGAACCTGACTGACCAACTTCAAGAGCTTCCCATGCAGGAGTGGGAGGACACGCTGCAACGCTGGCTGCAGTTTGCGATTACAGCCGCGCAGGCCGACTCCGCTCCCCAGCCGAGCAGAGAAGAACTACTCACGATGATCCGGACTCGGATCATCTCAGGAGCGGAAGCAGAATCCTACGAATACGGGCGACCCTTTGGGAACGATCTACTACAAGTGCTTTGCCTTGACTATCCGACGCACGTCGCCACACTGCAAGACGAAAGCGTCGCAAAACTTGAGATCCCAGTGGATGCGCTCTTCGCTCAGGGCCAGCGCAACACGAACGCCGAACCCATTGATGAGTTCTTCGAAGAAGACAGTGTGCATTTCGCTAATGGTGAGTCTATGTTCATCGCTTCGAAGATCGGCGATGTACATGCGCTGCTCCAGCAACTCGAGATCGAAGCACCAGATGGACTGCTGCTCGCTGTCCCCAATCGCTCACTGCTGATGTATTCTCTGCCCACTCGCGACGAGGGCCTCACCAGTCTCATCCCGATAGCGCAACTGCTCAATACGCTTACCCCGGAGGCCGGATTCAATCCGCCGGGAGGCATGCTCAGCCGCAACGTCTATTACTGGGCACCCGACGGCACCTTTGAGCCACAGATCGGGAACTACCAAGAGTTCATAGATGATGCCACGGCTCATGGCCACAACCTCGACACGTCTGAGGAACAGGCGCTAGTCCTGAGCCCAGGCCCCAAGTTCACTGAGCGCTTCATGAAGGACGCCTCATAGCCCACCCGTAATTGCCCCACCGGAAACATATCCCGATCATCAAACACACTACGAACGCCTCGCCTGGTGCGGCCCACGAGGTTGATCGGGTACTCACCAGCCCGACGCCTTCAAAATCCGTACGCAGATTGATCGAACCCTCTGATTTTGGGGGGTTAAGTGAATCTGCGTACGGATTTTGAAGTTTCGTGGTGGATGGATTCGACACGCCCGCTACGCGGGCGGCTCAACCACCGGTGGACGGCCCCCATCCGACCATCGAGTAGCGGCGAAGGCGTGTATCGAGATGCAGTGTGGTTTCGACACGCCCGCTACGCGGGCGGCTCAACCACCGGTGGACGCGCAGCTACTCAACCACCAGCACCGCACCCGTCGCGGCATTACAGTGTGCAGGTATGAAGGCCATCGCAAAGACGCGCCCAGGCACGGGGCTCGAGCTCATTGACGTGCCCTGCCCCACCGTCGGACCCACGGACGTCAAGATCAAGGTGCAGCGCA